>NZ_JBFBDP010000011.1:0-254206 GCF_040701585.1 Streptomyces sp. NPDC093801 | reverse complement strand
AGATGTCGCAATCCACACCAGGCCAGAAGGCCCTCACCCATTTCAAGATCCCTCAACCGAGACCTGCATCACCCGTCCACAACCTCCCTGGACAGAACACCTAGCCCGCCAGTGCCGCGGTGATCTGACGGGTGGTCTGCGCGGCGACGCGGGGGCGGGTGGCGGCGTACGTGACGTGGGCGTTGAGTCCCGTCGCCAGTGCCCAGCCCCGCCCCCGGGCCCAGGTGTCCGCGTCGACCCCCAGCGCCGTGCGGAACTCGGCCCGGCTGCGGGCCGACATCAGGGTGAAGGCGATCGTCAGGTCGCAGGCAGGATCGCCGACGGCGAGCTCGCCGAAGTCGATGACCGCGCTCAGCTCGCCCCCGGTCGTCAGCAGGTTTCCGGTGTGCAGGTCGCCGTGGCACCACACCGGCGCCCGCCCCCACGCCGGGGCGGCGAGGGCGGCGTCCCACAGCGCGGTCATCGCCCGGGCGTCGAACACCCCCGCCAGCGCGGCGATGGCCGCCCGCGTGTCGGCGTCCCGCTCCGCCAGCGGCGCCCGTACCTCGCCGCCGCTGTCCGTCGGGCAGGCCGCCAGTGCCGTCAGGAACCCCGCGAGGGCCCGGGCGGCCGGTATCGAATCGCCGAGCCCCTCCGCCGTCGCCGTCTCCCCGTCGATCCAGCGGGACACCGCCCACGGCCACGGGTATCCGGAGCCCGGCTCGCCCACCGCGACCGGCACCGGCACCGCCAGTGGCAGCCGCGGGGCGAGCCGGGGCAGTCGGCGCAGCTCCTCGGCCGCCTGGCCGACGGCGTCCCGGTGGCGCGGCAGCCGCACCGACAGCTCCCCGCCGAGGCGGTGGACCACATGGTCGGACCCGCCCGGCTCGACCCGCTCCAGCGGCAGCCCCGCCCACTGCGGGAACTGTGCCTCGACGAGCCGGCGCACCAGCGCGGTACCGATGGCGGGCCTGATGTCGACGGTGCTCACACGCGGCTCCGGATCCTTGCCCGCACGGCGACGGGCGCTACATGGTCCAGACCATCCCAGCCGGAACCGGCCCGCCTGTCGAGCGCTTTTCCCGGACCATGCCCGCCGTGCCGAACGGCCGGGCCCTCAGGAGTTCTCGCTCACTTCGGGAGGCATGCGGAGCACCGTCGTCCGAGTGTCGCAGCGGGTGCGGTGGCTTGGCGGGGCGGGATGCATCGGCGGCCGGGCATCCCGCCCGCCAGGCCGAGCCTCGCATGCGGCCACGCACCGTCCACCGCGACCCCGCTGAGGACCGCGCCCTCGCCGTCTCCGGGCACCGGGAGCGCGGCTCCAGTGCGCCGCCGGGGGCCGGTAAGGTGCTGCTCCTGCTCGACGGAGGTACGCGGAGGTACGACGATGAACCCCGAAGACGAACCGCTCGACCAGTGGGCAGCCCGCCGCCAAGGCCGACTCCGCAAGCCCGGGGAGCTGAAGGCCGTCACCCTCGGCCCAGGCCCCCGACGGGCGGCCCACCTCCACCCCGACGCCCCGCGCCTCATCCTGGAGTGGGACGGCTTCCAGTGGGTGGCCGTGAGCGTGGTCGACGACTACGCCGCCGCTGCCCGGCTCCTCAACCCCGTACCTCAGCCGCAGGCGCAGGAACAGCCCGCGCCCGAGAAGCAGCCCGGCCGGCACCGGAAACCGCGGTAGACCCGGGCCGTCTCCCATCGACGTGACGGCCCGGAGCACCGGATCGACTCGCCGTCGCGGAAGCCGGGCACCGCGATGACCGGGGCCCGGTACATGCCGCCGGGGTGGCGGGTGCTCAGGCCTCCTGACCGGTGGCGGCGAGGACGATCTCCCGGACGGTGACGTTCTGCGGCTGCCGGTAGGCGTAGGCGATGGCCTCGGCCACGACCTGCGGGTCCAGTGCGCCGCCGGCGGACTCCTTCCACGCCTCGTAACCGTCCTTGATCTGCTGGTCGCTGGTGTGGGAGAGCAGTTCGGTCTCCACGGCGCCGGGGGCGATGGTCACCACTCGGACCCCGGCCGCGGCGACCTCCTCGCGCAGGTTCTCCGACAGGGCGTGCACGGCGAACTTCGTGGCGACGTAGGCGGCGTGGTCGGCGAAGGTCTTGCGGCCCGCGATGGAGCTGACGTTGATCACCGTGCCGCTGCCGCGGGCGAGCATGCCGGGCAGCACCGCGCGGGTGCCGTACAGCACGCCCTTGACGTTGAGGTCGATCATCCGGTCCCACTCGTCGACCGGCTGGTCGGCGATGCGGCCCAGCAGCATCACGCCGGCGTTGTTGACGATCGCGTCGGCGGGCCCGAACCGCTGCTCCGCCTCGCGCACGGCCTCCTCGACGGCGCGGCGGTCCGTGACGTCCACCTTGCGGCACAGCGCGTTCGGCAGGGCGAGTTCCTCCAGCCGTTCGAGCCTGCGGGCGAGCAGGAGCAGCGGGTGCCCCTGCGCGGAGAGCAGGCGGGCGGTGGCGGCGCCGATGCCGGAACTGGCGCCGGTGATGACGATCAGGGGCTTGTCCACGGGAATCCTCCGGGGTGACGTGCGGTGTCGCATTCCAGGAGATCACCGTGCGGGACCATGCGCGTGCCGGTAGGGGAGGCCGGATCCACCGGGGGTCCGGCAGACCCCCTCTCGGGTCGCACCCGGCCCCGCGCACCGCCTTAGCCTGAAGGAATGAGCACGTCACCGGAGCGCGGACCCAATCTGGAACTGCGAGACTTCCTGCGCTCCCGCAGGGCACGGATCCGGCCCGACGAGGCGGGCCTTCCCCCGCACGCCGGCCGACGGCGGGTGCCCGGCCTGCGCCGCGAGGAGGTGGCCCGGCTGGCCGGCGTCAGCGTCGACTACTACGTCCGCCTGGAGCGCGGCCGCACCCCGAACGCCTCGGCCGCCGTTCTGGACGCGGTGGCCCGCGCCCTGTGTCTCGACCAGGCCGAGCGCGCTCACCTGTTCGACCTGGCCAAGCCCGGGCCGGGCGCCGGGCGCCGACGCCCCGCACCGCCGCAGCGGGTACGGCCCGGGCTGCTGCGCGTCCTGGACACCCTGGTCGGCACCCCGGCGATGATCCTCGGACACCGCCTGGACGTCCTCGCCGCCAATCCACTCGCCCAAGCCCTCTACACGGACTTCGACGCCCTGCCCCACCGCGACCGCAACCTCGCCCGCTTCATCTTCCTCGACCCCACCGCCCGCGACCTCCTCGCCGACTGGGAGACCGCGGCCCGCGGCACGGTGGCCGCCCTGCGGCTCTACGCGGGCCGCCACCCGCACGACCCGCGCCTGAACGAACTGGTCGGCGAACTGTCCGTCCAGGACGAGGACTTCCGCCAGTGGTGGGCCGACCACGACGTCCTGCAGTACACCCACGGCACCAAGCTCTACCGCCACCCCCTCGTCGGCGAACTCGCCCTCGCATACGAGTCGCTCACCCTGCCGGACGATCCCGACCAGGCCCTCTACCTCTACACCGCGGAACCCGACAGCCGCTCCGCACACGCCCTGCACCTCCTCGCCGGCTGGTCCGCCCCGACACCGTCGGACCGGTGACCCCGTGTGATCGTTCGCGGCTTCGCGGCTTCGCGGCTTCGCGGCATCGGACAGGCCGGCGCTCGGCTGTGATGCGGCGGGGGGTCGGACGGATCGCGCGTGACGTGGTACCGAGCTGGTGTGATCCTCCACTGTCTGTGCGGTGCCGGCGTTGTGCAGACTGCCGGGCATGTCTGATGTCCCCCCGCCCTGGACGGCTGCCGTTTCGGCAGTCGTCGGCCCCGATGTCCCCGCCGGCCTGAGAGGCCGCCCGGCCGCTGGGTGGTGGCGTGGATGAAGGGCACGGTGAATGTGTCGCCGGACCAGGGCCTGGCCGCCACCGCACGGCTGGGGTCGGCTCCATGGGTGTTCGGGGCTGGTGCGATGGTCGGCGTCCTCGGCGGCATGATCGGGCTGGGCGGCGCGGAGTTCCGGCTGCCCTTTCTGATCGGCATGTTCGGCTTCGCGGCCCTGTCGGCCGTCATCCTGAACAAGGCGATGAGCCTGGTCGTCGTGGTCACCGCCCTGCCCGCCCGGCTGGCCGCGGTCTCCTTCGGCGACCTCGGCTCGCACTGGACGATTGCCGTCAACCTGTTGGCCGGAAGCCTGCTCGGCGCGTGGGCCGGCGCCTCCTGGGCGGTACGGATGCGGTCGGCTACCCTCTACAAGGTTCTCGCCGTCCTCATGGCGGGCATGGCCGCCGCCCTGGTGGTCACCCGCACCACCGCCGTCGGAACCCTCGATCTGCCCGGCCCGGTGCAGGTGGTGGCCGGTGTGGTGGCCGGGTTCGGGATCGGAGTGGTGGCCGCGATCATGGGTGTGGCCGGCGGTGAGCTGCTGATCCCCACGATCGTGTTGCTGTTCGGGGCGGACGTCAAGCCGGCCGGGAGCCTGTCCCTGCTGGTGTCCCTGCCCACGATGCTGGTCGCCTTCGCCCGCTACAGCCGCGACGGCAGCTTCGCCGTTCTCGGCGCCAACCTGCGCTTCACCGCCCTCATGGCCGGAGGCTCGATCGCCGGCGCGCTCCTCGGGGGGCTCCTCCTGGGCGTGGTCCCGGACCCGGTCCTGATCCCGGCCCTCGCGGTGATCCTGCTGGTCTCGGCGGTCAAGGTCGCCCGGCACACCTGACCCGTGCGCATCCGACGGCCCGCGCCGGTCGGCGAGGTGATCCGGAGGGCACGCCCCAGCTAGCCCGCCGTGCGGACGCCCCGGCTCGGGGCCCCGCCGGGCCCGGGCCGGGGCGGGGCGCTCTCGGTGGCGGCGATCGTTCGGCGCAGCAGCAGCCGCGCGGCGTCCAGTTCCTCGGCCCGCCGGTCGAGGACCTCCAGCTGGTCGCGGAGGCGGTCGAGGACGCCGGGGCAGGGGCGCAGCGCCGCCGCCCCGTCGGCGGTGCAGGGCAGCACCTGCCGGATGACGCGGGTGGGCAGGCCGGCGGCCAGGAGGGTGCGGACGCGCCGCACCGTCTCCGGCGTCCCCTCGTCGTACTCGCGATAGCCGTTGGCGCGCCGCTCCGAGCGGATCAGCTCCGTCCGCTCGTAGTAGCGCAGCAGGCGTTCGCTGACTCCCGTACGACGCGACAGCTCCCCGATCAGCACCGGGCCGCTCCCTTCGGCTTGACCTTCCAACGGTGTCAGGGAGCAACAGTGTGCGCACCGGCCGCATTCCGGACGGCCGTCGAGGAGGGAGTGATCGTTGATCATCGATGCGCACAGCCATGTCCATGATCCTGTCGGGACGCACGTGGGGCTGCTGGACGAGGCCGGGGTCGACCGCGCCGTGCTGTTCGCCACCCGCCCGCATCCGGAGCGGGCCGCCGACCTCGCCGCGCTGCGCCGGGAGATGGCGGTCCTGGACGAGGCCATCGGGGGACGGGCCGGCACGGTCGAGGGGTACCGCCGGGCGTGGGCGGAGCTGGACGCGGCGCTGGCGGCGCGGCCGGAGCGGTTCATCGGCTTCCTGTCCGTACCGCTGGACCTGGGGCCGGAGGAGATCGCCGCGACCGTGGAACGGGAGGTCGTCGGGCGCGGGATGCACGGGATCGGCGAGCTGACGCCGCCGCCGGGGCGGGCGGCGCTGGTCGAACCGGTGCTGCGGGCGGCGGCCGATCACGGCCGGCTGCCGGTGGTGGTGCACGGGTCGGCCCCCACCACGGCGGACGACCTGAGGACGCTGGCCGCGCTCGCCGCCCGCCACCCGTCGGTTCCACTGGTGGTCAGCCAGCTGGGAGGGGCGCACTGGATGGAGGCGGTCGAGCTGGTGCGGGACACCCCGAACATGTACCTGGAGCTGTCCACCGCCGGCATCGTCTTCGCGGTCCGGCTGGCCATCGAGGAGATCCCGGACCGGACCCTGTTCGGCTCGGACGCCCCGTACGGCGACCCGGTCCTGGCCCGGGCCCTGGTGGAACGGGTCACCCGCCCGGGCGAGGTGCGCGACAGGGTCCTCGGCGGCACGATCGCCGAGCTGGCCGGGCTCTGTTGACCCGCCGCTGCGGGGCGGACGCGGACGGCCCGCGGAGGTACGGCCCCGTCGCGGCCGGGATGGCCGGACCGCACCTCCTGGCGGGCGTCCGCCCGCGGCGGCAGCGGAGGCCCGGGCAACCCGGCGCCTCAGCCGGCGGTGGACGAGTTCCGCACCAACTGGTACGAGTTCTGGGCCGGCACCGACGAGTCCGCCCCCGGCGGGCTCCGCTTCGGCCCCGTCGACGCGCTCTGAGCGGGCCGGACCGCGCGGGGGCCGTCCGCGGACCGCGCGGGCGGCCCTCCCGCGGCTCGGGCCCTCCCACCCGGGGCATCAGTACGAGTGGTCGACCGTCACGTCGGCCGACAGGCGCAGCGCCGCTTCGGCCGGTTCCCCGCGCAGCCCCAGCAGGGTGAGGGCGAGGGCGTCGATCACGGTGAGGTGGGCGAGCCGGCTCGCGACGGTTTCGAGCCCGAACACCAGGTCCTGGCCGCCCGCGACCAACGTGTGGTCGGCGGTCTCGCTGAGCGGCGAACGGGCGTAGCTGGTGACGGCGACGACCCTGGCCCCGGCCTGCCGGGCGCGCCGGGCGGCGTCCACCGTGCTGCGCGTGGCGCCGGTGTGGCTGACGGCCAGGCAGACGCCGGCGGAGGTCAGCTGCGAGGCGGCCAGCTGGGCGGTCAGCGGGTCGGCCGGTGCGTCGACGGCGCAGCCCAGCGCCCGCAGCCGGTACGCGGCGTCCAGCGCGACGGCGCCGGACAGTCCCGCGCCGACGACCAGCACCCGGGGCGCCGCGTCGAGCAGTCCGGCGGCCGCTCGCAGCTCCTGCGGGGCCACCGTCGCCGCGACCCCTTCCAGGGCCTCGCGGCCGGCCCGGACCGTGTCGGCCAGGGCGCGGGCGGCGGGGTCGCGGTCCCGGGACGGTGCGGGGGCGGGCGCCTGCCGGGCAGCGGCGAGCTTCAGCTCCTGGTAGCCGCGGAACCCCAGCCGCTGGCAGGCCCGTACGACGGAGGAGGGCGCGGTGCCGGCCAGCGCCGCGACGTCGCTGACGCTGAGCCGCACCAGCCCGGCGCCCTGGTCGAGGACGACCCGCGCCACCCGCGCCTCGGTGTCGCGCAGCCCGGGCAGGTGGGCCCGGACATGGGCGGCGAGCCCGCCCGAGGGTGTGGAACTGATTTCCATGGGTTTAGGCTAACAGGGAATTTCATTCCACATTCAGCCGTGGGGAGCACCCGTGCCCGCAAACCTGCCGTCCGTGACGGGCTCCGCCGCCGTGCCCGCCGTCGTCCTCGCCTCGGCGGTGCTGCACGCCGTGTGGAACGGCCTCACCCACGGCCTGCGCGACAAGCTCGCCGGCTTCACCCTGATCAGCCTCGCCTCCGCGGGCTGCGGAGCCGTACTCGTCTGCTTCGCCCCGCTGCCCGCGCCGGCGGCCTGGCCGTACCTCGCCGCCTCCGCCGCGCTGCAGGTCACGTACCAGCTCCTGCTGCTGCGCGCCTACCAGCTCGGGGACTTCGGCCAGATGTACCCCACCGCACGCGGCACCTCGCCCGTGGTGGTGGCCCTCGTGTCCACGACGCTCCTCGGCCACTCCCCGGCCGCCGGACAGGCCCTCGGCATCGCGGTGATCGCCTGCGGACTGGCCGGTCTCGCCCTGGCGGACGGGCTCCCCGGCCGCGCCCAGCTGCCGGCGCTCGCCGCCGCCGTCGGCACCGGGGTCGTGATCGCCTCCTACACCCTCGTCGACGGCAGCGGCGTGCGCGTCTCCGGCAGCGTCTTCGGCTACATCGCCTGGCTGTTCCTCTGCCAGGGCCTCGTCCTCCCGGTCATCGCCGGCGCCCGCCGGGGCCGCACCCTGTTCACGGCGCTGCGCCCGCTGTGGGGCCGGGGCCTGACGGGCGGACTGCTCTCGCTCCTGGCGTACGGGCTCGTCGTGTGGGCGCAGTCGCGGGGCGACCTCTCCACCATCGCCGCCCTGCGGGAGACCAGCATCGTCTTCGGGGCCCTGATCGGCGCGGTCGTGTTCCGCGAACGCCTCGGCCACCGTCGCATCGCCGCCAGCGCCGCCGTCCTGGCGGGCATCGCGGTGCTCCAGCTGGCGGGCGGCTCCTAGCGGGCGCCCCCCGTCACTTCCCGGTCCGCCGGGTCGGGGGCTGCGGAGAGGGGGCCGGGGACGTGAAGACGGCCCGGACGGTTTCGGCAGCCGTTTCGCGCAGCCACGTGTGGGCGCGATCGTCGTCGTAGCGCTGGTGCCACAGCAGGTACAGGGGGACATCGGGCAGGGGGAGCGGCAGCTGGAGAGTGGCGAGGCCGAGTCGGTCCCGGGCGGTGCGGGTGACCGCGTCGGGGAGGGTGACGACCAGGTCGGTGCCGAGGGCGAGTTGCAGGGCGAAGGCGGCGGTGGGCCCGGCGGCGACGACGCGTCGTGCGAGCCCGCGTTCGGTCAGGGCGTCGTCGATCGGGTCGCGCAGGCTTCCGCGCCGCGAGACGGTGAGGTGTTCGGCGGCCGCGTAGCGCTCGAGGCTCAGCGGGCCTTCGGTGAGCGGGTGGCCCGGTCGCACGGCGACGACCAGCCGGTCCCGGCCGACCAGGCGGTGGCGGATGTCGGCGAGCGTCGGAGCGCTCGAGCCGGATTCGAGGTCGACCTCACCCCGGCGTAGCTCGGCGTCGTCCGTCCCGGGTTCGGCGGACAGGCGCAGCCGGACGCCGGGGGCCTGTCGGTGGACGGCCGTGGTCAAGGCGGTGCCGCAGGCGGCGGTCAGGGCGTCGTGCCAGCGCACGGTGAACACCCGGTCCAGAGCCGCCAGGTCGAGTTCCTGCTGCGCGGACAGGAGCTGGTGGGCCTGCTGCACGAGGGCGTGGACCTGGGCACGCATGGCCAGCGCCCGGGGAGTGGGGACCATGCTGCGGCCGGTGCGGACCAGGATCTGGTCGCCGGTGGCCTTGCGGATGCGGCCCAGGGAACGGCTCATCGCCGGTGCGGTGACGTGGAGGCGGGCTGCGGCGCCGGCGACGCTGCCCTCTTCCAACAGGGCGTCCAGGGCCGTGAGCAGGTTCAGATCCAGTTGCATGGCAGTAACTCTACAAGTGACAAGCATGCACTTGTTGTTAATGATCGGGCCCCCTACCTTCGAAGTGCGGGGAGCGCGACAGCCGCCCCGCTTCACCCCCCTCGACCGATCCCCCAGGGAGCCCGCCATGAGCACAGCCATGCCCTTCGACGCCGGTACGACGCTCCTGTCCGACGTGACGGCCGTGGTGCGGGCCGCCGGCGTCACGCTGCGCGACCGCTACGCCCCGCAGGCCCGGGGCGTGAGCCTGGACGAGGTCGTCGCCGAGATCCACGCCAACGACGACGCGGTGCTGGCCGTGCTGCGGGAACCGCTGCTGCGGGCCCGGCCGGGGTCGCAGTGGGCCGAGGACGAGCTGGCCGGCGGCGCGCTCCCGCCCGGGGAGTGGTGGGTCGTCGACCCCGCCGAGGGCAACATCAACCACGTCCACGGCATGGAGGACTGGGCCGTCACCGCCACCCTCGTCCGCGACGACCAGCCGGTACTCACCGTCGTCCACCTGCCGCTGACCGGCGACACCTACACCGCCGTCGCCGGCGGCGGCGCCCGCCTCAACGACCACCCCCTGGAGGTGTCCGCCAAGACGGACCTGGGCGCCGCGCTCACCGGCACCGGCCAGGCCAGGCCCGGCGAGGACGAGCGCACGTTCCGGCGGATCGGTGACTCCGTCACCGCCATGCTCCTCAACGGTCTGGTCGTGCGCGTGTCCGTTCCCGCCACGATGCAGCTCATCCACGTCGCCGCCGGACGCACGGACGCGTTCTGGCAGTTCTCCGACGTCCGCTCCGGCCTGGTCGCCGGCGCCCTGCTGGTCTCCGAGGCCGGAGGCACCGTCACCGACCTGGCGGGCGAACCCTGGAACACCGCCAGCCGCGACTTCCTGGCCGCCGCCCCCGGCATCCACGGCGCCGCCCTCGAAGTCCTCTCGCCGATCGCCTGACCGGACGCACGTCTCCGCTCTTCCCCTCTTCCCCACCCCGATACCGCAAGGAGCACCACCACATGACCACCATCGGCATCCTGGGCGCCGGCCGCGTCGGCACCAACCTCGCCGGCAAGCTCGCCGAGGCCGGACACCACGTCACCCTCGGCCGCCGGAGCCCGACGGAGGACACCACAGCGGCCACCGAAGGCACAGGCCCCCGCGTCTCCTTCGCCGACCAGCGCACCACTGCCCGCACCGCGGAGATCGTGATCAACGCGACGCCCGGCGACAGCGCCCTCGACCGCCTGGCCGGCCTGCGAACCGAACTCGCCGGCAAGATCCTCATCGACGTCTCCAACGCCACCCGCGACGCCGGTGACGGCCTGCCCGGCGACCTGTGCCACCCCGGCAGCAGCCTCGCCGAGAAGCTCCAGGCCGCCCTCCCCGACACCCGGGTGGTCAAGACCCTCAACACCATGCTGTTCATGGTCATGACCGCCCCCGAAACCCTGGCCACCCCGCCGACCGCCTACCTCTCGGGCAACGACGGACACGCGAAGACCACCGTCACCGCCCTGCTCCACGACCTGGGCTGGCAGCCCGCATGGATCGAGGACCTCGGCGACATCACCACGGCCCGCGCCACCGAGGCCATGATCCTGGTCGTGCCCCACGTCCTGCGCCGACACGGCTTCGAGCCCTTCGCCGTCTCCCTCGCCCGCTGACCCCTCTGCGGTGTCACCTGCGGGGCGCGGGATGCCGGCCGGTCCGCCGGTGGGGTGTTCAGGTGCCCTTCACCCCGGCCATGGGACAATGTCGACAGGGATTGGTGTGGTCGTGGCACCTTGCGGCAGACCTGAGCTACCGACCGGTAGCCCGACCCGACCCGAACCGAAGGGCCGCCGTGAAGCGCACTGCCCCCTTGTCCGCCGCCATGGCCGTCTCCCTCGCCGCAGGCGTGCTGTTCACCACCGGCACCGCCTCCGCCGGGGAGCAGGCCGGCGCCTCACGGGCCGGCGCCTCACATGCCGGGCGCGACGTCTACGGAACGAAGACCCCGTACGCCCCGCAGGGCGGGCCCGGCCGCTACCAGGAAGCACCGAAGGGCTTCGTACCGGTCTTCACCGAGAACGTCGCCCGCCACGGCTCCCGCGCCATGACGGACAGCGGCGACGGCGACGCCGTGCTCGCCGTCCTGCGCAGGGCGCAGGACCGGGGCGCACTCACCGGCCTCGGTGCGCGGCTGGGCCCGCAGGTGCGGTCCCTGCTGGCCGCTGCCTCCGCGCTCGGCTACGGCAACCTCTCCGCACGCGGCGCCGAGGAGCACCGGCAGACCGCGCTGCGCCTGGAGCAGCGGCTGCCGACCCTGGTCGCGGGCATCGCCGCCCGGCACGAGTCCATCGCGGTGGAGACGTCGGGGGTGCCGCGTGCGGTGGCGAGCGCCGACGCGTTCACCGGCGCTCTGGCCTCCGGGGAGCCGGCGCTGGCGGGCCTGATCAAGGCACCGGTCACCGATAAGAACCTGCTGTACTTCCACAAGCAGCCGCAGAACGCCGACTACCAGGCGTACGTGAAGGGCGATCCGCAGCTCGCCGCGGTCCTCACGGGGATCGACGGTGACCCGCGCACCGCCGAGGCGGCGCACCGCGTCGTCGCGCGCCTGTTCCGGGGGGACTTCGTGGCAACGGTGTCCACCGAGGCGCAGATCTCGTTCGCCCGTTCGCTGTACCAGCTCTACGGCGCGGCGCCCGACCTGGCCGTGGAGGCGCCGGACGTGGACCTCACGCCGTTCCTGACCCACCGCGACGCCCAGTGGCTCGCCTACCTCGACGACGCGGAGGAGTTCTACGAGAAGGGCCCCGCGTTCAGCGGACGCACGATCACCTACAAGATGGCCGGCGTCCTCCTCGACGACCTCCTCGCCCAGGCCGAGGCCAAGGCCGCCGGCACCAACCGCAACGGCGCCGTGCTGCGCTTCACCCATGCCGAGGAGATCGAGCCGCTCGCCGCGCTGATGGGCCTGCCCGGCAGCACCGAGCCCGCCGCACCCGGGCAGCCGTACGCGTACGGGAACAACCCGTGGCGCGGGGCCGAGGTCTCGCCGATGGCGGCGAACATCCAGTGGGACCTGTTCGCGAACACGCCCTCCGAGGGCCGGCCGGCCAGATACCTGGTGCGCATGCTCTACAACGAGAAGGAGACGGCCTTCAACCACTCCTGCAAGCCCGTGGCCAAGGGCAGCTACTTCTACGACCTCGACGAGCTCAAGCACTGCCTCGCACACGACTGAGCGACGCGCGCCGCCGAACCCGCCCGGGCGTCTGCTGGGAGTTGTCTGGGAGCGGGCGGGCCCCGGTCGCCCCTGGGAGCCCGGGGAACGGGTCATCTGCCCGGTTCGGTCGCGTACACCCGTTTCGGCCGGGGGGTCGGCTCCCAGGGAACTCCCAGGAAGTTCCCAGAACCTCCAAAGCGCGGGAGGCGAGGATCCCCTTCCATGAAGGTGCTCCCACGACGGCGCAGGGCCGTCCTGATCAACTCGACGCTCGCCGTGGCCGTCCTCGCGGGCGTCGGCGGCGCCTATGCGGCGGTGACCGGTGGCGGTGACGGTCCGGCGCGCGGCGGTGCGCGGACCGCCACGGTCACCAGGGGCACCGTCCTCGCGATGTCTCCGGGTCGGGTTCCCTGAGTTCGCCCAACGACGCCGGGGTGAACTTCACCACCGGCGGCCGCCTCACCGAGGTCGACGTCAAGGCGGGGGACAAGGTCACCGCGGGACAGGTGCTCGGGAAGGTCGACGCGACCGCCGCGAAGGAGACCCTGGCCCAGGCGGAGGCCTCGCTGACCGCGGCACAGGCGAACCTGACCAAGGCCGAGGCCGGCCAGGTGACTTCCACGTCGGGCGGCAGCTCGTCCTCGCGCACGGGTTCGGCACCCGCGCCGGCGGCCACGCCCACCGTGGATCCGGCGCAGCTGGCCCAGGCCCGGGCCCAGCTCACCCAGGCCCAGAACGCCGTGGACTCCGCCCAGCGCGCCGTCGACGGGACCGTGCTGAAGGCTCCGGCCGCCGGTACGGTCGCCTCCGTCTCGGCGAAGACCGGCGACACGGTCGCGGGCACGAGCGGCTCCGGGAACGGCGGCAACGGCGGCAACGGCGGCAACGGCGGCAACGGCGGCGGGGGGTCGGGCAGCGGCTCCGCCTCCTCTGCCTCCTCCTCCCTGTCCGGGTTCGTGGTCCTCACCAACCCGTCGGGCATGCAGGTGACGGCGAACTTCTCCGAGGCCGACGCCCTCGGGCTCAAGCCCGGCCAGCCCGCCACGGTCACCCTCAACGCGATGTCCGGCAGGACGCTCAACGCACAGGTCCTGTCCGTCAGTTCGCTCCCCGTGAGCAGCGGATCCGGCTCCGGCGGAGGCGGCGCGGGAGGCGGGAGCGCCGTGCAGTACGCGGCCACCCTGAACATCACGAGCCCCACCGACGACCTGCGCAGCGGGCTCAGCGCCGCCATCCAGGTCGTCGTCGGCGAGGCCTCCGGCGCGCTGTCCGTCCCCACCGCCGCCGTCTCGGGCACGGGCACGAACCGCACCGTCACCGTCGTCGCCGCGGACGGCACGACCGTGCGCACCCAGGTCACCGTCGGCCTGGAGGGCGACGGCAGCGACCAGATCCTCAGCGGGCTGACCGAGGGACAGCAGGTGCAGCTCGCCACGGTGTCCTCGGCCGGCAACGGCGGCTTCCCGAGCGGTGCCTTCCCCGGCGGCGCCGGCGGTGCCGGCCGCAACCGCGGCGGGGCGGGCGGCGCCGCCGGCGGCGGGCTGCGTACCGGCGGGGGCGGGGGTGGCCGCGGATGACGCCGCCGCTGTGGCCGCGCCGGACCCGGCCCGCCGGTCAGCCCGGGACGGCGGAGACCGGGACCGGGACCGGGACCGCGGAGAACGGGACGGCGGAGACCGGGACCGCGGAGAACGGGACGGCGGAGACCGGGACCGGGCACCGGGCCGTGCCCCCGGTGATCGAGGTCCGCGCGCTGCTCAAGACGTACGGGCAGGGCGACGCCGCCGTACGCGCCCTCGGCGGGCCGGCCGATCCCGCCACGGGGCGCCGGCCCGGGGTCGACCTCGTCGTCGAACAGGGCGACTTCGTCGCCGTCATGGGCAGCTCCGGATCGGGCAAGTCCACCCTGATGAACATCCTCGGCTGCCTGGACGTCCCCACCTCGGGCCGCTACCTGCTGGACGGGATCGACGTGGGCGGCCTGGACGAGCACCAGCTGTCGCTCGTACGCAACCGGAAGATCGGCTTCGTGTTCCAGTCCTTCAACCTGGTGCCCCGCACCACCGCGGTCGCCCAGGTGGAACTGCCCCTGGCGTACGCGGGGGTCAAGGCCGCCGAGCGGCGCCGGCGAGCGGAGGCCGCGCTCACCCTGGTGGGCCTGGCGGACCGGCTGGGCCACCGGCCGGGCGAGCTCTCCGGCGGCCAGCAGCAGCGCGTGGCCGTGGCCCGGGCGCTGGTGACCGCGCCCGCCATGCTCCTCGCGGACGAGCCCACCGGCAACCTGGACAGCCACAGCACCGAAGAGGTCCTGGCCCTGGTGGACCGGCTCAACGCCTCGGGCCGCACCGTCGTCCTGATCACCCACGAGGACGAGGTGGCCCGGCACGCCAAGCGGGTCCTGCGCCTGGTGGACGGGCAGATCGTCGACGACGTCCGGCAGGCGCCCGTGGACGGCCCGCCGCCCGCGATGCGCGAGCGGCACCCGGTGGCCGGAGGCGCGCGGTGAACCCGTTCCAGACGCTGCGCTTCGCCTTCGGCGGCCTCGCGGCGAACAAGGTGCGTTCCGCGCTGACGATGCTGGGCGTCCTGATCGGCGTCGCCGCGGTGATCCTCCTGCTGGCCGTCGGCAACGGCTCCTCGCAGGCGGTGAAGGAGTCCATCGAGCGGCTCGGCACGAACGCCCTGACCGTCTCCTCCGGCGGGGGCTTCGGCGGCAGGCGCTCCGGTCCGGCCGCCGGCACGAAGCCGCTGACCGTGGCGGACGCGCGGGCCCTCGCCGATCCCTCGGCCGCCCCGCACGTCGAGTCGGTGGCGCCCGAGGTCACCACCTCGCAGACCGCCCTGTACGAGGGGACCTCGCACACGGTCGGCCAGGTCGTCGGCACCTACCCGGCCTACTTCAAGGCCTCCAACAGCAAGGTGGCCAAGGGCGACTACTTCGGCAACGACGACGTGCTGGCCTCCCGCAAGGTCGCCGTGATCGGGTCGACGACCGCCGCCGACCTGTTCGGGACGGCGGACCCGGTCGGCCGGAAGGTGGTCCTCGGCGGCACTCCGTTCACCGTGGTGGGGGTCCTCGCCGCCAAGGGCGGGACCGGGTTCCAGGACCCGGACGACGTGGTGGTCGCGCCGCTGCCGACCGTGCAGAACGCCTTCACGGGGTTCGGCCCCCTCGGGCAGATCCTGGTGGAGGCCAGGTCCGCGGACGCGACCGCCGACGCGCAGAACGAGGTCACCACGGTCCTGATGGCGCAGCACGGCATCAAGGATCCCGCCGCCCCGGACTTCCGGGTGTCCAGTCAGGCGTCCCTGCTGACCGCCCAGGCGTCGACCAACAAGACGTTCACGGTGCTGCTCGGCGCCGTCGCCGCGATCTCCCTGCTGGTCGGGGGCATCGGCATCACCAACATCATGCTCGTCACGGTGACCGAGCGGACCCGCGAGATCGGCATCCGCAAGGCGATCGGCGCGCCCCGCGGGGTCATCCTCGGCCAGTTCCTCGCCGAGTCGACGCTGCTCTCGCTGATCGGCGGCGGGCTCGGCGTCGCGGCCGGACTGATCGGCTCGCACTTCACGATCGTCGGCATCAAGCCGGTCGTCATTCCGGAGTCGGTCGTCGGCGCCTTCGCCATCGCCGTGGCGATCGGGCTGTTCTTCGGCGGCTATCCGGCCAACCGGGCCGCGAGCCTGCGGCCCATCGAAGCACTGCGGCACGAGTGAGCCGGCACACGCAGGAACAGGGAGAAGCTGACATGGCACGACGCCGCACCGAACCGGAGAAGCAGCACGAGGCGGGCCGGGAGGAGTTCACCCCGTTCGAGGAGGTGTTCACCGCCTCGGCGCGTGCCGAACCCGCCCCGGACCACCGCCCGGACCAGGACCAAGACCAGGATCCGTTCCCGTTCCCGGACACGGACCTGGTCCCCGACCCGCAGGCCGAGGGCGAGGGGCCCCGTACCGCGGAGGATCCCGAGGGGATCCTCGCCGAACCCCCGGACACCCGGGACATCTCGGCCGAACTCGCCGCTCCGCCCCGGGCGCGGATGCCCTGGCTGACGCTCCTGCTCTCGGGCGGCGTGGTGGCGGGGCTCGCCTTCACCGGGGGCGTCCTGGTGGAGAAGGACCACCTCCAGGGGGCCGGCGGGTCGGGCTCCGCGGGCCGCGCCTTCGCCTCGGAGGCCGCGGGCCAGGGGCGTACGGGAGCGGCCGCGCCCGGTGGCGGCGGCCGGCGGCCGGGCGCGGGCGCGGGCTCGGCGGGCCAGGGAGCCGCCGGCCAGAACCGTCCGGGAGACGGCACCGGAGCCGGACAGCGCGGCCCCCGGCAGGGGTTCGGCGGGGGGACGGGCGGCCCGGGCGGCGGGGCCGGTCTGACCACCGGTACGGTGAAGCTCGTCGACGGCACCACCCTGTACGTCACCGACGCACAGGGCGGGGTCGTCAAGATCACCACGAACACCGACACCCAGATCACCCAGGCCAGGAGCGGCAAGGTGTCCGACCTCCAGCCGGGTCAGACCGTCACCGTCCGCGGCACCAAGGACGCCTCCGGCGACGTCGCCGCCACCACCGTCTCCGAGGGCGGCGCGGGCGGCTTCGCCGGCGGCTTCGCGGGCGGCGGCCGGGGCTGAGCCCGAGAGGGAGGACCGCATGGACACGGCCGGGCCCGAGGCGAGCCTGCTGGTCGTCGACGACGAACCGAACATCCGGGAGCTCCTGTCGGCCTCCCTGCGCTTCGTCGGTTTCCGGGTCACCTCGGCGGCCAGCGGTGCCGACGCCCTCGCGGCGGTCGCCGAGGAGCGGCCCGACCTGGTGGTGCTGGACGTGATGCTGCCCGACATCAGCGGGTTCGCGGTGGTGCGCCGGCTGCGGGAGGTGGCCGGCACCGCGCCGGGCGCCGACCACCTCCCGGTGCTGTTCCTCACGGCGAAGGACGGGGTGGACGACAAGGTCAGCGGGCTGACCGCCGGGGGCGACGACTACGTCACCAAACCGTTCAGCCTCGAGGAGCTGATCGCGCGGATCCGCGCGATCCTGCGGCGTACCGGGGCCGCGGGCGGGGACGGCCGGCTGAGGGCGGGTGACCTCGAACTGGACCCGGTGGGACACCAGGTGCTGCGCGGCGGAAGGCCCGTGTCCCTGTCCCCCACCGAGTTCAAGCTGCTCGCGTACCTCATGGCCCAGGCCGACCGCGTGGTCTCCAAGACGCAGATCCTGGAACACGTGTGGGCGTACGACTTCGGCGGGGACCTCAGCATCGTCGAGTCGTACATCTCGTACCTGCGCCGCAAGGTGGACTCCGGGGCGGACGGCTCCGCCAAGCTGATCCACACCGTACGCGGCATCGGGTACGTCCTGCGCCGCCCCCAGGGCTGACATGGCGCAGCGCGTTCCAGGACGGCCGCGCCGGGTCCGTCCGCGGCTGGGGCGGCTCGTCCGCCCGCTCGCCGGCCTCTCGCTGCGGGCCCGGCTCGTGGCGCTGTCGATGGTCCTGGTCGCGCTGGGGCTGACCGTCAGCGACACGGTCGTCCTCGGCTCCGTGCGCGCCCGGCTGGTGGGGCGGGTGGACCAGCAGCTGCAGAGGTTCGGCGACTCGATGGCCCACCGGGTGCGGGCCGAGGGCATCCCCCAGCCGCACGCCGGCCGGTCGGGCAGCGGCCGGGCCTGGCTGCCGAGCCAGTACGTGATGGCCTTCGCCGCGGCGGACGGCACCGTGTCCCAGCCGCTGCGCCAGCCCCTCACGGCCGGGGACCCGGACCCGCTGTGGCCCGCGATGGACGCGGCGGGGCTGCGCGCCCGGCTCGGGAAGCCGTTCGAGGTGCCGAGCGACCACGGCGACGGGACCTGGTGGGTGCTGATCGTGCCGGTGGACGGAGACGATCCGGGGCTGCCCGCGGGGGTGGTGGTCGCGGCCCCGCTGGACGACGTGTCCTCCACGCTCGACAGCCTGGCGACGGCCTTCCGGATCATCGGCGTCGCGGTGTCGCTGCTGCTGGCGGTGGCCGGCTGGTTCGCCGTGCGGGCGGGCCTGCGGCCGCTGCGGCGCATCGAGGAGACCGCGGCGGAGATCTCCGCCGGGCGGCCCCTGTCGCACCGCATCCCCGGCGGCTCGCCCCGGACCGAGACCGGCCGGCTGAGCAGCGCCCTCAACGGCATGCTCGCGCAGATCGAGGCGGCGTTCACGGCCCGCACGGCGTCGGAGAGCCGGATGCGGCGCTTCGTCGCGGACGCCAGCCACGAGCTGCGCACCCCGCTGGCCGGGATCCGCGGCTTCGCCGAGCTGTACCGCATGGGCGCCCTCACCGAGGAGGCGGACGTCAGACGGACCATGGCCCGCATCGAGAGCGAGGCGGTACGCCTCAGCGGGCTGGTGGAGGACCTCCTCACCCTGGTCCGCATGGACGAGCAGCGCCCCCTGGAACTGGCCCCGATGGACCTGCGCACCCTGGCCGTGGACGCCCTGCACGACACCCGGGCCCTGGACCCGGCCCGCGAGGTGACGCTGACCGGCCCGGACGGCCACGGCCCGCCGGGGCCCGCCCCGGTGGAGGGCGACGAGGCGCGGCTGCGCCAGGTCGTGGCGAACCTGGTCGGCAACGCCGTCGCCCACACCCCGGAGGGGTCACCCGTACGCATCGGGGTGGGCAGGAGGGACGGCCACCCGGTCATCGAGGTCGCGGACCACGGGCCGGGGCTGGCCCCGGAGCAGGCGGCACGGGTGTTCGAGCGCTTCTACCGGGTGGACGCCTCCCGCAGCCGGCAGGCCGGCGGCGGGGCCGGCCTGGGCCTGGCCATCGCCTCCGCGCTCGTCCGGGCGCACGGCGGCGAGCTGGAGCTGGAGACGGAGCCGGGCCGGGGTGCGCTGTTCCGGGTCCGGCTGCCGCACTCCTGAGAGGCCGAGGCGCCCCGTCCGTCCGGGCCCCGAGGTGTGCACCACGGCCGGCCGGGCCACCATGACGGAAGGACGACGGGCCCGCAGCCGGCCGCCCGCCACCACGGACGGGAGGCCACGTGGACCTCGACGAATCGGCCCGGGCCTGGGCCATGATCATCGGCGTCGTCGCCGTCATCCTCGCGGACCTCACGGCGATCATCCTGATGAACGTCCTCGGCCGCTAGCGCTGCGACTGCTATGCTCCACGGCATCAGTTGAGCCTTTCCGGCCGGATGAACCTCCACCGGAAAGGCTCTTTTTTGTGCCCGGATGCAGACTGTCCGGGCTGCCTGTGGAATGGAGTGACGTGCCGGAGATATCCGTACGCTTGGCAGATGCCGCCGACCGTCCCGTGCTGGAGCGGCTGTGGCTGATGTTCCGCCACGACCTGTCGGAATTCGATGAAGTCCTGCCCGACACCGACGGGACCTTCTACGCCGATCGGCCCAACGTCGTTCTCACTGACACCGACTGGGCGGCCTACCTCGTCACGGTGGACACACGCCCGGCCGGTCTTGCCTTCGTTCGGGGGCTGACCGGTCCGAAGCGTGTGCTGAACAGCTTCTTCGTCGTTCGTGGGGCTCGCAGGGCAGGGATCGGCCTGAGCGCTGTTCAGCAGGTAATGGCCAGGCACCAGGGCCCCTGGGAGATCGCCTTTCAAGACGCCAACGTGGGAGCGGTCCACTTCTGGCGCCGCGTTGCCAGGGAGATCGCCGGTGATGCATGGGCGGAAGAGCGCAGGCCGGTGAGCCGTCGTCCAGACCTGCCGCCCGACGTCTGGATCTCGTTCGGCCCGAGTGAGTAGGCGTACGGCCCGTGCGAGCCGGCGCGGCGCGCAACGCGCCGCGCGTCATGGGCAAACGCCACCGTCACCTCGGTGAGCTCGTCCGCACGGGGTGCAGGGCCGGCGTCTGATGGTGCCGGCCCTGCACCCCGCGTCGGTTCAGCCGAGGATTCGGACCGACTGCGGGCCGCCGATATGGGCCCGCCCCTCCCCGGGGCCGATCGTGGTGACGCGGGTCGCGCAGGCAGTGCCGAGGTAGATGGTCATCCTCTTGTTCGTCTCGTTCTCGATCAGATCCGCCCGGACCTGGAGGGCGAGACAGACGTTGTCCGGCGGGTTGGTGATCCGGAACTCGTTTTGATTGACGTCGTAATACCGGATTGTTCCCGTGGCGGCCTGCGCATTGGTGGCCAGACCGGTGGCGAGCACGGCTGCCGTGCCGACGGTGAGGCCGATCCTGCCGAAGCGCGAGAGCATGGTGCGGAAATTCACAGAGGTGTCCGTTCTTCATGAACGACGTTCGGGCGGCTCCATGTTCACACGTCCGTTCTGGCCTCGATACCCCGTTCACTCGAACGCGGCAAGGGAAAACGTTTGACCATGCGCCCAATGAGGATGAGGGATTTTCAATCCCGCTCGTAAAGAACCCCCATTTCTTGAAATCCTCGACTCCTCGCGCTTTTCGCAACGCGTAGGGAATCGCCCACGGTCCGACGTCCGATGAGGTCGCCCGGTACGAGGTGTCCGCGCGAGAGCGAGGTTGTGCAGGACGGAGCTGGCCCGGCTGCTCGGCGACGGCGAACGAGCCGCCGCTGCCGTGATGGCCGAAGGCGGCCGGGGCGCCGCCCGTCGGCATCAGGGTGAGCGCCCGGGTCGGGGAACGAGCCCGCACCATCGAAGCGACGGTTCAGCCGACGGGCGTGCCGACCCTGTCGCGTTCGAGCGCCGCAGCGAGCTGTCGCAGCGCCTGCGCCGCGGCGTGCAGCTGCGCGGGATCGAGGGCTGCTTGGATGAGTCCGCCCACGGTCGAGAAGGTGTTCTCCGCGTCGTTGACGAGCTGCGAAGCCGACCACGCGCTCGACCGCGCCGCCCTGTTCCTCACCCAGCACCTCAGCGCCTGAAGGAGGGCGGCGGGCGATTTCCATAGGCTATGAATATAAAAATGTTATGCTTCGGGCATGAGTCGTCAAGACACCGCTCCCGGTGCATCCGCCGCCATCGGGGCAGCCCTCTACGGCCTGGCCACCAGGGCCGCGAGACGCCTGCCCCGGGACATGAGCCTGACGTCCGCCGCCACCCTGGCCACCCTGGACCGGACCGGCCCGCGGCGCATCACCGATCTGGCCGCGGTCGAGGGCGTCACCCAGCCCGCGATGACCTCCCTGGTCCGGGTGATGGAGGAGTCCGGACTGGTCGAGCGGCGGGGCGACGCGTCCGACAAGCGGGTCACGCTGGTGTACCTGACCGAGGCCGGCGCCTCCTACGTACGGACGCGGCGCCAGGCGGGCGTCGACGCGTTCGAGCGGCTGATCGGCGAACTCGCAGGCGACGAGGTCGAGGCGCTGGTGGCGGCCCTTCCGGCGCTGAAGCACCTGGCAGAGCTCGAAAGCCGGGACCGCGAAGGGCCGGAGCGGTGACCGGGCAGCCGGTCGGCGGGGTTGCGGGGAAGGCGGTCCCGGTGGCACGTTCCGAGGCGCGGCTGCTGGTCCCCGCCCTGGTGTTCATCGCCCTGGTCGTGGCGGCGGTCGCCAGCCTCGGGACGCCGCTCATCACCAGCGTGGCGACCTCGTTCCACGTCCCGCTCGGCAGCGCGCAGTGGACGCTGACCATCGCGCTGCTCAGCGGCGCCGTCGCCACGCCGGTCCTGGGCCGGCTCGGAGCCGGCCCGCACCGGCGGGCCACGATCCTCGCCACGCTGGCCGTCGTCGTCGCCGGCAGCGCGCTCACCGTGCTGCCGCTGCCGTTCGCCTGGCTGCTGGCCGGCAGGGCGGCCCAGGGCGTCGGGCTCGGGCTGACGGCGCTGATGATGGGAGTGGCCCGGGACCACCTCCCCGAGGAGCGCGGCGCGGCCGTGATCGCCCTGATCTCGGTGGTATCGATCATCGGGGCCGGCGTCGGCTACCCGCTGGCCGCACTGCTCGCCGAGTTCGGCGGGGTACGGGCCGCCTACGGCCTCGGCCTGGTCGTCACCGCCGCCGCCCTCCTGACCGCGTGGCGCTCCGTGCCCGAAGCCCCCGAAGGCCGCTCCGCCCGCGTGGACGTGGCGGGCGCGGTCGTCCTGGCCGCCGCGCTGCTCCTGGTGCTGTTCCTCGCCGGCGAACGGGATCTGTGGATCCGCCACCTCGCCGTGGCGGCGGGCCTCGCCGTCGTCGCGGTGGTTCTGCTCTGCGTCTGGGCCGTCATCGAGCTGCGCAGCACGACGCCCCTGGTCGATGTGAGGGCGCTGCGGCACCCGGCGGTCGCCGGGGCGAACCTCGCCATGCTCGTCGGCGGGATCGGCATGTACCTCCTGCTCACGCTCGTCACCCGGTACGCGCAGACTCCGCACGGCGCCGGCGCCGGCTACGGCTTCGGGCTGACGACCTTCGTCGCCGGGCTGGTCCTCATCCCGTTCTCCGTGCTGGGGTTCGTCGCCGGCAAGCTCACGCCGAGGGTCCGGACGCGGATCGCCGACCCCCTGCTCCTGGCCGGCAGCGCAGTCGTGGTCGGCGGCGGGTTCGCCCTGTTCGCGGCGGCCCGGTCGGACCTGGCCGAACTGTTCGCGGCGATGGGCGTGCTCGGCTTCGGCGTCGGCGGCTTCTCGGCCGCGATGCCCGGCGTCATCCTGGCCGCCACCCCCAAGAGCGAGACGTCGAGCGCCATGAGCTTCAACTACGTCGTCCGCAGCGTCGGATACTCCCTGGGCAGCGCCATCGGCGGCCTGATCCTCGCCGCGGGCACCGGCCCCGGCCACCTCTTCCCCGACGACAGCGCCTACACCACCGCGGCGCTCGTCGGTATCGGCGCCATGGCGATCACGACGCTGACGAGCCTCGCTCTCGCCCGCCGACGCCCGTCCGCGACCAACCCGTACATCAGATGCACTCATTCGAACACTGGAGGTTCCATGCCCAAGGGCTACTGGGTCAGCGTCTACCGCACCGTTTCAGACCCCGAGAAGCTGGCTGCCTACAACGAACTGGCCGCTCGGGCCGTAGCGGCCGGGGGCGGTCGGACCCTCGTCCGTGGCGGTCGGGTCGTGGCGCATGACGCCGGAATCGCCGAGCGCACCGTCCTGGTCGAGTTCGACAGCTTCGAGCAGGCCGTCGCGACGCGCGAGAGCGCGGCCTACCAGGAGGCGCTGGTCGCCCTCTCCGACGGCGTCGAGCGCGACTTCCGCATTGTCGAAGGCACCGACTGACCGAGGACCGGTCGGATCCTCACTGAAGATCCGCCATCTTGGCCTTCGCCGGTGCGGCCGCTGGTACGGCGGGGTTCGTGGACGGGCGGCCTGCGGGCGACCTGGGTCCGGCCCGCCGGACCGCGCGCACCGCCGCTGGGCGGAGTGGCATCACGACGTCGCGATCACCGACGGCACCGGGACGAGCCGGGCGGTCTGGCCCGCCCCGACGCCCGCCGGATCCTGGCGGTCGCACCCACGCCCGCGCCGGCTGCCGAACTGCCGCTGCGGCACCTGACGGCCATGCTGAAGCGATTCGGCCGACGCGGGAACACCGAGGCGGACGCGGAGCGTCTGCACTAGCTCTTCCGCCGGGAAGCGCCGCACCAGGTCCCCCTGAAAGCGAGGGCAGGGGCGCTGCCGACTCAGACGGATTCCGCCCGCATGCAAGAGAAGACCCTGCCCAGCGCGGCGTCCTGACCCCGGGGCGCCCTGTCGGAGAATGCCGCCCAGGCCCGGTCGAGGTCCTCGCGTCGGAAGGGGCGGGGCACTTGGGGGGTCAGCCTGATGACCATCGGAGGGACCCCCGCCTGCTCGTACGCGGCGAGCTTGTGGTGCCCGTCGAGGAGGTAGCCCACCCCGCTTCCGGCGGTAGGGAACAGCACGACCAGCGCCGGCAGGTCGCCGCCGGCGCGGATGCGGTCGCGGTAGCGGCGCACGGCCCTGTGGTCGCGGGGCGGCCACACGTCGGTGGTCACCAGCGCGAGCTCCTCGTCGGCGTACCAGCCGTGGACCTGGAAGGCGCGCGGGTGGACCACCCGCAGGTGGTGCGGAGCGACCGCGGCCGTCATCACGTACCGCCCGGAGGCGAGCAGCGACAGCAGCGGGCGCAGGCATTCCGGATCCGGTGGCGCGGCCTGGCCGGTGTGCGGATCGGACACGAGGCCGGGGGCGCTGAGCCACTCGGTGAGGTACTTGACCTCGGAGAGCCCGGGGCCGCCCGTGCCCGCACGGGCGGCCAGCCAGCCCAGGCTGCCGCAACCGTCGTTGGCTTCCAGAAGCACCGGATCACCGGCCAGCAGGAGCAGGCTGCCACCCGCGTCGCCCGTCACTTCGATGACGCCGTGGCCGTCGGGCACGTCGAAGGACACGGAGAGGGAAGGCGGCGACGGTCGTCTGATCATTTGCTGATCCTATGAGCGGCCACGCGTGCCGCACCGGACGGAGCCCTGCATCAACGGGGTCGGTCAGATCCGGTCTGCCGACCCCTGGCGCGGACGGCTCTGGCTGTCCTCGGCAGGTGTGGGCGAGGTGTCGGCCGAGTCTGATGGTGTGCGGATGGGGCGGTGGTGCCAAGCGGCATGGAGGCCGGCGAGAGCGGAGGCGTAGCCGGCGAGGGCTTCGGGGGACACGTGCCCGATGAGTACGAGGATGACGCCGGTGGCCAGGATCGCCAGGAAGGCGGTGAGTTCGACGGGAAAGCTGCGCGGGACGGGGCGGACCGACATGATGGTGCTCCTCAGTACGTGGAAGGTCGCGGAACGTAACCCCGCTGGGCTGCCGTCTCTGCTGCACTCCCCGGGGTGTGGTTGAAGCGTTGCGTTCCGGAAGCGGGTGCGCCAAGGGAAACGATCTTCTTTCCGGAGCTGTCAACTGGGGGAACGGGCATGACGGGTGTTGCCGAGGGGGAAACCGGCGGCGGATCCGCCCGGCCGGCGCGCCGGCCGCTGAACGAGCTGAAGCCGGGAGCATTCGAGAGGCATCCGCACAAGCTGGCGCTCGTGCAGTGCCTGCGATCCCTGATCGAGGCCGCGGACCTGGCGAGCAAGACCATCGCCTCCCACGCGAAGACGAGCCCTTCGACCGTGTCGTTGAACCTGTCGGGAGGGCGGCTTCCCCAGCGCTCCACGGTCGAGGCGATCATCCGGCTCTGCCAGGTGACCGGCGAAGTCCGGGCCCACGTGCTGAGCCTGCACACCGCCGCACTGGGCGAGGCGCACCCGGTTCTCGCCGACCGGCTGTTGACCGCCGATGCGTACGAGGAGACCGTCCTGCGCCATGACCGTGTCCAGGCCCGTCTGGAGGCCGTGACCGAAGAGCACCGCCGACGGCGGGCGGATTACGACGACCTCCTGGCCCGCCACGAAACCACCGGCCGGGCCCTCGCCGCCGCCCGGGATGGACTGCGTGCTCAGCGTCAGCACCACCAGGAGGAGACCGTCCGCCTCAGTGCCCTGCTCCGTCAGGAACAGGACGCCCGCCGACGCGACCTCACCGCCTTCGAAAACCGGCTCCACCAGGCCCGAGCCGAGGCCGAGCAGCAGTTGCGGGCCCGGAAAGAAGAGGAAGCACGCCTCCGCCAGGACCTGCTGGCACACGAGCGGAAGCTCCACGCCGCCCGCAGCCTGCTGCAGGACTCGGCCGCCGAAGCGACAGCTCTGCGACAGGAGCGCGACCAGCTGCGCATCGAGTCGGCCCGGCTGTACGAGGACCTGGTGGGCGTGCAGGCGGAACTCGCCGCGGTCCAAGCCGAACAGGAGACGGGGGGCCGCCGCGATGACGACACGGTGCCCACCCCGGTGGGTCGGACGTTCGGACGGACCCTCGACCGGCATCCGACCGTGGGCGAGGGCGGCGAAGTCGCAGGCCGGTCGCCTGGTGCCGGGACGGAAACGCGAACCACCGCCGACGACGGGAACCCGCTGCCGCCGGCGGTCCTCCCCGATGAGAAGCCTTCGACGGTCTTCGCCCCACTGCTGCTGTTGGCCGGAGGCCTCTTCGCTGCCGGCCTGGCGCTCCTCGCGATCGGGGTGCTCCAGCACACCGGCCCGGAAGCCCGTCCGACGACCGCCGGATGGTGGTTCATCTGCAGCGGTTCCCTCCTGCTCATGGCCTTTCCCCTTCCCGTGTCCGTGCACGATGGGAGGAACACCTCCGTTTCGTCGGGCGACATGCGCGACCACGGGCACAGCTACGAGCCGATGGCGTGATCGAGTCCAAGCCCCCGGAGAGGACCATCCGGTGGAAGCCCCGGACCGGGCCGAGCGCCGACTCGGCGTGAGACGGGTCGATTTCGACGCCACCATCATCCACAGCGCCTGCCTCATCCACCACCGCCCCCCGACCAGTCGGGGCGGTGACGGGGCGGGGCCGTGCGTCCTCGTTGGAGTGATCACCGGTGGGTCCGCGTGATCTTGGAGTGCGTTCCCGTCGAGGATGCGGACATGTCTCCCCACCCCGCGCGGCTGCGCCGCGTCCTCGTCCCGTTCGTCGCCGCCGTCGCCCTGCTGACCACGGCGGCCACCTCCTCGGCCGCCGCATGGGAGCAGTGCGGTTCGATCATCACGGCACCGCTCGCCCCGCCCGTCCCCGCCGACGACCCGTGTCCCAGCACCGACCCGGTCGTCTGCCGGATCCGGGTGCTGCCGATGGACCAGAAGGTGGAGGCCCAGCGCACCCGCATGAGCTACCACCGCCTCCTGGAGGACATGCACCGCACCGCCGCCGACATGCGCGCGGCCGGCGCCTCGGAGGAGGAGGTCGCCCGGGAACTGGTCGACATGCGCAACCAGGCCAAGGAGATCACCCGGGCCGGGATGACCCCGGAGGAGGTCCGCGTCCTGGAGGAGCGCAACATCGCCAAGTACGGCAACCCGCTCGGCCCGACGGCGGACCAGCTGTACGCCAAGTACGGCTCCTGGGAGAAGGTGAGCGAGGCCTCGATGCGGACCAGTTACGCCGTCGACCGTGAGCTCAGCCTCGAGTACCGCCCCTGCCCCGTGTAGTACGGACGCGCACTCGCCTCCGCTCCTGCCCGCCGTCACGCGCCCGACCGGCCCGGGCGGCGGGCGGGGATACCGCCGTCGGCGCATGGACGGTGATCGCCGGGGGCGGCGACAGCTGCTGACGGGGACGGGCTGTGCGGCGGGGAGTGCCGTCCGCTTCCTGGCCGTTCGCACTGCCCTGGCCGTACGCGGGCCGGCCGCCGCGTTCCGCGGCCCTGTCGGTGGTGGCGGGGCGGGGGCCTCGCCGGAGGACCGGCGCGCCCTGGCGACCTCCCGCTCGCGACGGCGTACAGGCCGCGGCTGCGCTCGGCCAGAGGTTCGGCCATGCCCGGGTGGATCGGCACGTAACCCGTCCGAGTGATAGGCGAGTTGGGTGGAAGGGGCGTACTCTGCCTTCACGCGCCGACAAGCCCTGACGAGTCGGCAGACAGCACCCGGCACGACCCCTGGTGGGGGCGGGTGCCGCGCAGTGGGGGCCATCGCAGATGACCCCTTCCGTGCGGCATTCGCCGTCGATTCCATTCACCAGGAGACACATATGAACAGTGGGTTCCGTCAGGCTGTGACGCGATTCTTTGGGTTCAGGGAGCCGGTGAATCATGTCTGCCGAGATGAGGAAGGGAGGGACGACCATGTGCGATCCCTAGTTCCGCATCGAAGTACCGGCCGATCCTGGAAGCGCAGGATCGCCCTCTTTTTCTGGCGCGGCTTCATCGCCGTCTTGACCGTGGTCGGGCTGGGAACGCACGCCCTGCTCGGAGTTGAAGATGTGTACCACCGTGGCGGCGTCTGCGAACTGGACATCGTCCACACCGTTCCTTTTGTTGACACCATCTGCCCGCCCCGTGGCCAGTCCGACGGGACTGCCACCTAGGTGCACGACCGCCTTCCAAGGGCCCTGGAGGGCGTGAGCCATCTGCGGTCCAGCGTTTTCGCTGGACCGCCTTTTTGTACCCCCACGCTGCGAGTGGGAAGGTTCCAACGGGTCCGGGGCGCGGGCTCCGGTCTCGGCGACGCCGTCGCCGAACTCCACCGGGGCCGCATGGGCGCGATGCGCTGTACGCCGAAGGGCACGATCTTGGTGATCGGCCCGGTGAGGACCCGGCCGACCTGAGGGATGGCCGATCCAGCCCCACGTCAGATCCGGCACCCGGATGAAGCCGGTGCACAGACCGTCCGGTTCGCCGTCGACGTGAACGAAGACCCCGAAGTCGTGCACCTCGGCGACCGACCTCATGTCGAGGAATCCGACCCGTCTCGGCGCCTGCGGCACTGGTTCCAATGTTCGGTGACGATGTTCCGAGCGGTGTGTCACGGCTCAACTCGGTGACAGCGACCTCTGCCCAGTGGTAACCATCGCTGCGAGGCACAGCGGCGGCCGGCGGCCGGATCCCGCCCCGGGGAGGGTTGCCCCCGCCCCCGCATCCGATGATCTTCCGAGGTCCAGGTCGGCACCCGTGGGCAAGCCCCCTTCGGGCGGCGCCCCCGGCGGGTCAGGGGGTGTTCGTGAACGACCTCCGGTAGGCGCGGGGCGGGATCCCGCGGCGGCGGACGAACTGCTCGCGCAGGACGGCGGCGCTGCCGTACCCGACGCGCCGGGCGATCTCCTCGACCGGCAGGTCGGTGGTCTCCAGGAGCTCCTCGGCACTGCTGAGCCGCAGACCGCGCAGCCAGGCGTGGGGGGTGGTTCCGGTGGCGGCGGCGAAGCGGCGGGCGAAGGAGCGTTTGCTCATCAGGGCGCGGCGGGCCAGCTCCGCGACGGGGAGCGGCTCGTGGAGGTGGGTGCGGGCCCAGGCGAGCACCTCGGCGAGGCGTTCGTCCCGGCAGTTCTCGGGTACGGGTGCGGCCAGGTACTGGGCCTGTCCGCCGTCGCGGTGGGAGGGCAGGACCATCTCGCGGGCGATGGCGTTGGCGGTGGAGGCGCCGTGTTCGCGGCGCAGCAGGTGCAGGCACAGGTCGAAGCCCGCGGCGGCTCCGGCGCCGGTGGCGATGCGGCCCTCGTCGACGTAGAGGGCGTCGGCTTCGACGGTGACCTCCGGGTGGCGTTCGGCCAGCAGGCCGGCGAACCTCCAGTGGGTGGTGGCCCGGCGGCCGTCGAGCAGTCCGGCGGCGGCGAGGGCGAAGGTTCCCACGCAGTGGGCGGCGACGACGGCGCCGCGCGCGTGGGCGGCGGCCAGGGCTTCGAGGACCGGCGGGGCGGGGGGTGTGCGGAACCCGGCCCAGGGCAGCGCGATCACGAGGTCCGCCCGTGCCAGCCGGTCCAGGCCGTGCGTGAGGGTGAGGGGTACCCCGAGGTCGGTGGGCACGGCCCCGGGGCGCTCGGTGCAGAGGGCGAACTCGAACGCGGGCGCCCGCGTCCCCCTCGGGCCGAACACCTCGGTGACGATGCCGACCGCGAGCATGCCGACGCCGGGTGGAGCGTACGCGGCGACGGAGAGGAAGGGCTGCTGCTGCACGTACCCAGTCTGCCAGGGATGGCATGAATCCTGCGATCGGTGACATCAGTGCCACTCGTGGCCCGCCCGGCCCCCGGCGAGGATGGGGTCATGACTGACGCACCGCTCGGCCGCAGCGCCACCTACGCGATCCTGAACACCGGCTACACCGGCTCCACCGGCCCCGGCGTGGCCGCCACCGTCTCCTACGTCACCGACGGCGACCGGCACGTGGTCTTCGACCCGGGCATGGTGGCGAGCCCCGACCACATCCTCGGCCCCCTCGCCGAACTCGGCCTCACCCCGGACGACATCACCGACGTGGTGCTCAGCCACCACCACCCGGACAACATCATGAACGCGGGGCTGTTCCGCCGGGCCCGGATCCACGACCACAAGGCGGAGTACCTCGGCCACGAGTGGCTCGACCGCGACGCCGAGGGGTACGAGCTCACCCCCTCGCTCCGGCTCATCCGCACTCCCGGGCACAGCCCGGAGGACATCACCCTGCTGGCGGGCACGGAGTCGGGCGTGGTGGCCTTCGCCGGCGACCTGTGGTGGCACGCGCAGGGCCCGGCGGACGACCCGGTCGCCCCGGACCGCGAGGCCCTGCGCACCGCCCGCCTGCGCGTGCTCGCCGCGGCGGACCTGATCGTGCCGGGCCACGGAGCCCCGTTCGCGGCGGCCGAGGACGTACCGCTGTGACTCCCGTTCGGCCGCTTCGATCGGCACCTCGGTGCAGGGTGACGGTCGACGGCCCGTCACGGTGGCCGTGGAGGGAGAGCGGGCCCGGTCAGAACACGTCGGTGGTCCACAGGAGTTCCCTGTCCCGTGCGATGTCCAGGGCTTCCTTCGCTCCCTCGTACCACGCGCGTTGTGCGGTGTCGTCCGGCACGGTGTGAAGGGCCGCGAGCACATCGGCCGGCATCCATTCTCCGCCCCAGTGGCCCCCGGATGTCGGAAGCCGTCAGCGCCTTGCGGTCCGCCTGCGTCCAAGTAGTGGTACCCGGCGTGCCCCGAAGTGGCGTCGGCGGGACGCAGATGAGGCTGTAGTGGGGATCCTGCCTCCAGTGGTCGGTGCCGGAAGCGATCCTCGCCAGCGCGCTGACCGCCTGCCGCGCCAGCTCCTCATGGGCGGCTGTCCTGTCCGCTGCGTCACCGGCCGATGCCATGCGTGCCTGAGGATCGGGCCCGCCGGAGTGAGCCCGGGCTGCCCTTCGGCAAGCCGATCACATTCGACACTCCGCATTCGAGATCCCGGGCGGCATCACCCACCAGGGTCCCCGAGCGATCAGCTCCGGACATGCAGCGACAGCCTCCGTTCGGTGCTGGGATAAGAGACGTGCCGTTTCGCTCTTGACCTCGTTCAGGCGTCGGCTCGAGGGCACTGTGGGCGGGTGGTCGTACAGGATGTGAACACCGCCGTCACGGCACTCGGGGCGGTCTTCTCGGGAGTGGCGGCCCTCGCCGCGGTCGCGGTGGCGCGTTGGCAGACCGTGTTCGGACGCCGCCTCGCCCTGGAATCGATGAACACACAGGCAGCCGTAGAGCGGAAGCTGAGGTTGGAGGCGCAGCGGTGCGAGGCGTGGACGGCATTCCTGCATGCTGCAGACGCGTTCGTCGACGTGGTGTGGCGGCTCAAGGACGTGGACTCGGGATCCAGGGCGGAAGAGTTGCGGGCGAAGCGACAGCCGCTGGTGGAAGCGTGCTCGGGACTGAGGGTCCTGGGCCCCGACGCCGTCGTCCGGCACGCGGAGGATGTCGTGGAGCGGTGTGCGCGCATGGAACGGTATGCGGTCAGGCGGGCCGTGGTGCAGTCCGCACTGGACGCCCTGGAGCGGCGGTGGTGCCCAGGGAACGCGGAGCGGTGCGAGGAGCGGTGCGGGGGCAGTGACGCGCACGGCTGCGCTTGGGTGGCGTACGTGATGCTCGAAGGCTGGGGCGACCAAGACCAGGACGACCGCCCCGAGGACCTTGACCACCTGGAGTACGTGATCCGGGAGAGCGGCGTCCTTGCGGGCCACGGGGCGGTGATGGAGAGCGGTGTGCTGACGGAGGACGACCTGCGCCAGCTCCTGGCCATCGCCCGCCATCCCGTCTCGTGGGACCTCCTTACCACCCAGGACCGCTGGTGGCGCCCTCGCACTGGCTATGACGAGTCCCGCGACGCGTTCGCCGGCTCGGTACGGGCCTTCCTTGCTGAAACCGGCGGGGCGGCGACAGGGTTCCAGTAGTTGCCGGGCGCGGGTATGGCGCGGGGGTCTTCGATCTCGCCCTGCGCCGTCCGGTTCTTGCGAAGCCGCTGTCGGCCGTGGCGTCCTCTCGGTCAGCACCGGTGGAGGTGCGGTCTTCCCAGGAGCGGTTCGCCGAACTCGGCCGCGGCTTCCTCGAGTGCCTCCCGCCGCTGCGTGTCGAGCGGGTTGCCGCGATCGTGGAGGTCGCGGGGGCCGCCGGGCCCGGGCGGTGCGAAGGGCGCCGGCCCGGTTCAGGATGGTGGGGGATCGGGAGGCCGTTCTCCAGCAGGGCGGGGCCGGCGGAGTTGATGCGGGCGCGCAGGGCGGAAAGGCGGGCGGTGCGGGCGCGGGACGGTCAGGAGGTGAGCCTGTGTGGGTCGCCCGGTGCCGGGCCGGGAAAGAGCCGGGTGAAGAACTCGGTGCAGATGATTTCGGCACGATCGGGTTCCGGCAGGCGGGCGAGCAGGCCGGGCAAGGGCCGCTTGCGGGCGACCTCTCCGCGGTGCGCGAGGATGGCGGCCCACTTCACGGCGGCCCATGGTGTGACGTCGACGGTCGTGGTCACGTACGCGTCCGGTACCGCGAGGACCGTCTTGCCCGCCCCTTCGAGCAGAGGGCGGAGCGGGCCGACGCCGGACTCGGGGTGCGTGGCCGCGTACAGGGCGGTCGGCTGCCAGGGCTCGCCGGTGTCGGGGTACGCATGCAGGAGGCCGGCGGCCTCGACGGCGAGGAGGGTGATCTGGTGCGTGCGTACGTGGTCGGGGTGTCCGGTGAGCTGGCCCAGGGCATCGTGGGTGACGACCACGTCGGGCCGGAAGTCCCGGATGTGGGAGACGAGGCGCCCGACTGCCTCGTCCAGGGGCGCGTCGACGAGCCGGGGCCGGCCGGGGGCGGCCTCGGGGTTGCGGGCGTCGTTGTAGCCGAGCAGGCGCGGGGTGCCGGCGCCCAGGACGGCCAGGGCATCGGCGAGTTCGGGTTCCCTTCGGCTGTCGTGGGCCCAGGTGGCGGTGACGACCGCCGTGCGGGCCCCGGCGGCGTGATGCTGGGCGAGGACGCCCCCGGCGAGGAGGGACTCGTCATCCGGGTGGGCGAAGACGGCAAGCAGGCTGGACAGCAAGGGGCCTCCAGGTGCGGTCATGGTGCGGGGACGGGGGAGCCGGTGAGGTGCTCGGCCCGGCGGGCGAGGTGGGGAGCGAGGTCCGGGTGGCCGCCGCGCCCGGCCACCCGGAGCAGCTGGGCGAGCGCGACGAGTTCCCCGGTCCGTCCCGAGGGCGTGTCCGGGACGTGGGCGAACTCGTGGCGGATCCGGGCGGCCATGGACGGCCGGGTGAGGCTGGGGGCGTGGAGCAGCCCGACGTCGAAGCCCGCGAGGACCAGGCCCCAGCCCTCCCAGTCGAGGATGATCAGCGGCGGCCCGGTGAGGCTCGCCCAGTGCAGGTCGCCGTGTCCCGTGATCCAGGCGCTGACCTGGAAGGCGGGGATGCCGAGGCAGTGGGTGAGGTTCTTGTCCACCCACCGCTGCCGTACGGCCTGCCGGTCGGTCACGACGCTCGACGTCGTCTCCAGGGCCAGGCGGAGGTCGGCCCACCACACGGGCGGCAGGTCGAGGTCCGAGGTGAGGACCGGGCCGCCGCTCTGGAGGGCGGGCAACGGCACGCACTCGGACAGCTCCACGCGGTAGGTATGGCCCTGGGCGGACCATTCGAGCACGTCGTGAAGCCGGGGCCGCGGCACGGCTGCGGGCAGCGCACGGTGGGCCGTGGCCGTGCCCTCCCACAGGCGTACGTTGCGCTTGTCCTGCGGTGCGCACACCGGGCGGAGCCACCACTGACCGGCCCGGCGGCCCGGGGTTCGGCCGTGCCGGCCCCACACGTGCGGGCCGGTGGCCGTCACCTTGAACGTGCGGGCCGCCGCCGCGTGGGCACGCCGCATCCGGACCTGGTCGTCGCGCCCGTGCGGCGGCACGAACACCGCCGAGGACGGGAATCCGTGCGCCCGACCGGCCGGCGCGGTCACGACCACGCCCCGCGCGCTCGGCAAGGACAGATCGGGAGCGGGCGCCCGCCGGGGACGAAGCCCGGTTCGGCGTGGACGGTGACGGTCATACCCGTGATGCCTCCGATGGTCAGGGCCGTGCGGGGACGTGGAGACGCAGGTGATCGAGGGCCGCCTGCAGGGTCTGTTCGCCGGTGAGGGCGCTGGTGTCGATGACGTGGCCGCCTGGGTGCATCCAGCTGGTGGCGGCCTGCTCGTAGTCGCATGCTCGCCGGCGGCGGTAGGCGCGCACGGCCCCGCTGCGTTCGGCGTCACCGGGGAACTCCCGGCCGGCCGCGATCCGCTCCTGGAGGGCTGCCGGTCCGGCATGCACGACGAGGTGGTGGAAGCCGCCGTCTGCCTGGCGCAGCGGAGTGAAGATCTCCTCGGCGTAGGCGGGGTCGAGGACGGTCATCGGCACGATGACGGGGCCGCCCGTGTGCCGGACCAGACCGGCGACGAAGACGCCGGTCAGCTCCCGCCACAACGGCAGATCCTGGTAGTCCCCGGGGCGCGGGGCGTGTCCGGCGAGCGTGCTGCGCAGCAGGTCGCCGACGGACTCCGGGTCGGCGACCGTCGCGCCGGGCAGAGCGCGGCACAGTCCGGCGGCGAGGGTGCTCTTCCCGCCGCCGAACGGGCCGTTCAGCCAGACGATCATGCGTCCCCCGCGGTCGCGGCGATCGTGTCGGTGGGCCGCGCGGGGGCAGGGAGGTGCCCGTGGCGGCCCGGCCACCTGAACACCAGCCGGGAGGCCGTCTTGTCCAGGACGTCCCCGGCAGGCAGCAGGTCATCGGGCGTGCCGGCCGGGTGGACGGTCAGGATCGGGTCGGCGTGCTGGTCGTTGGCGTCGGCGCGGATGTGGCGGTCCCAGGCCCGGACCGTGGCCGCGAGCTGCTCGGCGAGCTCGGGGCCCTGCTCACCGAACGCGTGGACGGTCCACTCCCACTCCTTGTCCTGTGGGCGGTCACCGTTCTTGGTCTGGACGTGGATCAGGTAGGCGAGCGAGGCGTCGCCGAGGATCGCGGGTGCGTCCCGGTCCTTCGCGATGTCGGTCACCCCCTCCTCCGGGTCCTGGTGGGCGACCAGGCGGTAGAAGCCGGACAGGGTGGTGGCCGCGTACAGCTGCAGCGAGCCGAAGAAGACGACGCCGCTCATGGTCACGCCGGTGGTGACCTCGTGCCGCCGCCCGCGCAGCGCCTCCTCCAGCCCGCCGGTGTCGGCGGCGGTGCCGTCGTCGGAGCGGAGCGTCAGCGCGCCGTCGAGCAGGGAGACAACCGGGACGGGACGGGCCTGCCGGCCCTGGTCGCGGACGAAGCCGCAGTAGGTGAAGTGGCGGGCGTGCAGTACCTCGCCGTGCCGCTCGAAGGTGATCGCCCGGGTGTAGCCGCCGATCTCCAGCGGCAGGACGAGGCGTCCGCCCTCGGCCAGCTGATCGCGCCAGGCCGGGGCGACGTCCCAGCAGCTGTAGGTGATCATGCTGCCGTCGAAGCCGCCGCGGGGCACGAGGTGGGCGGGGGCGCCGAGGGCGGCGTCGGCCTCGACGGCGGTGACCCGTCCGCTGCCGGCTTCCGCCAGGAAGGCGCGGGTGCGGCGGACGACCCACGGGTCGATGTCGACGGTGACCACCCGCCCGTCGGGTCCGGTGACGTGGGCGATCAGCTCGGCGTTGTAGCCGCCGGATCCCGCCTCGAAGACGACCGCGCCCGGCTCCAGGCCCAGGTGCTCGATCATGTCGGCCTGGAGCCAGGCCGCGGACACCGAGCTGATGGCCGTCCCCGTCCCGTCGCGGCGGGTGATGACGGCCCGGTCGCCGCCGTCGTACGCGGCCGCGAGGTTCACCTCCGGTGCGAAACGGTGGCGGGGTACCGTCCGCAGCGCCCGCCGGACCGGCTCGGACGGGGCCCAGCCGCCGTCGACCACCGTCCGGGCCATGGCCTGACGCAGCCGGACCGCCTCGGCTGGCTCGCCCGGCACGGGCGGCTGCTCGACGGCGAGGGGGTAGGACATCACGGGCGGCGGAACCGGGATGATCCCCGGCCATACGGCATCCAGCGCGCTCGCGGCCGGGACGAACACGTCCCCCGCGCAGGCCAGGGAGTGGAGGTCGAAGAACTCCCAGCGATCGAACTTGTCAGGCTCGGGGTTGGCGAGGTTCCCGGACCAGCCGGTGATACGGACGACGGCCGTGAGCCGCGGGACCCCGTGGCTGTCGTCGACCAGCATCGTCACCACGTGCGCACAGCTCGGGTCGGCGATCAGGCCGGTCTCCTCGGCGAGTTCGCGGACCGCCGCTGCGGCGAAGTCCTCCGGACCGCGGGTTTTGCCGCCCGGGAGCTCAAGCATGCCGCGGCGGGAGCGGCCGAGCAGGACCCGGCCGGCGTCGTCGGTGACGACGGCCAGCGCGCCGGTCAGGGCGTGGGCGGCGGTCGGCCGCTTCTCGACGGCCCGGGCGTCGGTGTGGCAGGGGCCGCGCAGGACCAGGAACGCCAGGCCGTCCGCGTCCAGTTGCTCCGCCGTCTCCCATCCGGCACGGGCCAGGGCGATCTCGTCCTCGTCGAGGGCGATGCCGCGCCGCTCCTCGGGCGTGGTTGCCGCCACTGGTGTGATGACGACGAGCGCGCCACCATCCCGGAGCCGCTCGCCCAGGGCGTGAACCACGCGACCCCTGTCCTTCAGGAAGGGGTACATCAGCCGGAGCGTGATCAGGTCGTACTCCGCTTCGTGCAGCGGAGCGGGATCGTCGCGCTCGATGTCCAGCTGCAGCCAGCGCACGCCCTCGACATCGGTGTGTTCCTCACGGGCCCGGGCGATCGCACGGTCCGCGAAGTCGACGGCGTCCACGGTGTAGCCGAGACCGGCGAGACAGGCGGCCAGCTCGCCGGTGCCGCAGCCCACGTCGAGCGCCCGGCCGCCACCGCCGGGGACGGGGGTGTGTTCGGCGAGCAGGGCCCGCTCGCGCTCGCCGAGGGGCCGGAAGTTCCTGCCGTCGCGGAAGTGCCTGTCCCACTCATCACGGGCGGTGTACGTCAACGTGCTGCTCCTCGTGCGTAGGTGCGGTGTTCGTCAGGGGCGTTGTGCAGCGCGGAGGCGGGCCAGGCCGGCCGCGCTCGACGAGCTCGGGACCACCGTGGGCTGCGCCGTAGCCGTCCATCACGGCCTGGAGAAGACCGGGGCGGCCGGGCCGCGCATCGGAGAGCCGCACGGAGTCCCGGACCGCCGGGCCCTGGGTGTCCACGGCAGGTCCGACGGTGTCGACGAGGGTGATCCCGGGGCGGGGCCCGAGCAGGCTGACCACCCCCGCCCGGCACATGGGGTCCGGGGTGTGCCGCAGGACGGTGACCCGAGAAGGCGCGGTCATGGCACCTTCCGCGGCGCGGCTGCGAGCGGAGGCAGCGTCCAGGACAGGGCGTTCGGGCCCGCGCCGGAGGTGACGTGCTGGACTCCGGAGCTGTCGCGGAGGTCGACGCGGTACCGCTCGGGCCGTCCTGCCTGCTCCCAGCGAGTGTGGAGATCCTCGAGTTCGGCCCACACATCACGCAGCCCATGGATTCGAACGGTGTCGTCGTCCGGGCCGGCCACGGCCCAGGAGTCGTCCTCGGGCGCGACGATGGTCATCGTCCCGGCCTGGAAGTCCCGGACCAGACCGGGGACGAGGTAGGCGGCGGCGAGCCAGAATCCGTAGGCGTCGTCCGGCGGCGGCGGGAGCCGCGTGGACCGTGCGGTGCCGGGGTCGTCCTTGATGCGGGCGCGGTGGTCCAGGGCGTTGAGCCACCGGTAGCCGAGCAAGGGCCGGTACCCGCGCGGCCGACCGCGGAGCACCGCCTCGACCGTGCTGGCCACGGTGCGGGTGACGAGGAGTTGTCCCGGCCAGCTCGGCGTACGGGTCGCGAGTGTCGTGAGCAGCCGGCCGCCCGGCGCGAGCTGTTCCACCCACGGCTCCGGAACGCAGGGGACACCGATGCCGGAGTGGATCCGGTCGTAGGGCGCCCTCGCGTCGTGCCCTTCGAGCGCGTCACCCTCGATCACCTCCGCGCCGACGCCGAGGCGGTCCAGGTTCCGTTGGGCGAAGGCCGCCATCGGGCCGTCCCGCTCCACGCCGGTGGCCAGTCCGGGGCCGGTGATGGCGGCGGCGAGTGCGAGGGAGACGCCGGGGCCCGGCCCGAGCTCGAGATACCGCTGCCCGGAACCGAGTTCCATGGCGTGGAGGGCTTCGACCGTGGCGGGGGTGTAGGTGGACATGGAGGTCATGTGTCCGGCGGTGACCGGCCCGCGGGGGAGAGCGTCGAGGGGTTCGCCGTCGCGCTGGAGCAGGATCGACTCGTCGCTGTGGACCAGCTCGAGCCACTCCTGGCGGTCGTCGGGGTGGGAGCCGTCGAGGAGGCGCCAGTCGATCGGGTCCGCGCCCGGTCCGCTGACCCGGACGTACGCGTGCGGGAGCAGGATCTCCCGCGGCAGCGCGAGCAGGGCCTCTCGCACCGGACCGGGGCCGAGCTCGCCGCTCTCCTCCAGCCGGGCGACCATCGCCGCCCGGGCCGCCACGGTCTCGGAGGGGTCGGCGGCGGACTGCGGCGGAAGGAGGGGCGCTGCGGGCACGGTGCTGTCGGTCGGCACGGGGTACTCCAGGGGATCGGGCGGTGCGGCAGCGGGAGTCGCCGCCGGCTTCGGCACCTCGTTCACGAGGCCTCGTCTCCGGGTGAGCGGTCGTGCCGCGCGTCGTCCGTGCACGCGGCAGGGGGCACGGTGGGAGCGGAGGTCCGGGCTGCGGGAGGCGACGGCAGGGTGGTGGCGGGCGGGTCCGGCATCTTCCTGGGGCGCGGATCGGGGAGCGGGCGAGGACGACGAGCGGGACCAGCAGCAGGAGGGTTCCGGCGGTCGGGGCGGGCCGGACACCGATCCACGTGCCCGAGGCGCCGGCGAGGAGCGCGGCCACGGGCCGGGCGCCGGACGTCAGCCAGGTGCTCGCCGCCTGCATCCGCGCTTGCATCCCGACCGTGGTGACGATCTGGCGGATGGACCGCTGGGTGGTGCCCGCGGCACCGGCGCAGGCGAGCTGTACGAAGAGCGCCGCCCCGATCGTGATCTGCCGGGCACCGGCGGGTCTCCGGGTGTGCGCGGGCGGGTTCGGCGGTCTGGATGCGGGCGGTGCACACGGCGCTGACCAGGTAGGAGGCGGCGTCGCCGAGCAGGGCCCCGGCGGGGCCGAGCAGCGCGGTCGGCGCGGCGCCGAGGTGGCTTCCGGCGGTCGCGGCGACCGCGAACAGGGCGCCGACCCGGCTGTTGCTCCGCTGGATCAAGGCCCGGTCGACGAGGCTGGGCAGCAGGCTGATGGCCGCCGCGTCGTGGAGCACGCTCGCCGCCCCGTGCACCACCGCGACGATCACGAGCTGCGCCAGGGTCAGGGTGTCCAGCGCGGCCGAGACCGGCACTGGTGAGCACCGCGGCGCCGACCAGGTCACCGGTGATCACCTGCCGTCGCTCGGAGTGCCGGTCGGCGAGCGCGCCGGCACGCAGGGCGAGCAGTGCGGGCGGGAGCTGTCCGAGGAACGCCAGCCAGGCGACCTGGGCGGTTGTCGCGTCCAGCTGGAGCACGGCCAGCACCGGCAGCGCCATCTGCGTGATCGAGCTGCCGGCCACGCTCGCGGCCTGGCCGGTCAGGTACCGGCGGAAGTCCCGGTGCCGCCCCAGCGAGGTACCGGTGGCGGTGGGGGCCTCAGTGCAGGGCGGCACGGACCACCTCCCTCGGCCCCGCCGGGCGCTCCCGCAGCACGTGCGTGGGCGTGGCCCGGGCCCGCCGGTCGCGTCCGCCACCGGCGGGTGTGCTCACGCTGCTCACCAGCCCAGCTGGGAATAGGGGCGGCCTTCGGAGATCGCGGTGATGGCCGTGCGGGTGTAGGAGACGAGGCGGTCCGGGAGCTCGTGCCGCGGCCACCACTGCCAGGTCAGACACTTGTCGGGCTCGCGAACCTCGGGGGTGCCCTCCCATCGGCGAGCCCGGAAGACGAGTTGCATCAGGGGCAGGCTGCCCGGGGTGTCGACGACGTGGACGACGTGCGCGAGCTCCGCGTCCGCGGGTTCGATGACCAGTCCTGCTTCCTCCCACGCCTCGCGGACCAGGCACGCGAGGGCGGACTCCCGCTCGCACCGCCCGGCCAGGTAGTGCCAGGTGTCGCCCGCGTACTTCGACTCGGGGTGACGCAGGCCGAGCAGTACCCGGCCTTCGGCGTCTTCGAGGTGGAGGTGGACTCCGACGCCGTTCAGTACCACCCGGCTGCCCCCGTCCCACACGGGAGGAGCCGCGGCGGGCCCGCCGCCCGGGGGGTTCTCGGCCGCGTGCCGGCGGATCAGGTCCCGGGTGGCGGGGCTCAGGCGCAGCCGGTCCAGTTCGTCGGGCGCGAACCAGCGCAGCAGCACACCCTCGTGCAGCGCGAGGCGGTCGGGGTTGCCGCGCCAGCGGCCGGCGAAGACCCGGACCGGGACGCTGAGGCCGTCGACGCTGGTGGCGGCCTCCACGGCGTAGGGCTTCACGTCCTCGAGGCGGAGGCCGGGCACCTCCTCGGACAACTCGCGCAGCAGGGTGCCTTCCAGGCTCTGGTCGTTGCGCGTGCGGCCACCGCCGAGAAGGGCGAACGCCCCCGACTGCCAGATGAAGCCCGGCTTGTGGTCGCGCAGATGGAGCAGGTACCGGCCGGCCCCGTCGTGGATCAGCGCGGAAGCGTTCACCGGCTCCGGCCTGCCGTCCAGGCCCGCCGCGAGGAGTTTCGCGCGCAGTGTCGGCGAGGTGGCCTCCGGCTGCGGGAGCCACTGGGCTCCGGAGACCTCCTCGTCCTGCAGCGTGGTCGTCGGCGGCTCGTCGCCGGAGAGGTAGAAGACGTGGCGGAAGTCGTAGTGGCGGTGGGCGGGTTCGCCCTTGGACGGCCTGGCGTCGATGTCGTGGACGTCGATGTCGATCGGAGAGCCGAGCAGCTGCCGGGTCAGGCACAGGTCGCCCGGCGCGATCCCGGTCTCCTCCGCCGCCTCGCGCAGCGCCGCGGCGAGCAGTGTGCGGTCCCCGGGCTCGACGTGGCCGCCGGGAGTGAGCAGGATGCCGCCGGTGGCCCGGTGCCGGACGTGCAGGACCCGGCCTCGTCGGTCGATGATGACGGCGCTGCACGTGATGTGCCCGGGCTGCGTCGTGCGGGCGGTCGCGTCGACGGGCCGGTCCAGGGCGGCGAGGAGCCCGGCCAGGGCGTCCCGCTCGTCGGGGTGCCGGCCGAGGTACGCCTCGACGGTCCTGCGGATCGCGGTGGAGCTGGGGGACATGGGCGTCGGGCCCCCGTACAGCTCCCCCTCGGCGTCCGAGATGCCGTCCGTGGATCCGGCCTTCGGGCCGCTCGCGATCTCGTCGCTGCCCGGTTCGACTGACGTCAATGTGTTCCCCCTCGTGGACGTGGTGGTGGCGTCGGTGTGTTCAACGACGCCGCACCATTTCGAGCACCTGTTCCTTTCGGACGGGTTGTGCACCCCGTGATTCAGGGGTTTCCCGAAGGTGCGCAGTGCACCGACCCTTGCCGCGCAAGGGCCCCCGGTCGAGGGCGGGTTGGCCGAATCGCCGACGTTCGGTCGCTGCGGCGGTCGGCTGTCAGCCGGCCCCCGTCGCCGGGTTTCGCCCTGTTCGCCCGTTCGCCTGTTCGCCTGTTCGCCCGGGGAGGGCGGCAGGCCCGGGCGCAGCGTCACGACCGCGTGGTCGGTCAGCCCCGCTACGCGGGCTTCCTGGTGCAGTCGCAGGCCAGGACGCGGTCAGCGTGGGGTGTGGAGACGACGAGGTGGTCGAAGCGGAAGCCGTTGCCCGTGAGCCCGAACCAGAAATTGCGAGGCCCTCTGTCGGTGCCGGGTGCAAGGATCGCCGGTGGCCGGGCGTCCGGCCACGACGGGGGGACGGACATGAGCAGCGAGAGCACGTACCAGTGGCCGCGTGGGGCGACACCGTCGGACATGATCCGGCTGGAGGCGTGGCTGACCCGGCACGGGTGGGAGGTCGACCCCACCGTCTACATGTCCGGCGCGGGCGGTGCGGCCGTCCAGGTACGGCGCACGGGCGCGGCCTGGCAGGACGGGGAGGCGGGGCTGCTGATCCTGCCCGCAGAGACGGTGCTGTGGGACGGAGCCCGGATGCGGATCGCGCCGCCGGCCGCCGTGGCGGCACGCTGCGCGGCCTCGCAGGGTCAGAGTGCGAAGATCCTGTGAAGGCATCCGGCACGGTGATCCTGCGCGGCCTGGTCTGGTGGGCCACAGGCTGGCCGTCCACGAGCTCGTTGGGCGCCGGCGGCCCGCGACAGCCCGTGTGGCGCTTTCGGGCGGGCTTCCCGGCCTGCACGGTCGCCGTGCTGCCGTAGAGCGGGGTCGGACGGTGCGGCGGCCGGGTCTCGCGAGACCTGGCCGCCTTCCGGGCGCCCGGCGACGACGGGACCGGCCGTGGCCGTCCCGTTCAGCGCCGGTGGCTGTCGCGGGCCGTACGGCGCTGGGCGTCGGTGTTCGGGGTGAGGGCGTCGCCGGCCTCACCCTCCTTGCCGCCGGGCATGACCGCGTCCTCCGCTTGCTCGCGGGCCTCGCGGTCGCCGCTCTCACCCGGGGCCTTCGAGGGCGGGGTGGCCTCGGGATGCCTCTTGCGGTGGTTCTCGTGCTCGTTCACCTTCGTCCTCCTTGGTCAGGCGTTCCCGGTCTCTTCCCCGGCTGCCCCGTCCACGGGATCTCACACGGAGGTGCCGGATCCGACGGGCGGCAGCTCGAGGACGAGCACTGCCAGGACCCGGTTCGGGGCGAGGGGCGGTCGCACTCCGCGAAGTCCCCGAAGGGGGAGAGCAGCCCCATCAGCACCGCTCCCGAGGGGGAGCGGGCCCTGAGCGGGTTGTAGACGCGGTGGCGACGAAGTTGCCCGGCAGGCGGCGGGCGCCGAAGGGGACGCGGCGCAGGGGGCGGGGTGGTCGACGGCGCCGGCCATGGGCCAGCGGTGCAGGGCGCCACGGTGACGGTGCCCCGCAGTGCGGGATGGCCATGACCGGCGGGGACCACGTGCAGAGCCGTGACCGGGTGCGGGCCGGGGCCGCGGGCAACCAACCACGAGCCGGCGCCCGCGCCGGAGCGCCTGCTGTCCGCCATCGGCGACGCGGCCGGGGCCGACGCGGCCACCTGGGCGGTCTGGCCGAAGGGCATCGCATCACCAACCTCCTCGCCGCGCCCGGCGGGATCCTGCACGCCCGACCGGCCACCCTGAACACGGAGGCCCAGCTGACCACCCGCCACCGTCACGGCCGGCCGCCGACCTGGCCCCGGTCCGCAGCCGGCCTCGCGTCTCAGGTCAGGACCGCTCGTCCTCGGGGGAGCCGAAGTTGCCGTAGCCCTTCATCTGGTGCGCCGTGCGCCGGCTGCCGTCCGAGGGGAACGGCTGCTCCTCGGCCTCGCGGCGCTCCTCGGGACGCCCGGCGTCTGCCGGCCGTCGGGGCTGCTGGGCGGTGGTGGGCGGCTCCGGCTCGGCGGCGCGCCGTTTCATGCCCCACCACACGGCTCCGACGAGCAGGACGACGACGATCACGCCGAGCGCCGAGGCGAACACGGTTCCCGTAGGGCTCATGGCGAGGGCGGCGGACGGGTTGGTCATGGAGCTGCTCCTTTCGCGACGGGCATCGCCACAGGGCGCCTTCGGCCCGTTCGGACGTTCTCCTCTCCACGTCGCGGCTGCCCGCCGGCTGAGAGACGAAACGGCACGGCCGGGCCGCACTCGCCGCCGGGCCAGGGCGTCCGGGAGCAGGCCGGCCCGGCCTGCGCGGTCCGTGCGCCGTCGTTGCCGTGGGTGGGCGGCGATGCGGGTGTACAGGTCGCCGATGGGCCCGAGTCCCAGGACGGCGAGGCTGCCTCAAGCGACGCGGATCCTGCGGCCCGTGGCCGGGCGTGGCCGTCCCCCCACTGCGGAGACGGCCGCGGCCCGCCCGCGGGGCCGGCCGACAGGAATGGATCACTTCGGGCGGAGGTGCGTGAGCGGCAGGCCGTGTTCCGTGCGCAGGCGCTCGGCAACGAGGGAGCGGTGACAGGCCTCCGGATCGCGCTCGACGCAGAAGAGAGCTGTCACCGAGCCGCTCGGGAGTTCGGCCACGAGCGCGCCGAGGTCGAAGCGGTCGAGGATTTCACGGGTGTAGCGCTCGGCGTACTCGGTCGCCAGCACGATGCGGTTCCGCTTCCCGACGCCCTGGCGGTCGTCCTCCCGGTACTGGAGCAGACGCAACTCCGTCGTCGGCGCCAGTTCCTTCAGGTGCCGGTAGCCGATGTCCGTGGCGGCCAGGGCCCGCTGGAGCCTGGCCGCGTTGGCCCAGGAGCAGTCGGCGCCGCGGACTCCTCGGCGCTGGCGCAGATCGAGCAGCAGTCCCACGCCCCCGCCGACGAGTTCCTCGAGGAAGGCATCGGCTGTGAAGCCGTAGACGCCGATCGTCGCGATGCGTCGCACGGGACCCGCTCCTCGCCGCCCCGAGCCCTGGGGGCCCCGCTCAGACGTTCAGCATGATGGCGTAGGCGAGGAAGAAGAGGGCGCAGGCCAAGGCCACCAGGCAGATCAGCAGGAGGGGGCCCTTGGCCCAGCCGCGGGTGAGGGGACGGTAGGGACCCGCACCGGAGCCGGTACTCGACTCGCCCGGCGGCGTTTCGCCGGGCGGCACCCCCTGGTGGGGTCGCAGCGTCTTGCGCGGTTGTGGATCTGGAACGTGTGCGGTCATGTCTGCCTCCTGGCGCCCGTCTTTCCGGCACGTAGGTCGGACTCGCACGGCGCCTACCCACGGGGGCCGCCCCACGACACCTGTACGCCGGTCCCGCCCGACGTTCCCTGTGCCGCGGGCGCCGCCGCCCTCACCGCCGGCGCCGGTCGGACCGCATGGAGTCGGCCCAAGCGGTCAGGGGCAGGCGGCGAGAATCCGTTGCGCCGGCCGTCGTCGCAGGGGCAGAGCGGCGCCGGAGCTCGACGCCTGCCTCGACCGCAGGCCCGGCCGGGCAGCTGCGCGGAGCGACCAAGGGACCGACGACGTGGGGTGGGCGTGAGGGGTGTGGACGGCCCAGAACGCTGAGCGGGCGCTCAGGGTCAGCACGTGGCGAGGCAGCGCCGCCTCCGCCCGGGCCCGCACGGCCACGGGTGGCCCTTCCACCGTCACAGGAAGAACAGCCGCGGGGCGCGGCCACCCGCTGCGGATGAGGTCGCGGAGCCGGATCGCCTGGCTGCGGCCGTGACAGAGCACGCCGAGGCGCTGGAGCGGGCCCGTACTGCTCTGGGACGGACGGCGGGGCGGATCGCGGCCCCCTGCGACCGCGGCGGGCCGGCCGCGGCCGGGGTGCGGGCCGGCCGGTCCCGCCGACACGTTTCCACCCTTGCCGCCGCCCACTGCGCCCACCAGGTCCAGACAGCCGAAGCGGCGGAGGCGGCGGCATGAGCACGGCTCCCGAGCACACCTCCGGGCCCGGTCGGGCGGGCCGCAGCCGCCGGCAACGGCCGAGGACCTGCGCGCGGTCCTGGCCCGGCCGGCTCCGGGCGCGGTGGCCGCCTTCGACGCCGAACCGGGCCAGACGAGCTCGTCGCCCTGGCCGACGTCGGCGTCGGCGTCGACGTCATCGAGATCGGCGAAGGCGGCCGCAAGGGCGTCTCCGGCGGTCCGCGCCGCATCCCGCGTCCCCTCCTGGACGACGGCTGGTTCCACGCCCTGCCCCTACCACGGCTGCAGCTGATCGCAATCGTCCGGATCGTCCCGCCATACCCTGCCATACCCCGCCATACCCCGTCCTACGTGGACCTGGAGCGCGCAGCCGCGCGTGGAAGCAGGGACGACAGGGTGATCCCCGCGGCATGGGTCAGGCCGCGGGGATCAACGTCACGAGTCTGAGTACGGTCGTCAGCCCGGGCACTTCAGGCCGGTCCGGGCGGACTTCACCGCGCTGTCGAGCATCTGGGCCTGTGGCTTCAGCTGGGTGACGGCCTGGGCGGCGGTGGCGTTGTCCGGCAGGTCGTCCCAGGTCTTCTTCAGGTTGTCCGCCGCGGACTTCACGGCGTCCTTCTGGGTCGCGCTCCATGTCGCCGTGGACTTCGAGACTGCGTCCCAGCCGTCCTTGACGTTGTTGTACGCGGTCTTGACCTGGTCCTTCGTCGCGGAGCTCGGGTTCAGTCCGAACAGTGCCGTCGCGTCGGAGCGGAGTTCGTTCAGGTCGGTGCACAACTGGGCGGCCGCCGCACTCTGGTTGGGGCTCGGGTCGGCCGCGAAGGCGGCGGATGCCCCGCCGGCGGACAGGAGCAGCGCTGCGGCCGCGCTCACGGCGGTACTCGGAAGGTGCCTCATGGGTTTCCCCTCGTCCGGGATTCCTCGGGTCGTCCCCGCCCCTGCCATCCCCGAGCTTCCGGCAAACCACGCTGACACAGCCCGCCCGACCCCGCAATCCGCGACCGCCACGGCCCGGCGGCGCACTGCCGGCCGGTCCTGTCACGCGGGGTGTGTGCCGGTGCGCCGGCGCTCGGCCGTCTGGGGGACGGTCCCGGCCAGGCAGCGGCCCAGGCCCGGTCGTGCCGGGCTGCCGCGTGAGGTGGCCGATCACCGAGTGCTCGCTCCAGCCGCGGACCCGGCACAGGGCCGCCGGTCGTCGGTGCGGCGTCGGTGCGGCGTCGTTCAGTGGGGGAAGTGGTGCGGCAGCTCCGTGGTGAGTGCGGCCGCTGCGGGGGAGAGCCAGCGCCGGCGGTGGCGGGCCAGTTGGACGGTGACGTCGGGGAACTGCGGGCCGGGCACCTGGGTCAGGCGGCCCGCTGTGAGCGCGTCCGCGACATTGGCGCGGGCCAGCAGGCTGAGGCCGAGGCCCGCAGCGACGCAGGACCTGGCGACCTCCAGACTGCCGAAGCGCGTGATCCGGGGCTGTGCGCCCTTGGCCGCGGTGAGCAGCCGCTCGACGAAGCGGTCGCTGTACGAGCAGCCCTGCTCGTGCAGGAAGTAGTCCTCGCGGGCCAGCTGCGCCCAGTCGGTGGGCGCATCGGGGGCTCTGCGGGCGGCGGGGTGCTCGGGTGAGCAGACGAGGACCAGTGGTTCGCGGGCCAGCGGCGTGCATGCGATGTCGCGGAAAGCGGCCTCGTCCTCCAGGAGCAGGGCCAGGTCCAGGTCGCCGGTGCGAAGCGCGGCGACGGCGGTCGCGGTCCCCATCGGGCGCATGTCCACTTCGATCCCGGGGTGGCTGCGCCGGAGCGCGGCGATGGCTCCCGGCAGCCGGGCGGACACCAGCGTCTCGCCGGCCGCGAGGACCACGCGGCCGGTCACCCGGCCGCCCGTGCCACCGGCCGAGGCGGCGACCGCCCGCAGCTGGGACTCGGCCTCCAGTACTGCCCGGGCCTGCTCGAGCACCTCACGTCCGGCGCCGGTGAGCACCACCCCGCGCGGCAGCCGATCGAACAGGCACAGGCCGAGCTCCTTCTCCAGCGCCTGCACCTGGGCGGTGACGGTGGACTGGACGAGGTGCAGGCGCTCCGCGGCGGCGGTCAGGTTCCCGGTCCGGGCAACGGTGGTGAAGGTGCGCAGGAGTCTGGTGTCCATGCGGTCGACGATACCGCTGCCATCGGATTCATCGATGGCTCCGATCAGTTTCCATTGTTTGTAGGGATGCCTTCGCGGTGTGACAGTGAGGGCATGAACCTGAGGACGCACCCCGAAATCCTGCGCTACACCGCCTTCACCGCCGACCCTGCCGGGGGCAACCCGGCCGGCGTCGTGCTGGACGCGGCCGCACTGGATGATGCCGGCATGCTCGCGACCGCCGCCGAAGTCGGCTACTCGGAGACCGCATTCGTCACTGCCGCGGACCACGCGGCGCGCCGGTTCCGGCTGCGCTATTTCAGCCCGCTCGCCGAGGTCGCCTTCTGCGGCCACGCGACCGTCGCCACCGCGGTGGCCCTGGCCGAGCGGATCGGTCCCGGCCCGCTCGTCTTCGACACCCCGGTGGGTGAGATCGCCCTGGACACCTCCGCCGAGCCTGAAGGCTCCCTGACGGCGACGCTCACCAGCGTCCCCACCCGCTCCCGGCCGGCAGTCGACGAGGAGGTGAACGCCTCCCTCGCGGCCCTGCACTGGTCCCCGGACGACCTGGACGCCGCACTTCCCCCGCACGTCGCCTTCGGCGGAAACGAGCACCTGGTCCTGGCCGTGGCCACCCGCGAGCGTCTCGCGGCCCTGGACTACGACTTCGACGCTCTGGCCGAGGTGATGCACCGTCACGGCTGGACCACGCTCCAGCTGGTCTGGCGCGAGACCCAGGACCTCTTCCACGCCCGCGACCCCTTCCCCGTCGGCGGTGTCGTCGAGGATCCGGCCACCGGAGCCGCGGCCGCCGCCTTCGGCGGCTACCTGCGCACCCTCGGCGCCCTCCCGCCCTCCGGCGCCTTCACCATCCGCCAGGGGGAGGACCTCGGCCGGCCCAGCCTGCTCCGGGTCGAGGCGTCCACCACGGAGCCGCGCGTGCGGGTGAGCGGGCAGGCGGTGGCCATTGCGGGTACGGGCGCGCGCACCGGCGAGGGGGCCGCCGAGCGAGCCGAGGGTGCTGCAGGCAACGCTCATGCTCCTTCACATCGCACGCAGAGCTGAGGAACGCTGCACGCCGTTGCGCTCTCTGACCATCCCGCCCGGCCGCGTGTCGAAGGGCAGGCTCGGGCCGGCGCCCGGCCCTCGCCCACGGGCTCCGTCCGGGGGCGGCTCCCTCAGGTACGGGCCGGGCCGGTTCCCGCGATGATTTCGGGCCGTAGCAGGGCGGTGAGTCGCTCGGCCGGCAGCAGGCCCCGTTCCAGGACGAGTTCGGCCACACCCCGGCCGGTGGCGAGGGCCTCTTTGGCGATGTCGGTGGCGGCTGTGTAGCCGATGTGCGGGTTCAGCGCGGTCACCAGGCCGATGGAGTTCTCCACGGTCGCGCGCAGCGTCTCGGTGTTGGCGGTGATGCCGCTCACGCAGCGTTCTGCGAGGGTGAGGCAGGCGGCGCGCAGGTGGGTGAGGGACTTCGACAGCGAGTGCAGGATGACCGGCTCGAAGGCGTTGAGCTGGAGCTGTCCGGCTTCGGCGGCCATGGTGATGGTGATGTCGTTGCCGACGACCTCGAAGGCGACCTGGTTGACGACCTCTGGGATCACGGGGTTGACCTTGCCGGGCATGATGCTGGAGCCCGCCTGGACCGGCGGCAGGTTGATCTCGCCGAGGCCGGCGCGGGGCCCGGAGGACAGCAGGCGCAGGTCGTTGCAGGTCTTGGACAGTTTGACGGCGATGCGCTTGAGGACACCGGACATCTGGACGAAGGCGCCGCAGTCCTGGGTGGCTTCGACCAGGTCGGGAGCGGTGACCAGGGCCAGGCCGGTGATCTCGGCGAGGTGGCGGCGGGCGGCCTCGGCGTATCCGGCCGGGGCGTTGAGGCCGGTGCCGATGGCGGTGGCGCCGAGGTTGATCTCGTGGATGAGCCCGAGGGCCTCGGCGAGCCGGCTGCGGTCCTCGTCGAGCATGACGGCGAAGGCGGAGAACTCCTGTCCGAGCGTCATCGGCACGGCGTCCTGGAGCTGGGTGCGACCCATCTTGAGCACGTCGTGGAACTCGGCGGCCTTGCGGGCGAAGGTGTTCTGCAGGACGGCCATGGCGTCGAGCAGGCCGCGGGCCGCGAAGACCGTCGCGATCCGTACGGCGGTGGGGTAGACGTCGTTGGTGGACTGGCCGAGATTGACGTCCTCGTTGGGGTGCAGGTGCCGGTAGTCGCCCCTGGTGTGGCCCAGCAGCTCCAGTGCGCGGTTGGCGATGACCTCGTTGGCGTTCATGTTGGTCGAGGTGCCGGCGCCGCCCTGGATGACGTCGACGACGAACTGGTCGTGGAGCTTGCCGGTGCGGATCTCCTGGCAGGCGGCGACGATCACGGCTGCCTTCGCGGGCTCCAGCAGGCCGAGTTCCCCGTTGGCGAGGGCTGCGGCCTCCTTGACGGCGGCGAGGGCGTCGATCAGGTGCGGATAGGTGGAGATGGGCGTGCCGGTGATGGGGAAGTTCTCGACGGCGCGCAGGGTGTGGACGCCCCAGTAGGCGTCGGCGGGGACGTCGCGGTGTCCGAGCAGGTCGTGTTCGCTGCGGCTGGAGGCGGTCATGGGTGTGCGGGTCCTCTTTCTGGGGCGGACGGATCGAGAGGGTGGAAAGGGGAAGACGGGGTCAGCGATGGGCGGGGGCGCCGGGCGGGTCGAGGGCCGCCACCGGGCGGATGCCGCCGACGGTCCGGCCGCCGCCGGTGACCGGCTCGCCCGCGAACCCGGCGAGCAGCCGGGGCTCGACTCCGGCACGTGCGAGGGCGGCGGCCGTCACGGGGATGCGTGCCCGGTCGGCCCCGTCGGCGATCTTCACGGCGACGGCGCGGCCGTCGGGCAGTGCGGCGACCTGGACGCCCTCGAAGCCGTCCTTGGCCAGCAGCCCGGGCACCGCGCGCATCAGTGCGGCCGTGTCACGCCCTGTGCCGGAGGCCATCTCCGGATGGACGCGCAGCGCGTTCGCGACCCGGTGCTCGGCGGTGTCCGGCGCGGCGGTGGCGATGCGGGCCGCGGCGCGGGCCAGGCCGTGCAGGGACACCGCGAACAGCGGGGATCCGCAGCCGTCGACGGTGGCGTTCGCGACGTGCTGGCCGGTGAGTTCCCCGACGACCTCGGCGATCATCCGCTGGAGCGGGTGGTCCGCGTCGAGGTAGGTGTCCAGGGGCCAGCCGGACAGCTTGCACAGGTACAGCATCGCCGCGTGCTTGCCGGAGCAGTTCTGGGCGAGCCTGGAGGGCCCGCGGCCGTCCCGGACCCAGGCGTCCCGGACGGCCGGGGCGTACGGCAGGTCGGGGACGTTGCGCAGGTCGTCCTCGGTCAGGCCGGCCAGTTCCAGGATCAGCCGGGTGCCGGTGAGGTGGTGCTCTTCCCCGGAGTGGCTGCCCATCGCGAGGGAGAGCAGGGCCCCGTTGAGCGGCAGACCGGCCCGGACCATGGCGACGGCCTGGACCGGTTTGAGGGCCGAGCGCGGGTAGCAGGCGGCTTCCGTGTCGCCGATGCTCAAGCGGACGGCGCCCCCGCCGCCGAGGACGACGACGGAGCCGTAGTGGACTCCCTCGATCATGCCGCCCCGCATGACGTGGGCGACGGGGGCGTGCTGGGGCTCGCGGATCGCCGGGGCGTCCGCGAGGAGAGGGCTGCGCATCACTGCCTCGTTCGGTGGTGGGTTGCTGCTGACCGGGCCGGCCGGGCGAGGGGCCCGCCCCGGAGGTGACCGGGGCGGGCCCCTCGCCCCGGCTCAGCCGTCGCTCCCGGCGGCGGCGCGTGCCACGCGGCCGCGGACCGCGTACCAGCCGGCGACCAGCGCCGCGGCGATCAGCGGCACGCACAGCACGGTGGTGCGCGCGGCTCCTCCGTCGGCGTACATGAGGACCAGGACGGAGGCGAGGAAGGCCAGCGTCACCAGTTCGGTCCACGGGGAGCCCGGCAGGCGGTAGGAGGGGCGGGTCAGCTCGCCGCTGCGGGTCTTCTGCCAGAAGAGGAGGTGGCAGAGCATGATCATGCCCCAGGTGGCGAGGATGCCGATCGCGGCGAGGTTGAGGACGATCTCGAACGCGTCCGCGGGGACCACGAAGTTGAGCCCGACGCCCAGGACGCACATGCCGCTGGTGAGGAGGATGCCGCCGTAGGGAACCTGGGTGCGGCTGAGGCGGGCGGTGAAGCGGGGGGCGGAGCCGTTGACGGCCATCGAGCGCAGGATGCGGCCGGTGGAGTAGAGGCCGGAGTTGAGCGAGGACATGGCGGCGGTGAGGACGACCAGGTTCATCACGTCGCCGGCCGCCGGGACGCCGATGTGGGAGAGCACGGTCACGAACGGGCTCTGGCCGGCGCTGTAGCTGCTCCAGGGCATCAGCATCGACAGCAGGACGACCGAGCCGACGTAGAAGAGGCCCACGCGCCACATGATCGAGTTGATCGCCTTCGGCATGATCTCCTCGGGGTTCTCGGTCTCACCGGCGGTGACGCCGACCAGCTCGACGGAGGCGTAGGCGAAGACGACGCCCTGGACGATCAGCAGCATGGGAAGCAGGCCGTTGGGGAAGATCCCGCCGTTGTCGGTGATCAGGGCAGGGCCGGGGACGGCGCCGTCGACGGGGTGCCGGGTGACCAGGAGGAAGATCGCGATCCCCATGAAGACGACCAGGGCGCCGACCTTGACGATGGCGAACCAGAACTCCAGTTCGCCGAAGATCCGCACCGAGATGAGGTTCACGGTGAGGACCACGGCCAGGGCCATGAGCGCGATCACCCACTGCGGGACGTCGGAGAACAGGTGCCAGTAGTGGGTGTAGGTGGCCACGGCGGTGATGTCGGCGATGCCGGTGGTCGCCCAGTTGAGGAAGTACATCCAGCCCGCGGTGTAGGCGCCCTTCTCCCCGAGGAACTCCCGGGCGTAGGAGACGAAGGCGCCGGAGGACGGCCGGTACAGGACGAGCTCGCCGAGCGCCCGCACGACGAGGAACGCGAAGATCCCGCAGACGGCGTAGGCGACGAACAGGGAGGGCCCGGCGTCGGCGAGGCGTCCGCCCGCGCCGAGGAAGAGCCCGGTGCCGATCGCACCCCCGATGGCGATCATGTTGACGTGCCGGGGTTTCAAGGACTTGCTGTAGCCGGTGTCCCCGGCGTCGACGTGACGGGTCGCGGGGCGCTTCTCGTCTTCGAGGAACTGCTCGCTCACGCCTCGGGTCTGCCTTCCGTAGGGGCGGTCGTGCGCTGGGGGCGCACGATGTCGGTGAGGGTCGTCTCGACCCGCAGCAGGTGGTGGGACATGGCCTCCACCGCGTCGTGCTCGCTGCCGTCGGCCAGCGCCTCGAGGATCGCCCGGTGCTCGCAGTTGGACTGCTCGCGCCGGCCGCCCAGCTCATTGAGGAAGGTCGACTGACGCGCCAGTGCGTCACGGATCTCCTCGATGACCCGGCGGAAGACCGGGTTGCCGGAGGCCTCGGCCACCGCCAGGTGGAAGACGGTGTCCATCGCCACCCACGCGGTGGTGTCGGTCTCCCGCTCCATCCGATCCAGCAGGTGGCCCAGGTGGTCCAGGTCCTCCGGGGTACGCCGCAGCGCGGCGTACCCGGCGACCGGGATCTCGACGTGGCGGCGCACCTCCAGCAGGTCGCTGGCGGCGTAGTCGCCGAAGGTGGGGTCCTCGACCGTGTTCGCCACGACGAAGGTGCCCTTGCCGCTCTTGGAGACGGTCAGCCCCATGGCCTGCAGGGCCCGCAGGGCCTCCCGCAGTACGGGCCGGCTGACTTCGAGGGCGCGGCACAACTCGGCTTCGGAGGGGAGCTTGTCGCCTACGACGTACTCACCGCGCTCGATGGCGCTGCGCAGGTGGCCGAAGACCGCTTCCATGGCGCTGACGCGCCGCGGAAGGGGGCCACCTGTCTGGCTGTCTGACAGGTTCACGCTGTGATCCTGCGGGGTGCGCCGCGGGGTGTCAAGACACCTGTGCCGGGAAGATCCCGCCCGGCGAGCTTCGCGCCGTGTGCCCCCTGCGTCCGGCCACCGGAGCCCCCTCGGCGTCCGCGGCGCAGGCGGCGGCAGCCACCAGGGCGCACACGACCGGCGCGTCGGCACCCATCTCCGGGTGCCACTGGAGGCCCACGGCGAAGCGGTGCCGGGTGCTCTCGAGCGCCTCGACGGTGCCGTCCGCCGCACGGGCGGCCACGGTCAACCCCGCGCCGAGACGGTCCACCGCCTGATGATGGTGCGTGGCGACCTCCCGGGTCCCGGGCAGCAGGGCGCCGATCCGCGTCCCCGGCACGGTGGTCACGGCGTGGGCGCAGAAGTGGCCCCGGTAGGGGTTGTGGCCGTGGTGGCCCACGCGGTCGGGCAGGTGCTGGACGAGGGTGCCGCCCGCATGCACGTTCATCAGCTGCATGCCCCGGCACACACCGAGCACGGGTATGTCGCGGGCGAGGCCGGCGGCCAGCACGGCCAGCTCCCATGCGTCGCGCTCGCGCACCGGCGGCCCGGTACGCGGATGGGGCACCGCCCCGTACAGGGCGGGGTCCACGTCCTCGCCCCCCGTCAGGACGATCGCGTCCAGACGGGCGACCACGTCCGCCGCGGCCGCGGGCGCGTCCGGCGGCAGCAGCACGGTGCGGCCGCCCGCCGCCTGGACGCAGTCCGCGTAGGCCGCGGGCAGCACTGCGGCGGGAAGGTCCCACTCGCCCCACTGCGCGTGGGCGAGGTAGGTGGTGAGTCCGACGAGTGGTGGCTGGGGCATACCACTTCCTTTCCGGGCATGAGGGGTGGCCGCCGGCAGCGGGATCCGCACCCGGCCGCCCGGCCGACCCGGCTCGCGGCGGGCCGCGGCGGAGCAGGGCGGTACGGGCGGAGGGTGCCGTGACGGCGGGGGAGAGGCGTTCGCGCGGCCCAGGAGCGCAGGCTTGCGTTTTTCCTGCCGCTGGCAAGAATCCTGCTGGCGTTCATCTTGATTCACAAGAAAACACATCTTCGCGACAGATAAGTGAGCCTTAACTCCGTGCACGGACTCGACCCCCGCCTGCTCGCCACCCTCGAAGCCGTCGTACGGCACGGCTCCTTCAGCGCCGCCGCTCGCGAACTCGGCTACAGCCCGCCCGCCGTCTCCCAGCAGATCGCCGAACTCGAACGCCGCGCCGGCCTCAGGGTGCTCGAGCGCCGCCCCGTGCGCGCCACACCGGCCGGCGAAGTCCTCCTCGACGCCGAGCAGGGCGTCCGCAGCGCCCTGGCGGCGGCCTCGGCCGAACTCGACGCCATGCGCGCCGGCACCGCCGGACGGATCCGCCTCGGCGCGTTCGCCTCCGCGGCCACCAGCATCGTTCCCCGAGCCCTGGCCCGGCTTCACGCCGACTACCCCCACGTCCAGGTCAGCCTCTGCCAACTCGAACCCGAAGCCGGCTACAGCCGGCTCAAGCGCGGCGACATGGACCTGGCCCTCAGCTACGACTACGACTTCATCCCCGTGCCCCCGCCCCGGATGCTGCGCCGGACACTGGTCGCCCGGGACCCGGTGGTGGCCGTCGTCCCGGCGGACCACCGCCTGGCCGACCGGGAGGTCATCGACCTGGCCAGCCTCGCCTCCGAGACGTGGATCGCCGCCCCGGAGGCCGCTCTGCGCCTGGAACTGCTCTCCCAGATGGCCCAGACGCCCGGCTTCCAGGCGCGCCTGCAGTACGAGGGAGACGACTTCAACACCGTGCTCGGCTTCGTGGCCGCGGGCCTGTGCGTGGCCCTCATGCCGCAACTCGCCCTGCCCCGCGCCAGTTCCGACGTCGTCGCCCGCCCCCTGGCCGCACCCCGGCTGACGCGCTTCATCTACGCCGTCCGCATCGACACCCGGCACACCCCGCGGGCCGTCCTGGACCTTGAGCGGATTCTCGCCGCCCAGGCGCTGGCCGCCCTCTCCTGACGCGCACGGCGGGCGGCGGGCACGAGCTGCCGGCCAGAGGTGAACAGGCCGTGGCGGCCACGTGAAATACAGCCAAGTTACGGCCACTTGCACGCGCGTAGACCCTCGCGCGAGACCGGCGTTCCCGGCGCGTCCGACTATCGGACGCAGTGGCTGAAAATTTAACTACTATCTGGCGAGCGGACTACGTTGGCCGCGGTTGACGTTCCACCGAGAGGAAACCCCTCATGACCGCAGCCGACAGCACACCGAGAACGGCCCGCGTCCTCACCGGCTACCGCCCCGAGGACGGCTTCATGGCCGCAGAGCTGGACCCGCCACCAGCCGAGTACGTATGGCACGACGAGCACGCCGCGCAGCAGGAGCAGCGCTACGGCCCGGGAACGGGATACCAGCAGTGGCTGGCGGTCGACCCCGGCGACGGCGCCGTCTGGTTCGGCGACACCGACTGGCGCGCCCCCCGGGACAACCTCGCCGGCCGGCTTCCCGGCCTCCCCCGCAGGGCACTCGGCGACGGCGCCGTCCCCGCCCCCGGAACCATGGTGCAACTCCTCAGCCACCTCACCCACGACCAACAACACGGCTGCACCTGGCGCTTCTTCACCGCCGAAGAGCTCCACACCCTCGCACTGCGCACGCTGCCCGCCGTGCAGCGCCTCGTCGACTCGATCCACCGGATCGGGCCGGACGGCGAACTGGAGTGGTCGGCCGAGGCCGCCACCGCCTGGGACGACATCGAGCACACCACCACCCACACCCTCGACCCCACCGGCACCCTCCACTGGCCCGGGCCGCGCACGACACCGACCCCCGCCTGGCGTGTCGAGGTCGGCGCCTTCCTCGCCGCCAACCCCGAGCTCTGCGACCCTTCCTGGGCCGTGGCCGGCGACGCCGAACTCGACGCCTACGCCGACTACCACCCCGCCACCGGCTACGGGGGAGTACCGGGCAGGGCCTGCCACACCGCCGAGAGGCAGATCGAGGACGGCTTCACCTTCTACGGCCACCGCGCCGCCCTGTACGCCTACCGCGCACAGGCGTGCGGCGACCGTACCCCGACGGACGCCCGCACCTGGCTGGAGACGACGGAGACCGGCAGAGCCACGTGGGAAACGGCCAGACCCCCCGGAGCCACCCTCGCCGACGTCCCCGACTGCGTGCTGACGGACCTGACCGACAGGTTCCAGAACGCCGCGCGCGAACACGGGCTCGTCCTGACCGGACTGGCCGCGTACCTCCGCCTCCTGCGCGCCGAGGAACGCGCCGGCGTCGACCGGCAGCTCGTCTTCGAAGGCCGGGAAGTCGAACGTCTCGAGAACATGCTCAAGGACTTCCGCGCCGGACGAAACCGCACCGTGACGCGGATCCTGGCCTGGTCCGACGGGCGCAGCGACGCCGAGATCGCCCGCCTGGCCTCCATGCCCGATGAACACGTCGGCGAGTGGCGAGCCCGCCTGAACGACGATCAGACCACCGCCGCACCCGGAGTGTGAGACCACGTGCGCCCGCAGCCGGAACCGACAACAGCACCGCACGCACCCCGCAGCCGACAAGGAGAGTCCGTGCCCCCCGGACGCCGATGTGGCGGATGACCGGACCGGGCCGGCGGTGGGGGAGGCTGCCGTGCCGGTGGACTCCCTCGATGGCGTGGCGCGTGGATCCACCCGTACGTACGCAGTGCTTGCGTGGGACCGATCGGGGGCGGCGGCGCGTCTCGAAGCCGGTTGGCCGCCTACCGGGCCGGCGGCACGGAAGACCCGCCGGCGGGAGCGCGGCCGCCGCGGCGGGGCGGGCGGTGCCACCAGTGGGGGCGGCGCGGGTGGACGGCCCGGCCCATCCGGCGGCCCAGGAGGAGGTAGCCGAGCAGCGCACCCGCGGTGTTGAGGATGACGTCGTCGACGTCGAAGGCGCGCCCGGTGACCAGGGCGCCCTGGATGAGCTCGACGAGCGTCATGACCACGGCCGTCACCGCCGCCACCCTCAGCAGCCCGCGGGCTTGCGGGAGGAGGACCGGCAGCAGCAGCCCGAAGGGAAGGCCGAGCAGCACGTTCCCGCCGAGCTGCTCAGCGGCCTCCCTCGCGGACGCGCCGTCGAGGTACGGGCCGATCGAGGCGCCCGGGCGGGTGTTGCTGTGCACCAGTCCGGCCGAGGCCGCCGAGGGCTCCAGGGTGACGCGTGCCAGGACCAGGCTGAACAGCACTGTCCCGGCGAAGGCGGCCAGCACCGCCAGTGCCCGGAGCAGGGGCCGCGCGGGAGGCCGGACGACGGGGCCGGGCTCCCTCGCCCCCTCCACGCCCTGCGCCGTCCCCGTCCGCTCCACCGTCCTCTCCGTACGCCGCTTCCACTTCGCCTGGCGCACCGCGGCGAGTTTCCCACGCACGTCCATCGACCGCTCCCTCCGTGACCGGCTCCGTACCGTGCGGGCGCGTGTACCCCGCTGCAGGGTGCCGACGCACGTGGACGAGCGGAACGGGCTCGGCCAGGGGGGAAGCAGGTATCGAGCGCCGCTGACGAGGCGTGCGTCGCTCGTGAGGAAGGGGTGCCGCGGCGCAGCGCACGCCGGGTGGGATTCAACCGTGGTCGGCAGGGTAGGCGACGGCCACAAGATCGATCAGTTGGCGGAAGGTGAATCCCATGTTGATGGCCCACCCGGCTGTGCTCCCCGGCCTCGTCGACCGCTACTGGGCACTGTCCGTACGTGATGCCGCAGGCGGTGCCTCGTCCGTACGCGAGGAGATGCGGGACGTCGAGCAGGCCCTGTGCGTGGCCACAGGTACGGCGGACGTGCACGCCGCGTTGATAGCCGCTCGGCACCACCTGCCCGGCGCGGGCGCTCTCGACGACTCCGTACTCGACTCCCGCTGATCGTGCCGGCGGGGGCCGGGCACCCGGCACGCCCGGAGAGGAGGAACACCTGATGCCACGCCACTCTCCGTCGCAGCACACCGAGGACGGACGCTACGTGGTCGTCAACGGCAGACGCTGGCGGGCCACCGACCCCGAGCTGCCCCCCGATGTCGCCGGCCGCCTGCGTGCCCACCTGATGGAGGCCCGTCGCGCCGTCGGGGCCGCCCTGCGGACCCACGACGAGGTCGCCGAAAGCGCAGCCAGGAAGCGAGTCCAGACGGCCAAGGTCGCCCTCGGCGAACGCGGCACCCCGTGGTGGGACCAGACCACTGCGCAACGGCGGACACGGTGGCTGGACGGACTGGCGTCCCTGGACGCGGATGCAGGGCCACTCCAGGCCCCCGAGGCGCCGTGACCGCGGGCTCCGGCGCTCCGCCGTGTGGATCACGCGCGACCGCCCGGTCGGGCACCCGGCTCGGGCGCTCGACCGGGCACACCGGCCCGGTTACAGATACGGACGGGTGATCAGCTCGACGTAGTGACCGGCGGGGTCCCTGACGTACAGGCCCCGGCCGCCGTGCTCGGTGTTGACCTCGCCCGGGCGACGCATCTGCGGGTCGGCCCAGTGCGCGACGCCCTGGTCGCACAGCCGACCGTACGCGCGGTCGAACAGTTCGTCGTCGAGCAGGAAGGCGTAGTGCTGCATCTGGATCTCCACCGGCGGCTCGGCGAACTGCAGGAGTACGCCGTCGGCGAGCTGGATGTTGGCGAACGGGCCCCAGGACGGTGCGTCCGCGACTTCGAGCAGGTCGCGGTAGAACCGGGCCGACTCGTTGCGGTCCTTGGCGGCGATGATGGTGTGGTTGAACGTGGCTGTCACGCGGTTGGCCTCATGGTTGTTCGACACGGGAAACGGACTCGCGGTGCGCGAGTGCCGGGAGGTCCGCGTGCCGAACCGAGAAGGTGCGCTCTTCGCACCCGCCGTGCGGTCAGCTCTCCACCGGATAGCCGATCCGTGGGTGGCGCAGTGCCGGTCCGGTGTTCACGAGGGCGACGCTACTCGATGAAGATCACTGTGGCAACGAGGGAACCCGGGGCGGGCGGTCCAGAGCGCCTGCCGAACGGCAGCCCCGTCCCGGTCACGCTGCCGTCGCGTCCTCACCGGCCAGGAACGGATGCAGCAGCGCGAGCAGGGCGTGCGGCCGGCGCAGCGGGATGATGTGGCCGCAGTCTTCGATGACGTGTCCGGTGAGATCGTCGGTGACCGGGCGGAGTCGGCGTTCCAGCGCAGTACCGACGGGCCGGGCGCCCAGCGCCATCGTGGGTAGCGTCAGGCGGGCAGTGGCGACTGCCCGCTCGATCTGTACGGCGCTTTCGGGTAGGGCCCGGCAGTACGAGAACGCGCAGCTCGGCGCTTGGCGGCCGGTGTATGCGCGGACGAACGCGTCCCGGAGGGCGGGGCGCACCCCGTCGCCGGGTGTGCCGGCACTGGGGAACCGGTCGACGTAGGCGGCCTCGTGGCCCTCCGGCACGGTCTCGGACCCGCCGGTTGCTCGACCGCATCGGCACCAAGTGGACGTCGTTGGCGGTCAAGGTGCTGGCCGAGGAGGCTCCGGGTGAGCTCCGCTTCGCGGAACTGCGGCGCCGTGTCCCGGGCATCTCACAGAAGATGCTGTCCGTCACCCTGCAGAGCCTGGTCCGCGATGGTCTGTTCGCGCGCCGCGTGGAACCCACCGTGCCGCCCGCCGTCCACTACCTGCTCACCGAGCTCGGCCTGTCCCTCGAAGTACCGCTCTCCGCCCTGCGGGTCTGGGCCGGGACGCACATGCCGGAGATCGACCGCAGCAACCGGCTCGCCGACGAGTCCGCCGCATGTTCGCCACCGGACCGTCACCGGTGGCCTGCTGCCGGAGCCACCGTCCGCTGCGCTCAGCTAATCCGTCTTGCTAAGTACCGGTAGTCAGCGTTACGGTGTACCGGTACTCAACGACGCTCAATAGTGCACGGGGGAGGTGTTCCATGGCCAAGCTGCTGACCGAGATGCTCAAGGGCACGCTGGAGGGCATCATCCTCGCGTCCCTGGCCGGCAGGCCCGCCTACGGGTACGAGATCACGGCGCGCCTGAGGGAGCAGGGCTTCTCCGACATCGCCGAGGGGACCGTCTACGCGCTGCTCGTCAGGATGGAGAAGCGTGGTCTCGTCGACGTGGAGAAGGTCGCCTCCGAGAAGGGGCCGCCGCGCAAGGTGCACTCCCTCAACGCCCGGGGGCGTGAATATCTCGAAGAGTTCTGGGGGACGTGGAGCTTCCTCGCGGAACGACTGGAACAGCTCCGCGAAGGGGAGGGCGGGTAGTCATGTCCGACGTAGGGAAGAGCGGGATCATCGCGAAGGTGATCGGGCCCAAGAAGCGGTGGCGGGCGTACAAGGCGCGCGTCAAGGAGCTGCCCGGGGGTCACCGTGTGGCGGTCGAGGCGGTCGAGCGGTACCTGATGCACTTCGTGCCGGTCGACGCCGACAGCAGTGCGTCGATGTTCGAAGACCTCGCGGACCTGTTCGAGCAGGCCGCGGTCGACGGCACGCCGATCCGCGAGATCGTCGGGGAGGACCCGGTGGAGTTCGTCGAGGCCTTCGCGCAGAACTACTCGGACGGCGGCTACGTCCCCGCCCGCGCGCGCAAGCGGCTCACCGACGACATCGAGCGGGCCGCCGCCGAAGCAGACGGGGCGGTCTGACGGCGCCACGGCGCACGTACGTCCACGGGGTGGCTCCCGGCGGGCCACCCCTGCCGCATGCCGGCGGCGCCGTCATCCGGGCGGCAGCACGCATCACGAACGCCGCCGGACCGGCTTTCACGACATCGAACAGGGGGATTCACGGTGAGACAAGGCAACAACGGCTTCTCCGGGGCGGGACTGCGCAGACTGAGCGAGGTGCTGCGGCGGCACGTGGAGTCAGGCAGGATCCCCGGGCTCGTCGCCCTGGTGAGCCGGGGCGAGGAGACCCACGTCGAGGCAATGGGGACGATGCGCCACGACGGCGGCCCGCCGATGCGCCGGGACACCATCTTCCGGATGGCCTCGACGACCAAGCCGGTCGCGTCCGCCGCGGCGATGGTCCTGCTGGACGAGTGCCGCATACGGCTGGACGACCCGGTGGACCCGTGGCTGCCCGAGCTCGCCGACCGGCAGGTCCTCAAGCGGGCCGACGGCCCGCTCGACGACACCGTCCCGGCGCGGCGCCCGATCACCGTGAGGGACCTGCTCACCTCCACCCTCGGCCTCGGGCTGGACATGACGGCACCGACCTCCCCCATCATGGGCGCGTTCTTCGAACGGGGCGTGTACGGGCAGGAGGACGGCTGGCTGCTGCCGGCACCGGAGCCGGACGAGTGGATGCGCCGCCTGGGCACGCTCCCCCTGATGCACCAGCCCGGAGAGCGCTGGCTCTACAACGTCGGCGACGACGTACTCGGAGTGCTGGTGGCCAGGGTCACCGGCCAGTCGTTCGAGGCGTTCCTGCGCGAGCGGATCTTCGAGCCGCTGGGGATGAAGGACACCGGCTTCCACGTGCCCGCCGACAAGATCGACCGGCTGCCGCCCCTGTACGCCCCCGACCCGCAGACCGGCGAGTTCACGGTGGCGGACAAGGCCAAAGGCGGACACCACAGCCGGCCCCCGGCGTTCCAGTCCGGCGGCGGCGGACTCGACTCCACCGTCGACGACTACCACGCCTACTTCCGGATGCTCCTGAACCACGGGACGCACGGCGGTATGCGGATCCTCTCCCGGCCCGCCGTCGAACTCATGACCACCAACCGCCTCCCCGCCGCACAGCTGGCCGACCGTGAAACCCGGGCCCGCGATCTCGTCCACCTGTCACACGGTCAAGGGCAGCACGGCGGCTGGGGCTTCGGGATGGCGGTGCGCACCTACCGCGGCGACTACGCGCCCATCGGCCAGTTCGGCTGGGACGGCGGAACCGGCACCACCACGTACGCCGACCCGCACCACGGGCTCGTCGGCATCCTCCTCACCCAGACCGGCATGTCCACTCCGGACTCGGCGCGGGCCGCCAACGACTTCTGGACCACCCTCTACCAGGCGATCGACGACTGACTCGCCGACCTGGTCGGGGCCGCCGCGGCATCACCCCGGAAGGCCTCGACCGGGCTCCGGCCGCCTACCGGCCCCGCAGCGTCGTCGACCGCTGCTTCGACCACCGGCGGCTGGAGCAGGGTACGTCCCCCGCCACCCGCCACGACGATCGCGCCCGCCACCAACAGGCCCTGGTCACCCTCGCTGCCTATGACCACGGTCCGGGCATGTCCGTTGTCACGGTGACCCACACGGCACCGCTGGATGAAGCCGGTCCGGAGGATCTCAAGACCCAGGAGTGAGCCCGTCATCCGGGCTTTCAAACGCCGCCCTCGATGAGGGTCCAGCCGGGGGAGATGTCGTCCAGCGGCCCGACGCTCTTGTAGTCGCCGTCGACCAGCGTCGAGGCCGAGGCGGTGCCGTCGGACTTGTAGAAGAGCAGGCTGTCCGCGGTCCGGCCCACCTTCTCCCAGAGGTCGGAGGTGCCGACCCCGCGGAAATTGAAGATCCAGCCGTCGGTCGCCGTGCCCGCCCGCAAGTCGAGTTTCCCGCTCGCCTTCGCCCAGGACAGCACCGAGTCCCTGGTGGCGGTCAGCTGGCCCAGGTGGTCCTCCCCCACCAAGCTGCCCCTGCGCCCGTAGACGCCGTTCTCCAGGGTTCCGTACTCGCTCTCGTCCCACGAGAAGGTGGCCGCCCCTGGCCGGGCCGCGGCGGTCAGCGTGTCGCACGACCCGGCCATCGTCACCCAGCCCTTCTTGAAGCCGTCGTAGGTGCGGACCTGTTGGTACGTGCCGTTCCGCAGGGTGCCGGTGATGCCGCGGCCGGTCTGGCCGTTGTAGAAGAGCACCGAGTCGCCGGAGGCCTCGACCTGGGTCCAGCCCGTCGGGAAGTCGCTGTAGGTGCGGGTGCGCGCGTACTCGCCGCCGGTGAAGGTGCCGACCTCCCCAGCCCCGGTGATCTTGTTGTACAGCAGCAGCGAATCGTGGCTCGCCGCCGCGTGCGTGTAGCCGCGCGGCAGGTGGAACTCCCCGTTGGACTCCCAGTGGCCGGCCGAGAGGGTGCCGCTGACGGCAGAGCCGCTACCGGTCCGGTAGAACAGGATCGAGGTGTTCCCGCCGCTGCCGAAGCAGGACACGGAAGCGGACGCGGGGGTGACGGGGCCCGCCAGCAGCACCGCCACCGCAGAAGACGCCAGCGTGATCGCCAGGGATTGCCTCATCATGTGCCCCATTTCATTGCACGTGGGCGCGCGCGTCGGGCGTCGTACGGTCGCCCGTGCGCAGAGGGTTCCCCGCCTGGAAGCGGTTACAGCGGCCGAGGCCACGGGGCGGTCGAGGCTGTGAAGGGCGGCACGACCGGGACTCCAACAGGGCGCCACCGGCGGTTCCCGCCCATGGGCGACGTCCTCGTCCATTCTGCGCCGCATCGGGATCCGCCGCATCCAGGCCCGGCACCCAGGACGGGAACACACATCCGACCAGCGGTCCGCCCGTGCCGAGGGAGCGACCGGCCGCCCTCACCGGTGGCGAACTGGCCCGCCGGAGCTGGGACCTGGCCGCCGGCACCGTGAGCGGGACGCGGGCGCTCCCCCCCCCACACACCCGGACAGCCGAGCAGGACCGGCGTCGCTGGTGCTGGGCCGGGAGGGCTGGTTCGCCGCGATCGTCTCGCGCGAGCTCCTGTCTGCTGCCTCGTCTGCACCGGGCGACATTTCCCGCCCGGTGATAGCAGCGTCCCTGCGCAGGCGAGGCAGGCGAGGCAGGCGAGGCAGGCGCATGGCGAACGCCTCACGGGCCGCCGCCCGCGCACTGGACGAGGGGGCTGAGGCCGTGCTTCTGGTCCGGAGTCAGACGGTGTGGGAGTCGGGGGGGCGGTGACGGTGACCAGGACGCCGCTCCAGGGGATGGCGTAGCCGGCCGAGGCGGTGTCGGCGCCGATGCTCACGACACCCTCGATCTGCGGGGCCGGCGCCTGCCCGGTGTCGTCGCTGCGTACCGTGGCGTGGAAGGTGCCCTCGTCGCCGGTCCACGGGGTCGGCGCTGATCCGGGGGTCCCGTCGCCGGGCGTCCTCGGCGGCCCGCCACGGCTCGTCCAGGTCGGCACGGCCGGCCTGCCGGCCTGCGGTGCGCGGTGTGCGGACGCCGACCGGCTTGGCGCGCCGGCCCGGGGCCGGCGTGGGGCAGGCGGCGATGGCCGGCGGGCCGCCGATCGGCAGGGCGCGGCGATCCCCACCGCTCCAGAAGCCGGCGGACGGACCGGCTACTCACCTCAGGGGCGCGCGGGAGCTCCCGGAACACCTCTGCCCACCCGAGCCGCGACCAGACGGACCCGCGCGACTTGCTCCGCCGGTCACCAGACCGGGACTCCCGCCGCCGTCACCCACGGGCCCGTGGCCGCCAGTACGCACCCACAGTCGGCCGGTTCCCGCACGGCCGGGCGCCGCCCAGGAGGGGGGCGAGCAGCCGGGAGGACGGGAAGAGCGAACCCGCCGCGGCTTCGCCGTACCGCAGGCGCCGGGGTGTCCTGGCCGGCATCGTGCAGGTGACGGCCGATGAGCAGCCGACCACTCGCGGCCTGCCGGGCCGGGCGGCGCAGGCTCATTCGCTGCGGATCGGCTCGGATCCCGGGCGACGACACCGCTATTCTGGGCAGGGCGGCCGTCGCCCTGCGCGCGCTCTGCCGCAGCGCCCCGGGCCCCGGTGGCCTGCCTTCCGCGACACGGCGTATCCACACCGCTCCTCCACGCGCCGGCAAGCGGCGCCGCCACCCACCAGCTCAACGACGGGACCCGACTTGACCCAGATACCCGGAGCACGCGTGCCGGGACGGACCTGGACGGTCCGCCTCACCGGCCACCCCGACCACACCGTCTCCGTCACCTGCACCACCGGGGCGTGCCGGATGCCGCCCCGCTCCAAGGACGCCGCGAGCATGCGCCGCTTCGCCGCGGAACACGCCAAAGCCCACGGACGCCTCGCCCGCGCCCACCCCAGCGCCGCCTGCAGCTGCGGCAGCGCCCAGTGCGCCCTCCACGAAACCCGCGTCCACTGCACCGGCACCAACCTGCTGGTCCTCATCCACAACCCGGCCGTCGGCCAGGTCTGGACCCTGACCGAGCTCTGCCAGGCCTGCGCCCGGCACATCCCCCACATCACCATCGTGGCCAAGGCCGAGCCCGCACGCCCCGCCCCCGCGGCCCCAGCCGTGGAGCAGCCGACGCAGCGCGCCGTAGTGCCGGGCGGATTCTCCTCACCGGAGGCGGCTCCTGATCCCTCACCGGGCCGGCGCCCCACCCACCGGGCCCACCGTCAGCGCCGCTCACGGGGCTGAACCGGCGAGGCCCGTCCGCCGACCTTTCGCCGCGTGGACGGACGCACCGTCCCGCAGACTCGCCGCCTGGTCCGGCGACTTCCCGGACATGACCCTCAAGACGGTCTTCCGGCCCCGCTCGGCCCCGGGCTCCGCCGTCCTTCCCCGACACTGCAAACTCGGACGCACCCCTGGCTTGGCCGACGTACGGCGCCGGTGGCAGCCGCCGGTCGGCCAGCCGCCCGGCACCGGGCCGCCCGGCCGCCCAGGCGGCCGGGGCCACCGAGGACCGGCTGCCGTGTTCGCCGCTGAGGGCTGGCAGGAGGTCTACTTCAGGGACAGGGGCGGTCGCGCGGACGGGCTGCTGGTGGAGTTCACCGACATCGACTACATCGACGCGAGCCTCTGACCCCGCACCTGGCACCGGCGGCATCGGGCGGGATGGTACGGCGGCGCCGTCGCGTCCTTTTCGGGACGATGTGCAACCGTTCCGCCGTTTCGCACGTCCCACCCTGCAGGAGCGACCAACTCCAATGACCAGCAGGGGGAAACGTGCGATTCACCCGTTCCGTCATGACCACCACCGCATTCGCCGCCCTGGCCCTGGGGGCCACGACCGCGCTGGCGGCGCCGGCCACCGCAGCGCCCAACACCACGCCGCAGAAGGTCTGCGGAAGCGCCTACAAGACCGTGAACTCGGCCGCCATCGGCTCGCTGGGCACCGTCTACCTGACGTACAACGCCTCGAACGGCAAGAACTGCGTCGCGACCATCCGCAACAACCCGGGTGCGGCCGTGGACATGGCCCTCTGGATCGAAGTCCCCGACACCTCGGAGCGGGGCGAGGACTTCGGCCGGTACACGTCCTACGCGGGCCCGGCCTACGTGTACGGCAAGGGCCACTGCGTCGACTGGGGCGGGGGCATCGGCAACGTGCACGTGCAGGTGTACGACTCCAACTGTGGCGCGCGCAAGGAGCACCGGGTCACCGAGGTCCGCTGAGCCGAGCTCCTCCTGGCCGCGACGTTCCGTTCCGTCCTGCGGTCGTCGGGGGCAGGACCCACGGCCCGACGACCGCACGGGAACCGCCGTGGTCCGGCTCGCCCCGGCAGACTCGCCGAGTTCTGCCGGGGCGACGGTGCGTCAGGTCTCCTGGGACGAGCGGCCGGCCGTCCCGAGAGGGTCGACCGCCGATCATGAATCTGCAGCTTCGTGCAGGCGTCGGCCCTGGTCCTGATCACAGAAGAACCGAGGCAGAAGGGTTCCCTTCATGCGGCGGAGAAGGCACCGGATACCGGTCGGCCTGGCCCTCCCGGGCGCCTCGGGGGCGCCCGCCACGGTCCCGCCACCGGTCCTGGTGTGCCCGTGCCCGGGCTCGCGTCCCGGCGAGCGCGGCCGACACCCGGTGCCCCGGTTTTGAGCATCGGAGTTGTCCGTCCAGGCCGCCTACCGCGCTCGGTCACGGATGCACCCCCGGCCGGCTCCGGTGGCCGCACCGGGGGTGGGCGCATCGGGGGTGGGCGCATCGTCACCGCGGGCAGGTGGCGGCGGGGTCGATGGCCTGGTTGATGCGGTGGCCGATGGTGCGCAGGGTGCGCTGCTGGGTCTGGGTGAGGGGGTCGAGGACGAGGCGGCGGACCTCCTCGACGTGGCCGGGGGCGGTGGCGGCGACCTTGTCCCGGCCCGCTTCGGTGAGGAGGGCCAGGGTGTAGCGGCCGTTGTCCGGGTCGGGGGTGCGATGCACCCAGCCCTGCTTCTCCAGGCGCTTGACCACGTGGGACAGGCGGGAGAGCGAGCCGTTGGCGAGGAGGGCCAGCTCGCTCATGCGCAGGGTGCGTTCGGTGGCCTCGGACAGGGTGGCGAGGACCTGGTACTCGAAGTGGCTGATGCCCGCGTCGCGCTGCAACTGGGTGTCCAGCGCGTTCGACAGGTTGATCACCATCGCGGCCAGGGAGAGCCAGGTCTGCTTCTCCTCGGCGTTCAGCCAGCGGGGTTCATGCGTGTCCATGACCTCATCCTAGCTTGATCCTTCAAGTCGAATCCGCCCCTCTTCACTTGACGCTTCAAGTTTGGCGCGCTAGCTTTGAACTTGAAAGTTCAAGTTAATGAATGGGAAATCCCCTGATGAACACCGCCCTGTGGGCCATCTCTGGTGTCCTCACGCTCGTGTTTCTGGCAGCTGGGCTGATGAAGATCGGCCAGCCGCGCGAGAAGCTGGCCGCCGCCGGCATGGCCTGGACCACGGCATTCCCCCCGGGGGCGGTCAAGGCGGTCGGCGCCGTCGAGGTGCTCGGTGCCCTGGGGCTGACCGTCCCGGCCGCGCTCGGCATCGCGCCGGCCGTGGCGGCCTGGGCCGCCCTCGGGCTCGCGGCGACCATGCTCGGCGCCATCGTGCTGCACCTGCGCCGCAAGGAGGCGACGGCCCTCCCGGTCGCCCTGGTCCTGTTCGCCCTGGCCGCCGAGGTGGCCTGGGGCCGCTTCGGCCCCTACGCCTTCTGAACCCCACCCCTCCTCCCCCCCCCGCACACGTAGTCAAGGAGTTCGACATGATCAACCGCAGCAACGTCCTGAAGGGCGCGGGCGCCGCCGCCCTGGGCGCCCTCGTCCTCACCGCAGCAGCCACCGGAACCGGCCTGGCGGCCTCGGCCGCGAGCAGCCCGGAACCGATCGGCAACCCGGCCGCCACCTCGCAGGCCGAGTCTTCCTGGCCGGCCAACCTGACCCAGGAGGAGCGCAGGAACCTGCAGACCTTCGACGACCTGGACTTCAACGAGTACTCCGGTCAGCACTGGGACCGGATCGACGAGAGCCACGCGCAGAACATCCGCGTCCACTGGCCCGACGGCCACTACACGGACGGCCTCGACCAGCACATCGCCGACATGAAGAGCCAGTTCGTCTGGGCACCGGACACACGCATCACCGAGCACCCGAACCGCATCGCCAAGGGCAACCTGACCTCGGTGACCGGCGTCATGCAGGGCACCTTCACCAGGCCCATGCCGGACGGCAAGGGCGGCTTCATCCAGCCGACCGGCAAGAAGTTCTCCGTCAACATGGTCACCGTCGGCATCTGGAACAAGGCCGGAGTGATGCAGGAGGAGTTCATCTTCTGGGACAACCAGACCTTCTACAAGCAGCTCGGCCTCGCCTGACCCGCCCGCGGCCCGGCGGTGCGCAACCCGCCGGGCCACGCACAGACACCCCGAAGCGCCGCGCGGCCATGAGCTGGACCACGCCCGGAGCGGACCTGGGCATCGAACGGTCGGGCAGGCGCATCTCCGGCCCGGCGTTCGAGTGCGACGCGTGCGGGCCGCAGCCTGCCCTGCCCTGCCCTGCCCTGCCGGGTCGGGTCGGGCGCCGCCCGCGCAGGCGGAGGCCCTCGGCGGGCCACTCGGCGAGTCGGCCGGGCAGGGCTCCACCCCGAGGGCGCGCCCGTGCTCGACCGCCCGGCCGCGTACTTCGGACAGCTCCAGCTCGTCATGACCTGCCTCGGTCCCGCCCCGGTCCGGATGGCTCGCCGGCCCGACCTCGCCGGCCTCGGGGCCCTTGTTCCAACCGGCGGAGATCGCCCCTCTCCCGCGTTTACAGCTCCACCCCGGATTCGCTCACGGGTCAGAGCTGCCGGTGGCGTTGGAGGGTCGGCGCGCCCGTTCCCCTTCCGTCCACCGCACCCTTTGTGTTCGTCTGATCGCAGAGGGTATCTTCCGGGAGTGGCGTCTTCCCTGATCGGCCTCGCGGCGGCCACGGTGGCCACGGTCCTGCTGTCGTTACCGCACCCCGGGCCGCCTCTCAGGCAGGCCCCGCAGACGTGCGTGCCGTCCGGGCAGGATTCCCGGGGGCGGTCGTCCGTCGACCAGGGGGTGATCGCCTGGGAGGACGAGAGCGTCTTCGACGACGCCCGCACCCATGCCGTCGGCCAGTGGACCAGCGGCAACCTCAAGAAGGTCACCTTCCACCCGGACACCGCCTCCGAGATCGCCGACCTGGAGTGGAACGACACCCGCTCCAGCGGCGGCGACTGGAAGAACGTCCTGGCCCGCTGGACGGGCCTTCCCGGCACCGACAGCATCACCATGAACCGCTTCTACCTGGACGCCGGCGGAACTCGCGGCACCACCGCGCACCGGCGCCGCGTCGCCACCCACGAACTCGGACACGCCCTCGGCTTCTGCCACAAGAGCACCCGGGTCGCCTCCATCATGTGGGCCGACAACGCCGAGGCGGCGCGCGTCGGCATCGACCGGATCACCACCACCGACCGCAACGCCTACCACCAGCTGTGGGGATGACCATGAACAAACTCCTCGTCGTCGCCGTCTCGGCCGGTGCAGCGGCGGCCCTGGCCGGAGGCGCCTGGCTCGGCTGGGACCAGTACCGCGCCACGCACACCTCGAGCGAGTCCGTGCACGCCTTCGACACCACCAACCCGGCTCTGGTGGCACCCGAGGCGACCGCCGTGTTCACCGGCACCGTCCTGGAAGACCTCGGCCGGCGGACCGTCGAAGGCCTTCCGTCCGACGCCTACCGCGTGCGCGTCGACCGCGTCCTCAAGGGCGACGCGGCGGGGGAGATGCTGGTCAGCCAGAGCGACGAAGCCGAGCACAAGTACCAGGTCGGCCAGACCTACATGTGGGCCACCAACCCCGCCAGCCGCCCCGGGGAAGGGGTGGCACAGCTCTACGACGCCGACCCGCGACCGGCCGACGATGCCGACATCACCACCTGGATCGCCGCTCTGAAGGACCAGGTTCCGTCTCCTTGAGAGGTTGCGGCCGTGCCTCGGCTGGTTACTCTGCTGCGGTGACGGAGGACGACGCGTTGACCGTGGACCTGCGGGGTCGGCAGATCGCGACGCTCGAGGACTTCTGGGATGCGGTCGCGGAGCCGTGCGGGCTGCCGGAGTGGTTCGGCAGGAATCCGGATGCATGGGCGGACACGATCCACGCCCGCGGCATTTCGGAGGTGATCGACAGCCACGATGCCCTGGTCGTGCACGTCGACCAGCGCGGACTCTTCGAGGGCGGCCGGCGCGAAGGCGAGGTCCTGGCCGGCATCTTCGACGGAGAGCAGAACCGGCTCGTCGTCCACGCACTGAGCTGACCGCCAGGGCTGTGCTCGGCCTCGTGTCCGGACCAGGAGGGCGGCGAGGGGGAGTGCGCCGTGGCGGGCGATGGTGGGACCGTCCGTTCACATCGCCGGACCGCGCCGCCGGGCGCATGGTCGGACCGCTCCTCACGAACGACTTCCACGGCCTGGGCGCGCGCCGGGTTCGACCAGCATTTCATGCGCCGCCACGACCAGCGGATCCCGCCCGTCGCCTTCCACCCCGACGCCGGGGCCCTGGTCGTCATCGGCCTGTACGCCGACCGGCGGCGGGTGGCCGAGCGGGCCCGCGCGGCAGGGCTCAAGGTGTGTTCGGCGTCGACCCGAAAAAATTCCCCCGTCCGGACGGATCCTGGTTCCCCTACCCCCTGGACGCCCCGCAGAGCGGTGACGTGGTCGTACGGCAGACGGCCGCCCACGCGACCGGCGAGCTGGAGCGACGGCCGAACACCGGAACCGACGACGCCTGACGTCGCGGGCCGGGGAACGGCGCTAGCCTCTGGGAGCTGTTCCCCGGCCCCGCACGCGAGGCCCCTCCTGAAGTGAGAGTCAAGGAATGCGCGTTTCAGTAATCGGCTGCGGGCACCTCGGCATCCCGCACGCGGCCGCGATGGCCGAACTCGGCCACGAAGTCATCGGCGTGGACGTCGACCAGGCCAAGGTCGACCGCCTCAACGCCGGCGAGTGCCCCATCTACGAGGCCGGGCTGCCCGAACTCCTCGCCCGCCACACCGCGAGCGGCCGCCTGCGGTTCACCACCGACATCCGCGAGGCCGCCGCCGTCGCCGAGCTGCACTTCATCGGCGTCGGCACCCCCATCGACGCCGACGGCCGCTCCTACGACACCGGCCAGGTCTACGGCGCCATCCGCCAGCTCGCCCCCCACCTCGACCAGCCGTGCACGATCGTCGGGAAGTCCACGGTCACCGTCGGCACCACCGCCCGGGTCACCGCCCTCGCCCAGCGCCTGGCACCGGCCGGCGAAGCCGTCGAGGTCGTCTGGAACCCGGAGTTCCTGCGCGAGGGCCACGCCGTGCAGGACACCCTGCGCCCCGACCGGCTCATCGCCGGGCTGACCACCGCCGCGGGGGAGAAGGCGATCCGGGCCGTCTACGCCCCCATCCTCGACGCCGGCGTCCCCCTCTTCGTCACCGATCCCGCGACCGCCGAACTCGCCAAGGGCGCCGCCAACACCTTCCTCGGCCTGAAGATCAGCTACATCAACGCCGTCGCCGACATGTGCGAGGCCGCCGGCGGCGACGTCTCCCAGATCGTCGACATCCTCGGCATCGACCCCCGCATCGGCAGCGGCGGCATGCGCCCCGGCATCGGCTACGGCGGCGGCTGCCTCCCCAAGGACGTCCGCGCCTTCACCGCCTCCGCCCGCCGGCTCGGCGCCGACCGGGCCGCCACCCTCCTGCGCGCCGCCGAGGAGGTCAACGAGTCCCGTGCCGACGTCGCCATGGACCTGGTCAACCGCGCCCTGGCCGGCCGCTCCCTCAAGGGCGCCCGCGTCACGGTGTGGGGAGCGGCCTTCAAGCCCGGCACCAACGACGTCCGTGAATCCCCGGCCCTCGCCCTCGCCCACGCCCTCCAACGGGCCGGCGCCACCGTCACCGTCCACGACCCCCAGGCCGTGGCCACGGCCATGGTCCGCAACCCCGAGTTCGACTACACCGACGACCTTCCCGCCTCCCTCGACGGCGCCGACCTCGTCGTCCTGGCCACCGAATGGCCCGACTACCACCAGACCGACCCCGCGGCCCTGCTCACGCGCCCCGCCACCCCCCTGCTCGTCGACTGCCGCACCACCCTCGACCCCGAACCCTGGCGCACGGCGGGCTGGACCCTCCACCAGCTCGGACGACCCGGCAAATAGAACGGCCCCTCGGCGGCGAGGGCCCACGAACACCAGCACGCCCTGACAGGAGGCCCTGCCGTGAACCGCGGTGAAGTACTCCTCCGCCGTGCCGGTGACACCGAGGCCCTCGCCGCGGCCGACGTCCGGCTGCGCTCCTTCCTCACGGTCGCGCAGTGGCTTTCCAGGCGGCGGTGACACACCCTTCTGAGGTGCGTGCCTCCGGACCTGGCCGGAAGCCCGCCACGATCGCCGACCATCGCGAGGTGGTCGGCTTCTGCATCACGGCCCAGGTGTGTTGTCCCGGCGGCGTTGGATGCCCGGTTCACGGCAGGTTTGCCGCCAGGTGTTCCTGCTGTGGACCCAGGCGTTGTCGGTCAGCCTGAGCGCGACGAGGTCGGTGTCCCGGGCGAGCATCATCGCGGGCGTCGATCCGCCCGTCGAAGAGGGGGTGGCCACTGCGGGCGATGCCGACCAGCGGCATCCGGGTGAGCTGCCGGGTCCGGATCTCCGGGTCGAGGAGTCCCAGACGCCCAGTTCGACCTCCACCCGGCCCTGCCGCAGCCCGGAACGGCCTTCCAGCGCCTCCAGCGCCTTCCAGCGCCTCAGGCACGAAGACGACATGCCGTGGCAGGTCCCTTGGTCGCCTGGGCCGGCCTCCCGCTGGTCGGTAGGAACATGGTGGAACTGGAAAAGGACTTGATCGCGTATGCCGAGGCGCATGACGTGCAGTTTCGCTACACGCCCGAGGGCTACCCGGGGCCGGACGACCCTGGGATCGTCATGCGTGCGCAGCTGGACGGGACGGTCCCTCGATCGCGTCCGCTGTTCATGGTGCCGCGCGACGGCGCATGGACGGAATGGGACTCGCTGCCCTCCGAGGAGTACAAGCGTGCCCACGTCACCGGGCTCCCTCCGGTGAGTACCACGCCCCCGGACAGTCCATGGCCCGATGAGGTGTGACTCCGAATGGCCGGCCATACCCGTCGCCCTGCTCTGCTCTTCCTGGACCCGGTACTCCGACCACGGACCGGGCCTGGAACTCCTCCACACCGGCCCCGGAACCCGCGTCCTGGACCTCGGCGCAGGCAAGCGCGACGACCTCGCCCGGGTGGCCTCCACCGGCAGGCCGGGGGCCGGTTCGTCTCCTCCCACCTGCCCCGTCCGGGGCGTGACCCCATGCGCGGAAGCGGACACGGTCCGACAGGAGCCGGGGCGACACGATCAGCTGCCCTTCACTACTGTCACATGGGAAAGGATGTGGACATGGCACTGGTCAAGAAGAGGTCACGGCTCATCACGGTGGACGGCACCACCTACCGGTGGCGGCTCCGCGGACGGCCGACCTACGACCAGGGCCTGGTCGTGTCGCCCCTCACCTACGCGGTCGAACACGCCCGGACACCCGGCACCACACTGGTGATCACCACCGACCAGCCGCACCCGGGCAACTGGTTCGGGACAACCGGCAGCCCGGTCCTGCCCGCCCAGGTGGCTGACAGCGTCCGCACCGCTCTCACCGACGGCTGGACCCCCGAGAACCCAGGCTCACCGTTCCACCTCGACCAGTCAGCCGGCTTCGTCTCGTCCCACTGACCCACCCGCACTCAAGGACTTACCGACCCGGCCATCGCTGATCCGCATCACCACCGCTGGGCGGAGATGCTGCCGGACCCCGGATTCGCCACCGCTACCGGGCAGAGCCTCCCTTGCCCGCAGGTGCTGCGCGAGCGGCAGCTGCCCTTCCGCGGTGGGCCGGGGCGTCACCGGACGCCGGCCGCGAGGTCCTCGCGTACCTGGCGGCAAGGCGTGGGCAGGCCGGTGATCGGCAGGTCCGCACGCATGGAGCGCCACAGGACGAACCCGGCCCCGTCGCCGGGGCGGGCGATCTCGCCGAGGCGCGCGGCGGGGAGTTCCTGCAGGGGTTCCACGTCGGTGGGGCGGAGGTCGTCGGAGAACTCCCGGATGGCTGCCGGGGCGAGGAGCTCCTCGCGGCCGGGTGCCAGGCGGTGGGGCATGCGGGTCTCCCTCCCCGATGTCCAACGCCGCGGGTGACCAGGTGTCGTGTCCGTGCATTCCGCGTCGGATACCGGGGAGGCCATCGGACGCGATACCTCGCGGGGCTACCGTTTCGCGTCGGCGTTCTTGATGTCATGCGCACGCTGTCGCGCTGTCCTACAAGTGGTGCCACAGAGCCTTGGAGCTGTAGTCGCAGAATCCCGTTCTCACGCCGCCGACGCCGGCGTAGTCCGCGTAGATGCAGCCGTTGTGGAAGTGCACGTTCTCCAGCATGAAACTGGAGCCGTACGGGATCAGTGCCCAGTGCTGGTAGTCGCCGCCGTTGCAGGCGTGTGTCGTCGGCGCGTCGTAGTTCGGGTCGTCAAGGCACCCGTGTTTCCCGTTCCAGAGCTGATACACCTGGTATCCGTTCCAGGTCCCTACGTTCTGGAAGCCCCAGGCTTGGTAGGGCCCGAGGTTGCATGCCTGATCGGAGACGGACTGGTCCATGTACGCCCCTGAATCAAGGCACAGGCCGTTTCCGTTCTGGATGTTCTGGCCACTCGCGGCCTGGGCCGTGCCGGGCGCGAAGCCGATTGCCATTAACGCAACGGTCAGGACAGCCAGCTTCTTGGCGTACCGCTTCATCGAGCCCCCTCGGATCGCGGTCCGCCGGTGACGGGCCGTCAGGCTACCGATGCTCCCAGCAGCCCGAACCCACCTCAACACCGGCCGGGCAAAGGAATGCGATACCAGACGTTCCACATGTGACCGGGCCCCCGGGGAGCCCGGGTGGAACAGTCGACGGAGCGCTGTCCGTTGCCTGCTCCCGCCGCCGTCGCCGCCGTTTCCAGGGGAAAGGGGGTTCCAGGACGTCCGCGATCCCGGGGGCGCATGCGGCCGTCGGTCCGGGCGCGCTTCGGGGTGCCGTGGCCCTATGCGCCGCCGACCCCAGCGGGGTCGAGGGAGTCGATGTCCTCCATGAAGCTCAGCATCCGGGCGTTGACCACGTCGGGGTGGTCGATCTGCGGGCCGTGGCCGGTCGCGGTGATGATCTCGACGCGGGCTCCGGGGACGAGGCGGGGTACGCGTTCCAGCTGGCGCCTGGGGTGTACGAGCAGGCTGTGCTTGCCCATGATCACGTAGAGCGGGGTCCGGATGGATCGCAGCGCGTCCTCGGCGAGCGGCAGGGGTGCGGGGCGGCGGATCCGGTACGCGCGGGCGCCGAGCTGGATCCACTTGCGCATCTCCGGGACGGCGATGACCGGCTGGTCCAGCCACTTGGCGAGCCGGGGACGCAGCGCCTTCGGGGCGAAGGTGGCGAAGAGGCTCACGAAGACCCAGGCGAAGAAGCGTAGGCCGACCTTCTCCAGCCCGCCGGGGTCGAGGGCGGTGACGGAGGCGAGCCGGCCGGGGCGCAGGTGGGCCTGGTTGAGGACGAGCCAGCCGCCGTAGGAGGAGCCGACGAGGTGGACCCGGTCGAGGCCGAGCGCGTCGAGGGCCTCGTCCATCCACTGCGCGGCGCGCTCGGGCTGCCACATGGGCTCGCGGTGGACGCTGCGGTTCGCATCGCCGGGGGTGTCGAGGGCGTAGACGGGGCGGTCGAGGCTGAGCCCGGGGGTGTTGGGGTACCACATGGCCGAGCCGTAGCCGGCGCCGTGGATCAGGACGATCGGGGTCCGGGACGCGGCGGCGGGGTCCGTGGGGCCGTACCGGTAGACGTGGGTGGTGCCGAAGCCGGTCTCCACGTCCGTCTCGGAGCGGACGGGCGCGCCCATCGCGAAGAGGACGTCGGCGGCGGCGAAGTAGCGGTCGCGCAGGGTGTCGTTGACGTAGCGGCCGACATCGCGGCGTACGCGGGCGGTGTTCTCGGGCACGGCGGCACCTCCTGGGAAGACCCGTTCTTGATGGTACGACCGTATCACCAACGTGGTACATCGGTACCATGAAAGGGTTCGGGCGGCGGAGCGCGAGCCCACTATCGACAGGCGGGGACACGGGAACATGCCGAAGCGCGTGGATCACGAGGAGCGGCGCGCCCAGATCGCCGAGGCGCTCATCCGGGTCGCGGGGCGACAGGGGCTGCACGCCGTCGGCATGCGCGACGTGGCCGCGGAGGCCGGTGTGTCGCTCAGGCTCGTGCAGTACTACTTCGAGACCAAGGAGAAGCTGCTCTTCTACGGACTCCAGCACCTGACCGGCCGCTTCACGGCGAGGGTGGGCGCCCGCCTGGCCGCCGCCGGCCTGGACCCCGGCCCTCGCGCGACCGTCGAAGCCCTGCTGCTGGCCTCGCTGCCGACCGACGACGAGAGCCGCACCTTCCACCTGCTGTACAGCTCGTACGCCATCCTGTCGATCACCGACCCGAAGCTGGCCGCCCAGCCCTTCATCGACAACCCCGACGCCGCGGAGAACGCCATCACCGGACTCCTCGAGCAGGCACAGGCGGCCGGTCTGGCCGACCCGGACGCCGACGCGCGCACGGAGGCGATCAGCCTGCTCGCGATGGCGGCGACCATGGGCACCAGCATCCTCGTGGGCCAGCGGACTCCGGATGCGGCGATCGCGGTGCTCGGCCACCACCTGGACCGGATCTTCACGACGGCCGGAACGCCCGAGCGGGGAGCAGGGTCAACAGCCGGAACACCCGAGCGGGGAGCAGGGGCAACAGAATGAACCGGCTCGCGTCGGCGCGGCGGCGAACAGCCGACCGGTGACCATCGCCACGGAGCACACCGGCTCCGAGCGGGAGACGGCCCTGCCGGTCTCCACCCGGGCCCGCCTTGTACGCGGGGTGCGCCGGGAGGGGCCTTGCCGAGCTGGTTCAGGTCGCGCAGGACCAGGGCCCACTTGCTCGCCAGAGCGGCGGCGTCGAACCGGCGCTCGGCGTGCTGGCCGCAGCCGGCGCTCTCCCGCTCGTCCTCGTACCCGACTACGCGCGACGGCCGTCGGAGCCGGACGCGCGAAGGCCGCCCGTGGCGGAGCGGTTCCCGAAGGACTGTGGCCGGGTTGAAGGGGATGCGGCGGGCCGCACGCCGGTGCGCAGTGCGGCCGTGGTTTCCGACGCGAGGGCGGGCATCGGTGCGCGGGGCGGATTTCGGCGCGATCATGGACCTGTCGTGCGGTCGTGGGGACGACCGCCCAGGGGAGGGGATTGCTCATGGTGTTCGTCGGGACCCACGCCGAGTGGGGGCGTGTCGACGTCACGTTGCCGGACCTCGGGTGCGGGCAGGACCGGACCGCGATTCACCGGCCGAAGGACGGGCCGGCCCCGCTGGTCTGCCGTGACCCGGCGTGCGGGTGGGCGCTGCACCTGGTGCACGTCACCCACGGCGGCCGGGACCTCTGGTACCTGCGGCACGCGGACGGCGCCCCGCACTGCCCGACGGCCGGGGAGTCGATGGCGCATCACCTGCTGAAGCTGGACCTGGCCCTGGCCGTCCGGGACGCCGGCGGGGAGGCCGAGCTGGAGGCGTTCGCGCCGGACGGGTCCTGGCGGGCGGACGTCCTGGCGACGATGCCGGACGGCCGCCTGGTGGCGCTGGAGGCACAGGTGTCCGCCATCGCGGTGGAGGACATCGAGCAGCGCACCGCCCGTTACTCGGCGGCCGGGGTGGAGGTCTGTTGGTTCACGGACCGCACGACCGTGCCGTGGCTCGGCGCGGTGCCGGCGGTCCGGCTGGCCCGGGCCGGGGACGGCGGCCCGCTCCTGGTCGTCGCCGGGGCGGCCCGGTTCGTACGGGAATGGTGCGTCCAGCGGCCGCTGTGCGAACGCGTCCCGGGGGCGCTCCCCTGCGGTGGACACGGCCGTTGGGAGGACGTCGTCGAACTGGCGCTGGGGCCGTTCGTGGCGGCCCTCGTCGCGAACACCGTGCGCCCGTACCGGCTTCGGGTCGGGGAACCGGTACTCCGGTGGATCACCCGGCGGTACTTCGAGTGGGAGGCCGAGCAGCTGGCGGCGTCCGAGGCGTACCGGCGGGCGGCCGAGCGGGCCGCGGCCGCCGAGCGGCGGCGGGAGCAGGACCAGGCCGACCACATGGCGCGCATCCGGGAGCTGGAAGCCCGCCAGGCCGGCCTTCGCCGCCCGGTCCGAGCGTGGGTGTGCCAGGAGACAGGGGATCCTGTCGCCGCCGTCCGTACGGGAAGGGACCCGGAACCCGCCTTCGCCATGGGGCTGTCGGTGACGGTGCACGGTGAGCTGTACGGGGTGATCTGCCCGGTGGCCAGCCGGCTGCCTGCACTGCGCCGGGAGCTGGAGGGGCTGGTGTTCTTCGCCGCGACGGAGCGGGAGGCGGCCCGTATCTCGGGGCAGGCCGCGCCGGGGCAACGCGTCGTCGTCCTGGAGGCCGAGGCGTCCGAGGTCCCCGAGCAGCGCGCCGGCGGCGGGGTGACCGTGACGCCGGTAGGCCGGGGCCCGGGCCGCATCAGCGTTCGGGACATGGTCCGGATCATGACGGGCGTCGACAGGGTGTGAGCGCCGGGCGGCCCCGCCACCCTCGGGCGGGCGCGGCCGGTCCTGACCGTAACCGCCGGGACCCCGGAGGCGGACGGACCCGGTGTCGCGGGGGAGGCCGGCGGGCCCGGTGCCCCGGGGCCGCCCCTCGGCGTACGGTGGTTGAGGCGCGCTGAAATCGAAGACACCGCCCCAGGCGCCCTTGTCGGCGGCCGCTCCTGCGCCGGGCGACCACGTGTCGCGGTGATCACGAAAGGAGGCCGTCCGGGGGAATCCGCGGTCCGGAACGCACCACGGTCACAGGTCGGGGCGAGACATGGGGGGTGACCGCTCATGAATACCGGGCCTGGAGCACCGCCTCCTACGCGCGGGCGATCCACGCCCCACAGCGTGCCCTGCCGCTGTCCCTGCGCGATGCGGAAGGCTGGTCCTCCCCCCTGGAACTGGAAAGGTGGTGTGCCCGGGCGGACGCGGCCGACCGGACCGTACTGCGCCGGTGCACCGACCGGGTCCTGGACATCGGGTGCGGCGCCGGCCGCATGGTCGAGGCGCTTGCGGGGCGTGGCCACCACGTCCTCGGCATCGACGTCTGTCCCATCGCAGTGATCACGACTGCCTGCCGGGGCGGCTCAGCGGTGAGCAGGTCGGTCTTCGAACCGCTTCCCGACGAGGGTCGGTGGGGGACCGCGCTGCTGATCGACGGCAATATCGGGATCGGTGGCGAGCCTCGACGGCTGCTGCATCGCATCCGGGAGGTCGTTGCCCCGGAGGGTCTCCTCCTGGTGGAGACCGCCGCCCGTGAGGTGGACGAGCGTCGCCGCGTCCGGATCCACTCCGGCCACCGGCCGGTCAGCGCCGTCTTCCCGTGGGCCGTGGTCGGGGTCGCTGCCCTCCGCCGTCACGCCGTGGCGTCCGGATGGACCGAGGCCGAACGGTGGACCAGCGGGCGAGGACGTCACTTCGTCGCGCTGCGCGCCTGCCGCTGAGCCCGGCTCCAGCACCGGTCCGTACGATCGCTGCAACGCACCCGCTGGGCCGTGCAACACCGGCGCTGCAACACGCCTGCGCGTTGCAGCCCTGACCTGTACGAACGCGACCCGACAGCCGTCAAGGGCACTGTGCTGCAGCCCGTGTTGCACCAACGTCCGGTGCCCGAATCAGAACGAAGGACCCGGGGGTCACGACGCCCCCGGGATCTCCACTTCGCTGAGCTCGCGGCTCAACGCCGGGCGAGGTGGCGTGTCACGCCCAGCCCACGCCCAGGCCACGCCCAGCTCTGCGAGAGCGGCGCCCGGGGCGTGGCAGTGTCCTCGTTCCTCCCGAGCCCGTGGCCCCGGTGGCGGACGGCCGGCTACTCCGCGAAACGCCAGGTGACGTTGATCCTCCCCTGGTCGAGGGGGGCGAGTGCCTCGAATGCGGCGCGCGTCAGGTCCAGGCCGTGCTTTTCCGCGGTCGGGCTGGCGTCAAGGACCGTCGCGACGATCGACTTTCCCTTGTACGTGACTATGACCTTCTTGCCGCAGTGAGAGGCCGAGTTTCCGAACATGGTCGGGTCGAGCGCGGCAACGAGATCGCGGTCGTTGAAGGCCCGGCCACACGCCCCGTCCACACCATTGCCGGAGAAGAAGTCCGCTGTTCCCTCGTAGCTCTTGCCCGGCTTCGGCTTCGGCTTCGGGGGTGCGGGCGTCGTCTTGCCCGGCTTCGGGGGTGCGGCCGTGGTCTTGCCCGGCTTCGGCTTCGGCTTCGGGGGTGCTGCGGTCGTCTTGCCCGGCTTCGGCTTCGGGGGTGTGGTCGTCTTTCCCGGTTCCGGGGGCGGTGCCGTCGTCCTGCCCGGTTCCGGAGCGCGAACGGCAAGGGACGGCTCGGTCTCGGTGGAGGCAGGCTCTTCCTGCGGTTCCGAAGCGCTCGGCGCCGAGATGGTGGTGCCGGTGTCCTCCGAGGCGGAGGCGGTGGCGGCGGTGATCAAGGCAGCAGGACCGGTGGCCAGTAGCGCGACCACCGCGGTTTTGGCGATTGTTGCTCGCATCAAATCTCTTTCATGTCGCATTCTGTGGCGCGGGTTCGGGGGAGTCGCAGGGGTTGTGCCGCACGACGGTCCTCGCGACCACACCACCGCGATGGCCATCGATGTGGGCCGACGATCGCAGCGCATCCATGATCACCAATCCTGCTCACGATCTGCAAGCGCTCCACTACTGGCCTTGATCAGTGGCCTCGTTGAAGATGCTCAGTAGGCCCTGTCCTTCGGATCAGGCCGACGTGTCCGGCGTCGCGGGTGCCCAGGTGGACGGAGGCGAGGAGCGATTCGGCGGCGGCGAGTGCCTGCCCGGTCGAGCGGACGTCGCGAGCCCGGCCGTGGGCGCGGGCCTCGGCGGGTACGGCAGAGGCCGGGATGCAGGGAACGGCATCGTGTTTGCCCTGCTCGTGAGAGCCTTCGGCCTGGATTCGGACGGCATCGGCAGGGCTGCATGAAGAAGGGCCGGTACCTGGCCTATGGGCGGTCATGCCCGTCGTATTCCAAGTGAAGGGCTGTCAGCAATGTGCTGCCGCTGCCCAGTACAACGCGGTCATGGCCGGCTACGAAATGGGCCAGGGCCACGCCGAACTCGCCCAGGCCTACGCCCGGGCAACCGCAGGCCGATGTCACCGGTTCCGGAGGTTTCCAGGACATCGCGTGCAGCGAGCGGGCCCTGGCGTGCCGCCGGTGTGCGCGAGCAGCGGACACCGCGGCGCATCCGCCGTAGGGGGCCCCAGCGGCGGACGGGTGCTGGAGATGGACAGACAGAGCGGGAACGTCGGCGACCTCGCTTTTTACCGGAAGCACGACGGCAACGGGTGAGCGGCCCACGGTCCGGGACGGGCCGCCCCGGCCCCGCGATGGACGCTTTCGAGGATCCGGTATGCCCCGGCAAGGGGTCGTCGGCCTCTGTGATACTCGTCCCGCGTGGCTGCAGCGCCGCGCCGTTCCCCGGCGACCAGTCCATGGCCGGGGGTCCCTGCAGATGACCGGAGCCGGACGATGAGCACCGACCCCGAGCGGGTACCGCCCCTCGATGCCAGGCCCCGCCACGAGGCGTACCCTGCCGCGGCGCTGGAGGCTTTGTGTGAAGCGGGGTGGACGCCCGGCCGAAGCGTCGGACCGGGCCCCACGCCGGACATGGTGGTGCAGTACGGGCCGCCGCCGCGCGCGGCGAGGGAGTTCCTGGCTGAGTACGGCGGACTGCATCTGGTGTTCGCCGATCCGCGGGACGGTTCCGGCGAGAGTCAGACCGACATCGACATCCGCGGCGGCGCGGATGTGCTGGGCTGGGTGGGCACCTGGAGCCGGGCGGCGGGGGAGCCCGTGTTCCCGGTGGGGGAGTTCGCGCATCGGAACTGTGTACTCCTGGTCGGCGACGGCGGCAGCCTGTACGGGGCCTGCGACGCGGTTCTGGGCCGGCTTGGGGCGGACGCGCTGACCGGGCTGGGCAGGCTCGTGCTGGACCGAAGCCCGCTGGAGCCCTGTCTGCCAGTCCCGCCGGAAGCCCTGTACCGCCCCGAGCGCCCGCCGACGCGAGCCCGTCGGCGTGGACGCCGCTGACGCATCCCCCCACCGGCGGTACGCGGCACCCTGCGCAGCGGTCACCAGACCACTGCCGCCGAAGCCGACGGCAAATCCACGGCCCCTCCTCTGGACGGCCGCGCCCAACGACGTGCAGGGACGTGTTCTCCGTCGGCGGTGGGGGCTGCGCCGGAGCTCGAGGCCTCATGGGATGCGACTGTCCCGGACTCCGGGAGGGATTCGGCGCAGGCCTCCACCAGCATGCCGATCCTGTCCAGGCCGAACGCCCACGACCACGCGATGTCCGGTCCCTCCCGCCGACATCGCGCGGCGGGCCGCCGAGGCCGACGTGCCTCGGCGTCCCGGCCGCGGTGGTCAGGAAGGTGCGTCGGAGCGCGCGGCCCTCCAGGACGTCCCAAGGCCCATCGAGCTCGCGGCCTGTCCGTACCGCCGACCTCGTTCGCGCAGTCGGCGATTGCGCGCCGCTCGCCGTCGGGTATCCTCTTCCGCTCGGCAAGGCCCTCCCGGGCGGCGACGAAGTGCCCGCCACGGGTTGCGGTGGGGTACACAGCGGCATGGAGGAGGGATATACACCAGGGGGAAGGACAGTCCCCCCAGATACCCACCCGTGCGGAGAGCAGATGCCTGAGATACCGCCGAGCACCGGTCCCTCGAGACCGCGCCCGTCCCGTCTCGTCCTCGCGTCCTGGTTTCTTCTCGTGGTCGGGCTGCTTGCGGTGAGCCGCTGGTTCCACAGCCGGGGCTTGCTGGGTAGCGAATTGGCCCTTTGGTGGCTCAGCCTGCTACTCGGGGTTTCGGTGGTTGTCACCATGTTCGGACGGGTCGGCATGCGGCGCGAGGGTACGGGTGGCGGGAACGCCGCACTGGCGCGTCTGCCGTCCGGGTCGAACGGATGGGTGTGGCTGGTGCTGATGGTGGTGCTGGTGCCGGTCGCGGTGGTGGCGGACCGCCCGTGGAACGCACCGTGGTGGCCGGGTCGTCACGAGGCCTCCCGGCTGCCCGATCCGTGCCTGGCCGGGACTGCTGCCGCCTCGCGTCTGACCCCGCATGCCCGCGGCGACGGCGACCAGCCCCTCAACGCCGGCTACGGGCTCGGATCTCGCTGCGTCTGGCGGGATGCCGAGAACGGCACGACGCTCTGGATCGAGTACGACCTCGCCGAATGGCGGGGGACCATGGGCGGGAGCGCGACCGACGCCGCGCGCGAACAGCAGGCCCTGAACCGGCGCTTCGCCGGGGGACAAGGATCACGCACCACAACGGTGGGCGGCCTGGGCGACGAGGCCAGCAGCGTTTCGGTGCCTGGCCGCGAGGCGGCTGTTCTGGTTCGCGTCGCCAACGTGACCGTCAGCGTCCGGTATCTGCTGGCGCCCGTCCCCGGCGGGGATCCGGACCGCGACGAGACCGCAGCCCGCTCCGCGGTCGAGCAGGCCGCTCGCGAGGCCGTCGTACCCGTACGTCTCGACTGACCACACGTACGGTGAGCCTGGAGTGCCGCCGCATGCCGTCCTTGCGCGGGGCGCGTTCCAGCACGGTGGGGCTCCTGGCGGGCGAATCGAGTGGTGCGGGATACGGGCCCGTGCTCGACGTCTGGCACGGGCTGGGCCGCTGACGCCGCCCTACCAGTGGGCGGGTCACCCACCCGCAACGCCCGGCGCGACCCAGGGCATCCCCGCAGGTGCCAGTCCAGATGCGAAGACCGGACTGCGGGTTGCCAACGACGTGGGGGCCGGCCGGAGCCCGGTAGCCACACCGGCCGCGCACTGCGCCACATGCGGGCACACGAACGGAGGCCCCGGGAGTCACGATGCCCCGGGGCCTTCACTTCGCTGACCTCCCGGCTCAACGACGGGCGCGTCACGCTGCCGGCAGCACGAGAGGGGACCCTCGCGCGTCGTGAGGCGGGCGTTCACCCGTCAACGTTCGCGGGCGTCGCCTGAGAGGAGGAAGCCGCTGTAGCCGTTTCGGGCCGAGGCGTCGCACGCGATCCGGTACCGGTCCAGCCCGCCGGTGTAGGCCAGGAACACCCGCGGCTTTCCGGGGACGTTGGATCCCCTGTACCAGGACTCCGCCGCCGGGTAGAGCGTCCGGTCCGCGAGCTCCGCGACGTGGGCGCTCCACGCCTCCTCCGCCTCCGGTGCGGCATCGATTTCCGTGAGGCCGTTCCGGACCAGATGGGCGATGCAGTCGGTGATCCACTCCACCTGCTGCTCCAGCGACACCGCGATGTTGCTGAGGACGGACGGGCTGAGCGGGCCGAGCACGGTGAAGAGGTTGGGGAAGCCCGCCGACACGAGCCCGAGGTGGCTGCGGGGGCCGTCCGCCCACTTCTCCCTCAGGCTCACGTCGGCCCTGCCCACGATGTCGATGGCGAGCTGGGAACCGGTCAGCGCGTCGAAGCCCGTGGCGAAGACGATCGTGTCGAGAACGTGTTCCCCCTCCGTGGTCCGGATTCCCCGGGGCGTGATCGTCTCGATCGGGGTCGCGCGGAGGTCCACCAGCGTCACGTGCGCCAGGTTGTAGGTCGCGTAGTAGCCGGTGTCCAGGCAGGGGCGCTTCGTCGCGAACGGGAACGTCCGGGGGGAGAGCGCCTCGGCCGTCTCCGGGTCGTCGACGGTCGAGCGGATCTTGGACCGGACGAACTCGGCCACCGTCGCGTTGGCCTTCTCGTCGGTCAGGATGTCGGTGTACGTGCGGAGCAGCCCGCTGAGCAGTCCCGACTCCCAGGCGGCCTCGTAGGCGGCCGTCCGCTCCGCCTCGTCGGCCGCGAGGGCGGAACCGGTCGGCGGTTCGAAGACGGTACCGCCCCGGGAGAGCCGCTGTGCCTGGCGGAACTGCGGGTACCGGGACTTGAGCTCGGCGGTCTCGGCGTCGAGCAGCGGCCGGTTGTGGGCGGGCAGCGCGTAGGCCGGGGTGCGCTGGAAGACGGTGAGTGCGGCCGCCTGCTCGGCGATCACGGGGACGGCCTGGACCCCGGAGCACCCGGTCCCGATGACGGCGACCCGCTTGCCGGTGAAGGAGACCTCCTCCCGCGGCCAGCGGGCGGTGTGCAGGACCTCGCCCGTGAAGCGGTCCTGCCCGGGAATCCCGGGGTCCTTGGGTGCCGACATGCAGCCCGAGGCCAGGATGAGGAAACGGGTGGTGACGGTGCGTCCGGTGTCCGTGGAGACGCGCCAGGTGTGGGCGGTGCCGTCGTACGCCGCGCCCGTGACGCGGGTGTGCAGGGTGACGTCCCCGCGCAGGCCGAAGCGGTCGGCGACGTGGTGGATGTAGCGGAGGATCTCCGGCTGGGACGCGTACCGCTCGCTCCACTCCCACTCCTGGTCCAGTTCGGGGGAGAAGGAGTACGAGTACGACATGCTCTCGATGTCACAGCGTGCGCCGGGATAGCGGTTCCAGTACCAGGTGCCGCCGATGTCCCCACCGGCCTCGAAGACCGCTACGCGTAAGCCGAGTTCACGCAGCCGGTACAGCTGGTAGAGACCCGAGAGCCCGGCGCCGACGACGACGGCGTCGACCCGGTCGGCTCCGGTGGTGGTGGTTCCCATCGGTTGCTCCATGTCTCCGCACGCGGCACGCGGCCCGTCCCGGGGGCGTCGGCGGTGGCGGGTGCGGTGGTGGGTGCGGTGGTGGTCGTGGTCGCCGCGCGTGGAGCCGGCGGGTGCACGGGGCGCGGCGGCACGGGAGCGACATCCTGGTGCATGTCCGGTCTCACGGGAAGTGGGGGTGGCTCGCCGGCCGCTTTCGTCCCGGGGGGCCCGCACCCGAACGGATGGCCGTTGGAAATCCGCCAACTACCCCGGTGGCATGCGGTGATTGGCCGTTATTGCACCGTGACGGGCCCCCGCGGGCGAGGTAATCTTCAGGCAAAGATGTGGTCGCTAGGTGGTCAAACGGATCACCGAGTGTCGCCCCGCCTCGTTCCGTCCCGCGTCGGCTCGTGGCATGGGCGGTGACACGCGAACACCGGCGTCAGGCCCCTGGGGCGCGCCGATCCACCCATCGACTGATGACCTGAACACACCGCGCCCGCATACCGCCGTGAGCGCAGGAGAAAGGCCACCATGAAGTCCCTGGTCGACAACGCACGGTCCTTCACAGCCCACGTGGCGGAACGTGCCCAGGAGTTCCACGCCCTCGAGGCCGGGCAGAGCCCCGAAGTCCTCTTCATCACCTGTTCCGACTCCCGAGTCGTGCCGTCCCTGATCACCGGCGCCCGTCCGGGTGAGCTGTTCGAGCTGCGGACGGCGGGCAACATCGTCCCCGCGTACAACGGCAGCCGTCCCTCTGCCGAAACGGCCACCATCGAGTACGCGGTACGGGTGCTGGGGGTCCGCGACGTCATCGTGTGCGGCCATTCGCACTGCGGGGCGGTCGACGCCCTGGTGAGCGGTGGCGACCTCTCCGGCCTGCCCGCCGTTCGGGGCTGGCTGGAGCACGCGGCCGGCCGGCCGGAGACGACGGCGCCCCTCTCTGCGGACCTCGCCGAGCCCGTCCAGCGCCACGCCGTCGCCCAGCTGGAGCGGCTGTACGAGCACCCCTGTGTGGCGGAACGGGTGCGGGCCGGGACCTTGGCGGTGCACGCCTGGTACTACGAGGTCCACACCGGGGCCGTGCAGGCGTACCAGCCGGCCGCCACCTCCTTCCGGCCGCTGTGACCCGCATCCGCCCTCCCCACGGGCCGCCTTCCCCCCTTCCCCTTCCGCTTCCGCCGTGCGAGGAAGTCCACTGATGCTCTCCACCCTCAAGAAGCCCGCCCATCTGCGACGAGACCTCCTGGCCTCGCTCGTCGTCTTCCTGGTCGCCCTGCCCCTGTGCGTCGGAGTCGCCGTGGCCTCCGGGGTACCCGCCGAACTCGGACTGGTCACCGGGATCGTCGGCGGTCTCGTCGTCGGCTGCCTGCCCGGCAGCAGCCTCCAGGTCAGCGGCCCGGCCGCGGGTCTGACCGTCCTGGTCTTCGAAGCCGTGCAGGAGTTCGGCCTCGGCGCCCTGGGGGCCGTCGTCCTCATCTCCGGACTGGCCCAACTCGTGATGGGGGCACTCCGGTTCGGCCGGTTCTTCCGTGCGATCACGGTGGCGGTCGTCCAGGGCATGCTCGCGGGGATCGGACTCGTCCTGATCTTCGGGCAGCTGTACACCATGGCCGGCGTCGAGCAGCCCCGCTCCGGACTCGGCAAGATCGCGGGGATTCCCCGGCTGGCCGCCGAGATCGCCTCGACCGGCGCAGCCTCGGCCTCCTTCGCCGTCGGTGCGGCCACCATCGCCGTCCTCGTCCTGTGGAAGAGGCTCCCGGCCAAGGCCCGGGCGGTGCCCGCCCCGCTGGCGGCGGTCGCCCTCGCCACCGCGGTCACCGCCGCGGCGGGCTGGTCGGTCCCCCGTGTCGACGTACAGGGGCTCCTGGCCGCCGTCCAGCCGCCGGGACTGTCGGACTTCGCCTCGCTGGGCAGCCTCGCGGCCGTCGGCACGATCATCGCCTTCGCCCTGATCGCCTCGGCCGAAAGCCTCTTCAGCGCCGCCGCCGTCGACCGGATGCACGACGGGCCGCGGACCGACTTCGACAAGGAGCTGATGGCGCAGGGTGCGGGCAACGCCATCTGCGGGGTGCTCGGCGCCCTGCCCCTCACCGCCGTCATCGTGCGCAGCGCGGCCAACGTCCAGGCCGGAGCCAGGACCAAGCTCTCCCGCGTCCTGCACGGGCTGTGGCTCGTGCTCTTCGCCGCCCTCCTGCCGGCCGCGATCGGCGTCATCCCCCTGGCCGCCCTCGCCGGCGTCCTCGTCCACGCGGGCTGCAAGCTCATCCCCGTCAAGGACCTGCTCCCCCTGTGGCGCTCCCACCGCGGCGAGGCCCTCGTCCTGGCCGCCACCGCGATCGCCATCATCGTCACGAACATGTTCGAGGGCGTCCTGCTCGGCATCGCCCTGGCCGTGGCCAAGAGCGCCTGGGAGACCTCCCACGTCCACCTCGACGTGCACGAGACGACGGACGGCCGGTTCCTCGTCACCCTCAGCGGTTCCGCCACCTTCCTGCGGCTGCCCCGGATGCTCGGGACCCTCGAAGCCCTTCCCTGCGGCCACCCCGTGGAGCTCGACCTCTCCGGGCTTCGCCACCTGGACCACGCCTGCCGCACCTCCCTGGAGGGCTGGGCGCAGCAGCGCGGGGCCACCATCGGGGTTCCGGTGGAGCCCTGAGCGCCGCTGCGGCCCTCCGGGCGCGCTGCGGCGGCCGGGCCGGTTTCGGCCCTCCTCCCGCGATTACCCGCCATCCCTTGGTTTTTCATTGACCCTCCCTTGGTGTTCTCTTTACCTTTGTGGGGCGGTGGAAAACACCGATGCCGTGCTGTTCCCCTCACTGGAGGTATCGCCGTGGAGAAGCTCATCCGCACCATGACGCAGGACGACGTCTGGCGCCGCTGGGTCGAGGCCAACTCGGTGCAGGCCGCGAAGGACGGCTGCATCAGCGCCTCGCCCAAGGAGGGCTGCATCAGCCTCGCCGGCAAGACCGGCTGCATCTCCTGACGCACCGGTCCGGCCCGACCGCCCGGGGTGCGGGGCCTTCGGGGGCGCGGCGCGGACGGGACCACGTTCCCGTCCGCCGGCCCCGGAGGCGCCGCCCCGGGCGGACCCATCCCCCAGCCCCGCTACGGAAAGTGGCCATGGACGGCACAACCACCCCGACCGGCATCCCCCAGTCGGACGGCCTGCGGGTCGCCGACGTCCTCGACTGCATCCGGGACATCCCCGTCTACCGCCCCGCGCTCGACCGGGACGCGTTCCCCATCCTGGAGAAGCCCGAGATAGCACGGGGTTTTCCGGACAACTGGATGACCCCGCGCCTGGCCGCCGCGCTGGCCGCCGGCGAAGCCGAGTACGTCTGGTCGACCGGCACCCACCACGCCCGGATGCAGCTCATCCGGCCCCCGTACTTCCTGCTGCGCTCCTACTACCGGCTGTGGAGCGAGCACCCGGACCTGGCGAAGACCTGGGCGGCCGGCTGCCGGCGGGTCTCGCTGACGACCGTGCTCGCCACCGAGCACGTGGCGCGCGTCAACGCCCGCCGCGACGGCACCGAACCGGCCGCCGCCCCGACGCCGGAGGACCGCCGACTCGACGAGCGCACGCTGTACCTCAACTTGCGCCTGGACCCGGGGCGGTGGGACCGGGCCGACATCGAGCGCATGCTGGCCGAGATCCGCGAGGTCTCCGCCGCGCACCCCGACGGCGCCTACCACCTGGACTGCTCCGGCTACCACCTCGCCCACCTGGTCCGCCGGGCCGAGGAGTTCGGCCTGTGGGGCTCCGAGGCGTTCCCGCAGCCCGCCAGCATCGTCACCGCGTACGAGTACACCCCGGCCAACGTCCGCCGCTACCTCACCCGGCGGTTCGGCGTCCCGGTGATCGACCTCTTCGGCAGCACCGAGCTGGGGTACCTCTACTACGGCGACCGGGACGGCCGCTACCACCCGTACCTGGACCGCATGGGCATCGAGCTCGTCCCCGTGGCCCCCGGCAGCGGCATCCACAGCCTGATCGTCACCAGCATCCGCAACCCGTACATGCCTCTGGTGCGCTACCGCTCGGGCGACTGCGTGCGCACCTCGGACGGCAGCCCCGACCCGGCGAAGGTCGTCGCGTTCTGCGGGCGTGAGAAGGAGCTGCTGGAGACCCCGCACGGGCCCGTCGCCCAGGCCGACCTCGACGACCGTGTGGCCGCCGCCGCGCCGGAGGTGTTCCTCTACCGCCTGGAAACACACGCCGGCCCCGGCTCGGCGGCGCGGCTGCGCTACACCACCTTCGACGGCCGCCCGCCCGCCGAAGGCCGGGACGCCGCGCTCGCCGCCGCGGTCACCGCCCTCACCGGGCGGCCCTGCACCACCGAGCACACCGCCCACCTGCCGATCGGCGCGTCAGGCAAGTACGCCTGGCTCGCCGTCGCGGACGACCGGGAACCGCCGGCCGCGGACCTCCGAGGAGGAGGCGCATGAGTCCCTGTACGACGCCCGACGCGCTGCGCGCCCTGCTCGGCGAGCCGCTCCACGAGGAAGCGGTCCGCCACGCGCAGCGCCGCACCGGCGTACCGCGCCCGTACGCCGAACGCCAGGTGCTGGAATGCATGCGCTACCTCTACCTGGTCTCCGCGCACCCGGACCGCCTGGGCGGGCTCTTCCTCCCGGTCGAGCAGGACATCGACGAGATCTGGCACTTCCTCATCCTGCAGACCCGCGAGTACCGGGCGCTGTGCGAGGAACGCCTCCCGGGGGGCTTCTTCGTCCACCACCGCAGCATCGGGTACGAGGACTACCAGGCCGACCCCGGCCGGGAGCGGGCCGTCGAGGAGGCGTTGCGCTGGATTCCGTTGTACTGCGAGGAATTCGGCCCGATGGACGAGGGGATCCTGCCGCACTGGACGATCGTCCGCTTCCTGCACGAGGCCCTGCACCTGTCCCTCGCGGAGATCTCGCACCTCGAACCATTCCAGGAACCGGCCGCGACCGGTGCGGGCGGCAACTGACGCACCCCGAGGCCCGTCGACCCGTGCGGCCGTCCACGACGTCCTCGACCCGGCCGGTCGAGGACGTCCGGGCGCGGCCGGCACGGCGGCCCGTGCGGGTCAGCCGAGTCGGCGGCCGAAGAAGTCCAGCATGCGTTCCGCCGCGACGCTCCAGTAGGGCCAGTTGTGGCCGCCCGGTCGCACGACCGTCTCGGTGTCCGCCCCGCGGGCCGCGAAGGCGGTGCTCAGGTCCTCGGTCCCCGGCAGGTGGTTGGCGTCCTCGGTCCCGCAGCCGAGGTGGTAGCGGGCGCTGCGGATGCGGTCGGGGGCGGTGCGGCGGATGATGTCGGCCAGGTCGTACTCCCGGAAGCGGTCCGTCAGGCGGGCCGGCCCCTCCAGGCCACGGCCGAAGGCATGGCCGAAGAAGCGGTTCCACTCCTTCATCGGGATCGCGCGGTAACCCTCGTCGGTGAAGTGCGCCGTGCTCAGTCCGGCGGCGGCGCCGAACAGGCCCGGGTAGCGCAGGGCGTACATCAGTGCGCCGTAGCCGCCCATGGAGAGCCCGGCGATGGCCCTCCTCTCCAGCCGGCCGCCCAGTCCGTGGGCCTTTTCGACGGCTGGGACGAACTCCTGGATGAACATGTCCTCGTAGCGCAGGGTGCCGCCGCCGGATCCGGCGGCGTCCATGTCGTTGATGTAGAACGTCTCGTCCTGGCCGCCGCCCGGCCGGCCGGGGTCGCGCCGGGCGTCGGGCATCGCGAGGGCGCACGCCGGGATCCGGCCCGCCGCGACGGCCCGCTCCAGGGTCGGCACGATGCCGCCCTTGACGGCCCAGTCGGTATGGCTTCCGCTCGTGCCGTGCAGGAGGAAGAGGACCGGGATCCCGGCGTCCGGCCCGCCCTCCCGGGGTGTGGAGCCCGCCCGGGCGGGCAGGTAGAGGCTGTACGGAACGTCCCGCCCGAGCAGCCTGCTGCGCACGGTCAGGTCCGTGCGGAGCGAGCCGGCTCCGGAGGCGGACGGACCCGGTGTCGCGGGGGAGGCCGGCGGGCCCGGTGCCCCGGGGCCGCCCCGCAGCAGGAAGGCCGCGGAGACGACGGCCGCGACCGATCCGCCGACTCCGGCCGTGAGCAGGGAACGGCGCGCGGGACGTTTCACCATGGCTCCCTCGGCGTCGACACCGGACGTTCGTCTCGACCGGGCGGGCGGCGGCGTTCCCCGCCGGTCCCGCCCGCTCGTTCCGACGCGCACGGGCGCCCACTGGCCCGCACCCATGACACCCCCGGCATCCGCGTCGGGGCGAGCAGCCACGCCGCCGGGGCGGCGGAACGGGGGACCCCTGCCCTGCTCGGTCGGCCGCACCGTCAGACGTGCTGCAAGCCCGTACGGGCCACGTTCACGCCATGCCGTCGCGCCGCAGGTCGTGCAGCACCTCGCGGGCGGCTCGTGCACCGGAGGCCAGCGCACCCTGGGTGGAACCGGTGGCGCGGTGGTCACCGCACACGTAACGGCCCGGCGCCACCCGCGTGGTGCGGGTCAGCGGCTGCGGCGGAGCCATGGCGGGCAGCGCGTCCTCGATGGTGCGGACGGTGAGGAGGTCCCAGCCGTCCGTGCCCGTGCCGTACGCCTCCGCGAGTGCCGATCGGAGCTCGTGCTCACGGCCCGGCCCGTCCCGGCCGGTGACCGAGGTGGCGACGAGGGCGTGGCCGGGTGGGGCGTAGCCGGGCACGACGTCGCTCAGGACACAGGTGTTGAGGAAGCGGCGGCGGGTGTCCACGAGCAGGGTCGGCTCGCCGAGGGGGGACCGCGGAGCGGTGTGGTAGTAGGTCGTCACCCTGCGGTAGGGAGGCAGGACCACCTCGGGGAGCAGGGTCGGGACGGCCCCGGGGCCGGTGGCGACCACGACGGCGAGCGCCGGGATCTCCCGTCCCTCGGCGGTCAGCACACCGTCGGCCGTGAGCCCGGCCACCGGGGTCTCGAGCAGCACGGCACCCGCCGGCAGGCCGGCGGCGAGGGCCCGTGGCACCGCCCCGATGCCCTCGGCCGGCAGGCAGATGGTTCCGCGCAGCATGCTCCGCCACACCATGTGGAACACCCGGGCGGAAGTCTCCAGTTCGTCCTCCAGGAAGACCCCCGCCACGAAGGGGCGGAAGAAGCTCTCGACGAACGCTTCGGAGATCCCGGCGTCGGCGAACGCGGTGCGGACGGTGGTGTCCGGCCGCCGTTTGAGCCGCGCCGGAGGCAGCAGCACGTCACGAGCGGACAGCAGGGCGAGGGCGGCCAGGTCGCGGCGGCCGGCGAGGCGACCCGAGAGCAACTCGGGCAGCGTGCGCGGACGGCGGACGGGATCGACGAAGCCGAGCCTGCCGGTCGGAGTGTGCACGATGAACCCCGGCGTGAAGGGCCGAAGCCGGAGTCCCTTCAGGTCGAACCTGCGCCGGACCTGGGGGTAGGCGGAGTTGAACACCTGGAACCCGCGGTCCACGACGAAGCCCGCGACCCGGTCCGAACGCATCCGTCCCCCGACCGCGTCGCCGGCCTCCAGCACCCGCACGCGCACGCCGGCCGCCAGCAGGTCCCGGGCGCACGCCAACCCGGAGACTCCGGCACCGACGACCAGCACGTCCGCCGCGTCGAGGCCCGAGGACATACGACCACCTCACTCACGTGTCGCTTCGATGCAGCCCGCGCCGCTCGTTCACTCTGTGCCGCGCCTGCCCCCGACACGTACGCGACACCGCCGGCAGCCTCGACGGCCGCCCATCCGGGTGTGTCCAGGTGCGCCTGCGGGCGGCCTGGTGGGCGCTGCCGCGTCTCCGCGCCCGTCGGGGCACGCCACGACGGCGGCCGGGACCGTGTGCACGGACGCGGTCGTGGCACTGGACGGGTGCCGGCCATGACGGAGGGCCGTCCCCGTTCACGCTGCGCAGCGGGTGCGGACGCGTGGCCGGAGCGGCGACTTCGTGCGGGCACGGGCAGGTGGGGGAAACCGGCGCCCTTGTCGCAGCGGTACGGGCTCCCGGGGCCGGGAGGGACGGTCGGCTGCATCCCGGCCGATCAGGTCCGGTCGATCAGGGCGTGGGCCGGCGCGGTACGGGCGTAGAGGACTTCCTTGCCCAGGCGGTGCGCGGTGAGGAGTCCGGCGTCGCGCATCGCGGTGAGGTGCTGGGAGACCGCGCCGGAGGTGAGGCCGGTGCGGGCGGCCAGTGCGGTGGTCGTCGCCGGCTGGTCGAGCAGGGACAGCAGGAGGGCGCGGGAGCGGCCGAGCACCTTCGCCAGCGCCGCGTCGGGCGGCGCCGGCTCCCTGCTTTCCCACAGGGTCGCGATGCCTCGGACGGGGTAGCGCAGGAGGGGCTGCCATCCGGGGGCGGTCAGCGAGAACACGCGCGGATGCGCGAACACCGACGGTATGAGCAGCATCCCCTGCCCCTCCAGGTGTGCGTCCGCGGTGCGTTGGCGGCGTCGGCGGACGTGCAGGGTGTCGTTCTGCCAGGTGATGCCGGGATCCAGGTCTTCGAAGAGGCCGCGGGCACCGGCGGTGGCCATGAGCCGGGCCCGGTGCAGGACGTCTCCGTCGAGCAGGGCCCGGATGCGGGGCCAGTAGGGGGCGATGGCCGTTTCCCAGTAGGTGAGGACGAGCCCGGCCAGTTCGTCGAGGCGGGCGGCAGGGTCGGGATACTGCAGGCCGAAGGCGTCCAGACCGGCCTGGACGCGGTCGTGGGGCTGGGCGCGCAGGGCCGCCAGTTCCAGTTCCAGGTCGGGCGCGTGACTCACCGGGGGCGGGCAGACGAACGCGGCGATGAGCTGCGGCGTGATCAGTTCGGTCAGCGGGCGCAGGTCCAGTCCGGTGAGCCGGGGGCGTACGGCCCGTACCCAGGGATGGTGCCGCGGGTGCTCGGCCGGGAAGGAGAGCACCCGCAGGCTCGCGATCGCCTCCCACAGGGGAGAGAGGGCGAACCGCGTGTGCGCGAGGTCCGCAGCGGAGTACTCCAGTCTCAGCTCCATTCAGCCAAGGCTAAATCGTTCACGGCGGGCACGGGGCCGGCGCGAGAGTCCGGGGCATGCTCCTCTCCACCGACCGGGACTTCCGCCGGATCTTCGCCGCAGACGCCACGAGCAAGTTCGGGACCCAGGTCAGCGCGCTCGCGCTGCCGTTCCTGGCCCAGTCCGCCCTGCACGCCGACCCGGCGCACGTCGGTCTGCTGGCCATGCTCACCACCCTCTCCTTCCTCCTCGTCGGCCTGCCCGCAGGCGCCTGGATCGACCGGCTCCGCAAACGCCCCGTCATGATCGGCGCCGATCTGATCCGTGCGGTCCTGCTCGCCTCGGTCCCGCTGGCCTGGGCCTGCGGGGCGCTGACCCTCGCCCACCTGTACGCGGTGGTCGGGCTGATGGGCGTCGCCACGGTCCTCTTCGACGTGGCCCACCTCAGCTACGTGCCCCACGTCGTCGGCCGGGACCGGCTGCTCGCGGCGAACACGGCCCTCGTCAGCCTCAACTCCGTCGCCGACGTCTCGGGCCGCGGCCTCGGAGGCCTGATCGTCCAGGCGGCCGGAGCACCGCAGGCCCTCCTGCTCGACGTGACCAGCTACCTGGCCTCGGCCCTGCTGACCGCACGCGTCGGCGGCCCCGAACCCATCCTCCGCAAGCCCGAACGGGCGTCGCTGTTGCGGGACGTCGGCGAGGGCCTGCGGTTCGTGTTCCGCCATCCCCGGCTGCGACCGATCGCGCTCGAAGGCGCGCTCACGAACCTCGGAATCCAACTGGCCGTCGTGTCCCTGCTGATCACCCTCGCCGACAGCCCCGGTACGGCCGGCCTGTTCCTCGCCGCCGGCGGCCTCGGCACGCTCGCGGGCTCGCTGGCCGCTCCGCGCCTGCGCCGCTCCCTCGGCACGGTCCGCTCCCTGTGGCTGCCGGGCCCGTTCCTCGCACCGTTCGCCCTCGCCATCGGCCTGGACGACCTCCGGATCGCAGGCGCAGCCTGGGCGATCACCCTCGCCAAGACCGGCCTGGACAACGTGCTGCGCGTCTCCTTCCGTCAACGGGCCACCCCACCGGAGCTCCTCGGCCGCATGAACGCCACCTTCCGCTTCCTGCTCGCCAGCGCCCTTGCCGTCGGTGCCGCCCTCGCCGGCCTGATCGCGCAGACGGCCGGCCCCCGCGCCGCCCTGTGGGCGGCCGCGGGAATCCTCTCGGTCCGCTGGGTCCTCACGCTGCCCCTCAAAGGTGCCGCCGCTGATGCGGCTCCCACCCCACGAGCTACCCCGGACGCCGATCCTCGACCGGATCCGACATCGCCGCGCTGACGCCCGGAAGCCTGTGGCCGCGTACCGGACCATCAGCGCCCTCGCGCACACGAACGAAAGCCCGGGGAGGCAGACGGCCCGGAGCCCGCACTTCGCTGGGGGAGGCCCGTACGCCGAGCTTCACGACGGCCACGCCGCTGTGAGGGCCGCTCCCCTCAGCAGCCGCCGGAGGAAGCGGGAGCGGCGCCGATGGTGAGGGTGGCCGGGGCCGCGCAGCAGCCGCCGCCGGTGTCCTCCGTGGCTGCGGGCTCGTCGAAGAGGCCCGCCCCGCCGCACACGCCGGTCTCGGGAAGGGTGAGTTCGACGCGCTCGGCGGCCTCGTGGTCGCCGGCGAGGTGGGCGGCGATGGAGCGGACCTGCTCGTAGCCGGTCATCGCCAGGAAGGTCGGGGCGCGCCCGTAGGACTTCATGCCGACGAGGTAGGCGCCCTTCTCCGGGTGGGAGAGCTCGTTCACGCCGTGCGGGTACACGGTGCCGCAGGAGTGCTGGTTCGGGTCGATCAGCGGCGCCAGCGCGGCCGGCGCCTGCAGGCGCTCGTCCAGGCCGAGACGGAGTTCGCCGAGGAAGGACAGGTCGGGGCGGAAGCCGGTGAGGACGATGACCTCGTCGACCGGGTCCAGGCGGCGGCCGTCCTCCCCGACGAGGATCACACGGCCGTCGGCGGACCTCTCCATGGTGTCGGTACGGAAGCCGGTGACCGCGTCCGCGTACCCGCCGTCGACCGCGGCCTTCGCCGTCAGGCCGAGGGCGCCACGGGCGGGCAGCTGGTCGGACTCGCCGCCGCCGAAGGTCGAGCCGGAGATCCCGCGGCGCAGGACCCACACCGCGTGCGTGCCCGAACCGTCCTCGGACCTGGCGAGGTCGGCGAGGTGGGCGAGGGCGGTGAAGGCGGAGGCGCCGGAGCCGATGACCGCGGTGCGCCTGCCCGCGTACCGGGCACGGACGACGGGGTCCTTCAGATCGGGTACCCGGTAGGTGAGGCGGTCCGCGGCGGCCTTCTCGCCGAGGGCGGCCAGTCCGCTGCCGCCGGCGGGGCTGGGGGTGGACCATGTGCCGGAGGCGTCGATGACCGCGAGGGCCGGGACCCGCTGCTCGCGGCCGTCGGGGTTCTCGTAGTGGACGACGAAGGGCTGGGCCTCGCGGTCGGCGTCGACCGTGCGGTCGCGGCCGGTGCGCGAGACCCCGGTGACGGTGGCGTTGTAGCGGACGCGGTCGCCGAGGACGTCGGCCAGGGGCTGGAGGTAGAGCTCCGCCCAGTCGCCGCCGGAGGGGTAGGCGGAACCGTCCGGCTTCACCCAGCCGGTGGGGGCGAGGAGCTTTTCGGCGGCGGGGTCGGTGACCTCGGACCAGGTGGAGAAGAGGCGTACGTGCGACCAGTCGCGTACGGCGGTCGCGGCGGCCGGTCCGGCCTCCAGGACCAGGGGCTCGAGGTCCCGCTCGATGAGGCGGGCGGCTGCGGCGAGTCCGATCGGGCCGGCGCCGATCACGACGACGGGCAGGGCTTCGGTGGATGCGTTCACGGTGTGCTCCCCCATTGATTCGATATCTGTCGATGTCCTGGCCCTTCAAGGCTGGACCTTGAATCGACGTTCGTCAACATAGACATGCGTCGAATTTCATCGGATGATGGCGGCATGACTACGAAGGTGTTGCCGCTGCTGGAACCGGAGGCCGTGGCGGCGTGCTGCCCGCCCTTGACGGAGCGCGCCCTGACGGCCGAGGAGGCCGAGCGGACCGCCGTCATGTTCAAGGCGCTCGGTGACCCGGTGCGCCTGCGCCTGTTCTCCGCCATCGCCTCCCACGAGGGCGGCGAGGCCTGTGTCTGCGACATCTCCGACGTCGGCGTCTCCCAGCCGACGGTCTCCCACCACCTGAAGAAGCTGAAGGACGCCGGCCTGCTCTCCTCCGAGCGGCGCGGCACCTGGGTCTACTACCGGGTCGAGCCGGCCGTGCTCGCGGCGATGGGGCAGCTGCTGACCAAGGCGGCGGGCGCGTGAGCTCCGCCCCTGTGCTGGTCCCGCTGACCGGCGCACACGCGTCCGAGGCCCTGGCGATCTACCAGGCCGGGATCGACGAGGGCAACGCCACGTTCGAGACCACCGCCCCCACCTGGGAGGAGTTCGACGCCGCGAAGCTGCCCGAGCACCGCTTCGCCGCCGTCGACACCGACGGGAAGCTGCTGGGCTGGATCGCGGCCACCCGCGTCTCCGACCGGTGCGCGTACGCGGGAGTCGTCGAGCACTCCGTCTACGTCCACCCCGACGCCCGTGGTCGCGGTGTCGCCTCCGCGCTGTTGAAGGCGCTGGTGGAGTCGACCGAGGCGGCGGGGATCTGGACGATCCAGTCAGGGATCTTCCCCGAGAACGCCGCGAGCCTCGCGGTCCACGCGCGGGCCGGCTTCCGGGTGATCGGCACCCGTGAGCGCATCGGCCGCCACCTCGGGGTGTGGCGCGACGTCGTCATGCTGGAACGCCGCAGCCCACAGATCGACTAGAGCACGGCCCCCACCCGCGAGGGCAGGGTCTTCTCCCACGGCACGGCACCCCGGCTGGGGGCGCCGAGCCGAACGGACGGGCATGCCCGATGCCGGTGAGGCCGTACCGTCGACCGGCCGCAGGGCTGGCACCCGCGCCCGCCCTGCGGCAGGTCAGGGGCTGAGGAGGGCGGAGATTTCGCGGGCGGCGTCGCGGGCGGGGCGGCCCACGCCGATGAGCGTGGCCGAAGCCGGGCCGGTCCAGTCGCCGTAGCCGAGCAGGTGCAGGCGCGGCTCGTCCACGGCACGGGTCCCGACGGTGGCGATGTGCCCGCGGGTGCCGCGCAGGCGCAGGGCGGAGAAGGGGGCGAGTGCGGGACGGAACCCGGTGCACCAGATCACCGCGTCCGCCTCGGCCGTCGTGCCGTCGGCCCATGCGACACCGGTGGGGGTGAGTCTGCTGAACATCGGCTTCGGGTTCAGGAGTCCGGCGTCGCGGGCGGTGCGTACGGGCGGGACGGCGACGATGTCGCCGAGGGAGGCGACACCGCCGGTGTCGGCGCGTCCGGCGTCCAGGGCGCGGCGGCGGGCGGTCGCCACGTCGAACAGGGCGCGGCCGTCGATGTCGTCGGCGAGGTAGCGGGGCGGGCGCTGGGTGACCCAGACCAGGTCGATTCCGGCGTGGGCGAGGTCGGCGGCGATCTGCGCGCCCGAGTTCCCGCCTCCCACCACGACCACCCGCTGTCCGGAGAACTCGGCGGGAGCCTGGTACTGGACGGTGTGGAGCCGGCGGCCGGTGTACTCGCGGCGGCCGGGAACCGCCGGGAGGAAAGGGCGGTTCCAGGTTCCGGTGGCGCTCACGACCGCGCGGGCCTGCCAGTCGCCGCCGTCCGTCTCGACCCGCAGGAAGGCGCCGTCCCGGTGGACCGCGGAGACCCGTGCCCCGCGCTGCACGGGCAGTTCGTACCGCTTCTCGTAGTCGGTGAGGTAGTCGACGACATGCTGCGCGTCGGGGTAGGTCTGGCCGGGCTGGACGGGCATGCGGCGCCCGGGCAGGGAGGAGTGCTCCGCAGGGGAGAACAGGCGCAGGGAGTCCCACGTGTGCTGCCAGGCCCCGCCGGGTGCCGTCCGGGCGTCGAGGATGACGTGATCGATGCCCAGACGGCGCAGGTGGTAGCCGGCGGCGAGCCCGGACTGCCCGCCGCCGACCACCACCACGTCCGTGCGCCGCGTCATGCCGAAGGCACCCCGGCGCCGGTCCTGCCACGCATGAAGATGAGCGCCACCAGGGCCAGACCCACGGCGGCGCCGACCAGCTGCATGCCGATGAACGCCGGCACCGAGCCCGGGGCGATGCCCGCGAAGGTATCGGTGAACGCGCGGCCGATCGTCACCGCCGGGTTGGCGAAGGACGTGGAGGAGGTGAACCAGTAGGCGGCGCCGATGTACGAGGCGACGGCGACGGGCGCGAACCGCAGCCGGTCCGACTTCGCCAGTCCGAAGACCAGCAGGATCAGCCCGGCGGTCGCGACGACCTCGCCGAGCAGGAGGTTGCCCGCGGAGCGGTCGTGCGTGGACCACTTCACCAGCGGCTCCCCGAACATCGCGTCCGCCAGGATCGCACCGGCGATCGCGCCGGCGGTTTGGGACGGGACGTAGACGGCGAGCTCCCGCCCACTCACGCCGGCGCCGCCGCGGCGGGCGGTCCACCACTCCGCGAGGCTGACGGCCGGGTTGAAGTGGGCGCCGGAGACGGGGCCGAGGAGGGCGATCAGGACGCCGAGGCCGAAGACGGTGGCGGTCGAGTTCGCCAGCAGCTGCAGCGCGATGTCGTCGGTGAGCTCCGTGGCCTGGATGCCCGAGCCGACCACGATCGCGACGAGGGCGGCAGAGCCGACGAGCTCGGCCGCGGCCCGGGCGATCAGCGGGGTACGGGGCGGGGTGGCGCCGGGCGCGGGCCGAGACGACGCGTCGGGGGCTGTGGCGTCGCTCGTGGCGGGCTCGGTGGCGGTCACGGGCTGGATCTCCTCGGCAGGTGCGGCAAGGACGCAGGGGGTCAGGGGCAGGAACGCTTGAAGTTCGCCTCGGCGGTCAGGCGCGCGCTCTGTGCGAGGGCGGCGAACTGGCCGGCGAGCTGCTCGATGGCGTCGGGGCGCAGGCGGTAGTAGGTGAACCGCCCGCAGGGCTCGGTGTCCACCAGCCCGGCCTCGCGCAGCACTCGCAGGTGGTTGGAGAGGTTGGTCTGCTTGGCTCCGGTCTCTTCCACGAGGTGGGTGGTGCACAGGGTCTCGCGGGCGAGGAGGGTGACGATCCGGAGCCGGAGGGGGTCTGCCAGCACCCGGATCAGATCAGTGTCGGCTGACGTCATCATGGACTGATACTCTCACATCATCCTACGCTGATATCAGCCAAGGCTGATTCATTCGGAGCCGTCGAGGGCGGACGCCGGGCGAGGCTCTCCGCGGCCGCCCGGCACCGCACGCGCGGCTTCACCCCTGCCGCTCCTGCCACGAGGAAGAACCGATGCCCGCACCGCTCGCCTCCGTGCTGTTCGTCTGCATCCACAACGCCGGCCGCTCGCAGATGGCCGCCGGATTCCTGCGCCACCTCGCCGGCGACCGCGTCGAGGTCCGCTCCGCCGGCTCCGTGCCCGGCGACCGGATCAACCCCTCCGCCGTCGCCGCGATGGCCGAGCTGGGAATCGACATCTCCGACCAGAAGCCCAAGGTCCTCACCCCCGAGGCCGCCCAGGCATCCGACTACATCATCACCATGGGCTGCGGCGACGCCTGCCCGTACTTCCCCGGCAAGACCTACCTCGACTGGCAGCTCGAGGACCCGGCCGGCCAGGGCGTCGAGGCCGTCCGCCCCATCCGCGACGAGATCAAGACCCTCGTCGAGGGCCTCATCGCCGGGATCGACGCGAAGCGGACGGCGTAGCCGCCCGCAGCGGTTCAAGCGGCGCCCGTCCTGTCGTTGATCCGGAAGGTGATGACGTCGACCTCGTCGGTTCCCGCCAGACCCGGGTAGTGGCCCTTGAGGCCTTCCCGGAGTTGGGCTGCGGTCGTCAGCCCCTCGGCCTGGGCGTCCTGGTCGGTGAGGTCGCCGACCAGGCAGTGCCTGATGCCGGTCACCTCTGCCGGCAGGACGACTTCGGGGTCGCTCGCGAACACCAGCCGTGCCGGCCCGAGCCGGGCCGGGTCCCGGAAGCGGGTGGTCCTGGTCTTGGCGCCGGAGCGGACGGCTTCGAGGTAGCGGGGGTTGAACCGGATGATGGGGGGACCGGCCGTCTCGGGGTCCTGGTAGAGCGACGGGTCGAGACCGTTCATGCCTTCGGGAGTCCATCGCTGAGTCAGCGGCATCAGGTCGGCGGCGAGAACGGACCTGGGCCCCGCGGGCGTGGGCACGATGACGCGCATGGCGGGGTAGTAGTCCGCGAAGACCTGCCGGTCACGCCCGCACGGGCCGATGACCCCGCGCCCGTGGTTTCCCACGGCGACGATGCAGCGCATCTGGCGGGCGCCCTGGGCTCGTGCGGCTCCCAGAGCCACGAGTTCGGCGCAGGGGCCGCCGGTGAAGTGGTAGAGGTTCACGCCGGCGAACATCCGGTAGTCCGCGGCCATGACCGCGGCGCCCATCGTGTGGATCCCGTCTTCGCCGGGCCCTGCGTCGGTATGCGCGTCTATGGTGCGGCGTGCCAGCTCCACGAGCTCACGCTCGTCATCATCGAGGGCTCGCGCAGATGACGGTACGTACACGTTGTCAGCCTTCTCTTCATTCAGCAGTCGCCGAAGAGCATTCCACGCCACGCAGGTGGGCTCCACGGGATTTCGGCTGCCTTGACCGGCCCCTGCGGCGGTCCCGCGCGCAGGGCTTGAGCGCCCCGACTGAGGCCGCTCGTGGCCAGGGGCGACGATCCGGCCGCGGCTCTGCCGTGGTCGTGGTGGCCCATGGAGGCCGACGGTGGAGCCGGCGGCGGTGTTGTGGGCGCACGCAGCAGCGCGGGACGTGAGGTCCGGCAACTGCAGACCTCGATCCGCCGCCCGGCCGGTGTGCGGCTGCGCTCGGGTCCGTCGGGCCGGTTCCGAGCATCGAAGTTGCCCGTCCGGGCCGGGCGGCGCTCCGTCACACGTGCCCGGCCGGGCTGCCCCGGGCGGATCCGGAACCAGAACTACGCCGGCATCCCCCCAGCAGCCGGCCGCCCGAGTGCGCGCGGGCGCGGGCCGCGCAGGCTCAGCACGACCTGCCCGCCCGCGACGCCCGACCGGGGAAACACCATGGGGTCCACCGCACCCACCCCCCACCCCACCCCGCCGCAGCCGTCACCGCCCGCAGTCGATCGGCGGCCGCGGCGTCTTCCTCATCGACCTCCCCGCCCACCACTGGGACACCACCCCACCCCACACCGGCAAGACCATCTGGGCCGGCCTGCTCCTCGCCTCCCGGCCGGACGCCTGGCCGCCGCTGGCCTTGGCGTCGATGACACACCGACTGCTGTGGGAGGGCGGAATGAGAGATTAAATCCGTTCTGTCGTCGCCTGAACGTGTGGCCTTGCCGCCTCCGGCAGTTCGCGGGGCTGGCGGCGTGCTGAGGTGACTGCGTGAGTGACCGCAAGCCCTACAAGAGCGACTTATCCGACGAACGCTGGGCGCTGATCGAGCCGGTGATCACCTCGGACTCGCCGTGGACGTGCTGGGCCTGGTGATCGCCGTGGTCGTGCTCGCCGCCTCCGTCCACGACAACGCCTTCCGCACCGCTCTGCTCGCCAAGGTCGCAGCAGGAGGCGGCGGCACCGTGACGAAGGCTCTGGTGGACCAGGGGTTCAAGAGCGGCCGGCCGCAGGACTGCCGGACCATCCGGACTACCAGCACATCATGGCGGTCTTCGCCGAGGCCGATGCCCCACTGCGTGCGCGGGTGGTGCATCAGCTCGTGCACCGCTCTTTGAGTAGGTCCTGGAACCACTTGGACTGGAGCTGCAGGGGTGGAGCCATGTCGCCGAAGGACTTGCCGAACGCTTTCGGCGACCGCGCCAACTCCACGAGCACCTGCTCCGCCGTGTCGTCGCCGGCAAGGTCGGGCGCCAGGGCCGCGCAGACCCGAACGCCTCCATGCGGATCACTGAGCCAGGGTCGCGTGTCCCCGCCGAGGCTGCCAATGGCAATCAAGATCGTCGCCAGATCGTGCGAGGACTCGGAGGCTCGGGCCATCGTCAGCAACTGCTTCAGCAGCTCCGGACGCTGAGCGGCGGCTGCGGGATGCCGCGCCAGTGACCCGACAGCCGCGGCGGCGCATGTCCGGCGCCGGACGCGTTCCGACGCGAGGTACGGCAGCGTCCGCCGCAGGAGCACGGGAACCAGGTCGAAGCAGGCAAGCGCCGCCTGGTCGAGGACAAGGTCACCCGGCGCCTTGCCGTCCTGCCACATCTGGGCCCTGCCGTCCGCATCGGCCGACACGTACTCGGCAGTCCAGCCACGCAGCTCCGACACGCGGTCCTGGACCCGGGCACGAATCTCCCCTGCCCGGTCCCCGAGGTCGGCGGCGACGCCCACCTCGTACAGATAGGCGAGCATGGCATCGGGCAGCGAGGGATCGTCGGGCCCCAGCAGCGGATTGTCCAGGAGTTCGACGACAAGCATCGCGGTGGGCGCCGTCGCAGGCCAGGCCTTGCCCTCGCGGCGAAGCGTTGCCGACCACAGGTGCGTGTACCCGTCGACGAGAGCCTCTGCATCGTCGCCGAGGAGAGCCGCCACATGCCCTGGGGTATCGCTGGCGCGTCCCCGGGCATGGAACAAGCCGGACCAGTCCACGTCATGCGCACGGTCATCCACAACGGGGATCGTGTCACAACACTTCGACAGGCTCACTGCCCGGGCACCGTCCGGATCGGCAGGCTGGCTCGCTCGGCCTGGCCCCGGACCCCCGACACGAACACCCGACCTGCCGATCTCGGTCAACCCGTGGGCATGAAGCGAACATCAACTCGCATATCACCCTCTGAAACCCACGTGCCTCGACGGGCACCGGTCGGGTACCGTGCGGGCCATGTCGAGTCCTGAGTCAGACACGGTGGGGGCTTTCGGTCACGCCGTCAGCCCCCTGCACCACTGAGTTCGTAGCCCTGCCGTCCCGCCGCCCGCTGCGGCCGGACGAGTGCGCCCCTGGGGGCTGACCGCGGTGACGAGATGACCTTCTCGTGCTTCTCCTCACCCCGGAGCCACTCGATGCCTCTCCCGCTGTATCTGCTCGCCGTGGCGGTCTTCGCCATGGGCACCTCGGAATTCATGCTCGCCGGCCTCCTGCCGGACATCGCCTCGGACCTCGACGTGACGGTTGGGACAGCAGGCATGCTCACCTCGGCGTTCGCGATCGGAATGATCGTCGGTGCCCCGCTCATGGCCGGGCTCGCCCGCAACCGGCCCGGACGGTCCAGCCTCCTCGGGTTCGTCCTCGTCTTCCTGGCAGCCCACGTCGTGGGCGCTGCCACCTCGCACTTCCCGGTCCTGGTGGTGACGCGCGTGGCCGCAGCACTCGCCTACGCGGGGTTCCTCGCCGTAGCACTGACGACCGCCACCACGCTGGTCTCACCCGACAAGAAGGGGCGCGCGCTCGCCGTACTGCTGTCGGGCACCACGGCGGCCACGGTCGCCGGCGTCCCGGGGGGATCGGTGCTCGGCACGCTGCTCGGCTGGCGGGCCACCTTCTGGGCCGTCGCCGCACTCTGCCTGCCCGCAGCCATCGGCATCGTCAAAGGGATCCCAGCGCGACGTGAGCAGCCGGCCGCTGCCGACGGGCCGGCCTTGCGATCGGAACTCGCGCAGCTCAAAAGGCCGCGGCTGCTCCTGATCATGCTGCTGGCCGCCACGGTGAACGCGGCGACCTTCGCCGGCTTCACCTTCCTCGCCCCGGTCGTGACGGGCACTGCCGGACTGGGCGAGCTGTGGATCTCCGTCGCGCTGGTGCTCTTCGGCGCCGGTTCCTTCGCCGGGGTCACCGTCGCCGGCCGGTTGTCCGACCGGCACCCCGGCCCGGTCGTTGCGGTCGCCGGTCCGCTGCTGCTCATGGGCTGGCCGGCCCTGGCCGTCCTGGCCGACAGGCCGGCTGCACTGCTCGCCCTCGTGTTCGTCCAGGGCGCGCTGTCGTTCGCGCTGGGCAGCACGCTGATCACGCGGGTCCTCTACGAGGCTGCGGCAGCGCCCACCATGGCCGGCTCCTACGCGACCGCCGCGCTCAACGTCGGCGCCGCCGTCGGACCCCTCATCGCCGCGGCGGCCCTCGGCACGGCAGCCGGGGACCTCGGGCCGCTCTGGGCGAGCGCGCTCCTCGTCCTGGTCGCGCTACTCGCCGCGTTCCCCTTGCGCGGGATGATCGCAGCCGGTCGCAGCAGCGAGGTGCTCCGGTGACGCACACGAACGCCGCCTCGACCATCGAGGGACGTCGAAGGATCGTCGAAGGCTGCCGCAGCACCCGACCGATCGCCCATGTCGCCGCCGAGGCCGGCATCTCGGGCGTTTGCCAGTCCAAGTGGAAGGACCTCAGGGGAATGGATGAACTGGTGGAGCGTGTCGACGATCGCGATCGTGTGCTGGGGACGGTGGTCAGCCGCCGGCAGGCCATCCGGGAGGGTTGGCTGCACCGAGTCGCGGTGACGGTGTGCCGTGATGAGCGTGGACGGATCCTCGTCCACCGGCGGTCGGAGCAGGCATCGCGCTTCCCCGGGCTCCATGAGGTCGAGGTCGGTGGCGCCGCACACGTCGGCGAGTCCTATGAACAGGCCGCCGCGAGGGAGCTGGCCGAAGAGCTGGGCATTCGTGCGCTGCCGCGCCTGCTGTTCACGTTCGTCAACCGCAGCGGCCTGAGCCCTCACTGGCTCGGCGTGCACGAAGCCGTGGTGCCGGATGCCGTGGTCCCCGATCCCGACGAGGTCGCCTGGCACGGCTGGCTGACCGAGCCGGAGCTGCGGTCAGCCCTGCAGGAGTGGCGTTTCACTCCCGACAGCCACGAAGCCTTCAGCCGGTACCTGGCGTTCCGGGCCGCGCGGTCCTGAGGGTGCCGCAGTAAGGCTGGTGGTCAGTTGTGCGGAGCCAGTGGAGGACGCCCAGTCGCTCCCGGGCCCAGACGGCGCGACTCGCCCTCCTCGGCGAGCTGGGACGCCGTCGTCTACGAGGGCGAGCAGCCGTACGGGGGTCCTCCGCTGTATCGCGCTGTCCGGTCAGTGGCGGGGCGCCAGGGGGGACATGCCTTCGGGCCGGAATCAGAAGGCGGGCAGCCGCGGTACGCAGGGAGCTGCTGGGGCTGAGGGGTCCAGGGCCCGTTCGACCAGTCCGATCGCACGGGGGCTGTACGACATGCTCAGATGGGCGGAGAGGTCGGCGAAGCAGCCCTCCTGCAAGGGGATGTTCTGCACCGTTGCTCCGGGTCCCGCTGTCATGAACGTGCTCTGCCAGGGGGTGGTGATCTCGTCGTACTTCGTGGCGATCACGGTGTAGTCGACCCCGGGAACGGTGTCGCCGTCGGCGTTGAGCTCCTTGATGAAGTCGGATTTCTCGTACTGCTGGACGCCTGCCACCCCGAGGGTCTTCTCCCCGAGCCCCAGCATGTGGAGCTTGTCGGCGAGCGTCTCGATGCCGCTCATGGTGGTGCCGTGGTTCGTCGCGCCGAGTTGGACGACCTTCCTGACCTTGTTCTTCGACGGGTCGGTCGGGTTGGCGCCTCCGTCGGCCTTGAGATACCAGCGGCTCAGGGTTCCGCCCTGGGAGTGGCCGACCAGGTCCACCTGCCCGGAGCCGCTGGCAGCGAGCACCTTGTCCACGAAGGCGGCCAGCTCCTTCGAGGACTTCCTGATGTCTCCGTAACCCTTGACGGTGGGGGCGAGGGCCACCCCGGCGTCGTCGGTGTCACCGAAGTCGAGGGCGTAGACGCAGTAGCCCTGGGCCTTCAACTCGGGGGACATCCGGGCCCAGTTGTTGTAGCGGTTCTCGTAGGTCCCGTGGACCAGGACGACCGGCCGCGGGTGGGCGGCGCCGGGACGGCAGTTCCAGTCGTTGGCACCCGGCGGATCGATGTCCAGGTGGAGGATGGAATGGACCATGGCGGGAAAGAAGTCGTCCTGCTCGGGTCCGGTCTCCGCCGCCGCGGACGTGGCGGTGGCCAAGACCGTCGCCACGGCGGCGGCGCAGACGGCGCTGACGTATCTGGGTGTGTGCAAGACGGCTCGCCTCACGAGTCCCCCTGGGAGAAGCATCTCGTCGATTGGATAGTGGCAGTCTCCAACAGGAGGGATGGGTTGGACAGTGGCAGGAGCGAGATGGCCGAATCGGACTCCTCGCAAGAACGGGAGCGCCAGAACCGGGTACTGCACGGCGGTGCTCCCGATCAGCTCGTCCGGGTCGAGCGCGGCCGACAAAAGTCCGGCCTCGCCGTCGTACCCGCGCCCCGGCGAGGTGACGTGCACCATCCGCACGCGCCGGTTCGCGGCTTCACGGGCTGCGGCCCGGGTGAAGTCCAGGTAGTGGTCCCTGGCGGGGCCGGCGTCCCCGAAGCCGGCCGGGGGCACGAGCCGGAACAGGCGGTCGGCGCCCTGTCCATGACTTCCTCGCAGCGGGTGCACTCGGCGGTGTTGCCGCCGGTGAGGACGAAGCCGGGCCTTGTAGAGCTGTTTGTCGAAGGCGGATGGTCAGCCTCCGTTGCTGCCGCGGCGGGATCGGTGGGCCCGCTGGTCACGGTGTTCGGGGATGGTGTGCCCGATTCCTGCCCTGCCCCCCTTTGCGGGCGCCCCGTCCATGCGGCTTGTGTCCGGTGACCAGGCCTCCGATTCTTGGCGCGTACATGCTCTTGCGACGCGTTCCTGCCCCTGAGTGGGTGCGGGCGCGATCGGATGCGGGGGCCCGGCTCACCCGTGCGGGTCCCCTGCCTTCACGGAGGAGGGCACCATGCTCAAGAAGCCCGGGAAGCGCCTCGCAGGAGCAACCGCTTCACTCGCGGTCGCCATCGGCGTCGGTATGACCGGCGCCACCACTGCCCATGCCGACGGCGGCATCGCCTACAGCTGGCAGGTCGGACACGACTGCATCATCGGCTCGCACTGGACGGGCGGCTGCCTCGTCCTGGTGGGTCGACAACGCCTGCTGAGGGCTGTCCCGTAAATGATCTCCGAGTCGTCTCTGCATGGTTGATCGTGGTGAAGTCCGTAGATATCCGGCGAGGGCGAGATTGTGCATCCGGGCGATGCCGAGCATGACGTGGTGGACGCCGTCGCCTGTGAGGCGGCAGTCCCGGAGGGTCTTCGAGGTCTTCATGTGGGCGAAGACGTGCTCGACGCGGGCGCGGACCTGCTTGTGGGACTGTTGTGGTCTTCTTTCCAGTCCGCGAGTTCGGTCTGGCCGCGCTCGCGGCGGTGCGGGACGACGAGTCCGGTTCCCGGATAGCCGCCGTCGCGCGAACATCGGCCCGAGGTGGTCGATGATGCGGTCCACCGCCGGCTTGGACACCCCGAACAGCAGGGCGAGCTGCCGCATCGTAAGGTTCGTGCGCCAGTACGCCGCGACCAGCAGGGCCCGGTCCTCCAGCGGAGACTCCACCGCCGGCCATGGTGAATCGCGTCCGCACCCTCGCGTCGCAGCACCCTCACCAGCTTGCCGAACTGCCGAAGGCCGAGCCCGGTGCACGGAGCCATCCAGGACGACTCGGACGCCGTGATCACTGCTGCCGTGCGGAGATCATCCCGCACGGCGGGAACGCCTACATGGACTGCAGCTCGCGAACTCGGGCACGGAAGATGCGCCAGCGCCGCTCGTTGCCGTGCACCAGCGTTGCCGACTCCGTCATCAGATCAGCTGCCCGGTCCAGCAGCTCGGAAGCCGAATACAGGTAGGCGGGGGCCGTCCGCTCGCCCCCCAGATCGACCCGCAGCGCCGCCGGAGCGAAGTCGACGCAGGCCAGCAGGTCAAGAGCGCGCCGCAACAGCCGCGCGACCAGGGTCTGGAGGCCCGCCGACTGCCAGTCGTTGGCGATGATCCGGTGCCGCTCCCCGAGCAGGTCGACCAGCGCGGGATAGGCAGCCAGGCCCCCCGCGATCTCCCACGCTTGCTCCATCGCACCGGCCAGCCAGGCACCCGTCTGCTCGACGTCATCCGCCAGGAGCCCGACCTCACGTTTCAGCCGCTGCAGTTCGACCGGCTCGCCCTCCCCTTCCATGAAGAGGATCCCCGACGCCGCGGCAAGCCCGGGGGCATTAAGGTCCTCCGTGCCGGCGAACGCGGCCGCCGACGTCTGCTCACCCACGACCACCACGCTCCACCGGTCGGCCAGCGTCTTCAGCGCCCGAGACCGCGCCTGCAGCTCGCCGGCCTGCCGCAACGGAGCCTGCGAGTAGTACTCCTCATGCTCGCGATGGAACCGCGCGAGATTGTCGATCAACTGCAACAGCGACTCAGGAGGGCTGAGCTGCGCCTCGTCCTCGGCCATGTCAGCAGTGTGCACCAGGTCCCACGCGCGCAGACGTCCAGCCACGCGCCCGTACGCGTCGGAGGCGAGCCCCGCGGCCCTCACGGATCTTTACGGGACGGCTTGGCGTTTCAGGCACCGGAAGGCCGCCAAGCTCACCGGCCCCGAGGAGTGAGGGCGTGAACCCCGCTCCGCTTCAGCCGACTGTGCCCGGGCCCGGCCCGCACGGCACGAGAAGCCCCGTCCGGAACCGGTCGCGCACCGGCCGCAGGCGCGCAGCCGATGAACCTCCCCAGCCGTGTCGGGTGCGGGAGCAGGGCCGAGTCAGCCCCTGACGATGCAGAAGGGATGACCGGCTGGATCGGTGAGGACCCGCCACCTGTCCTCGTGCGGCTGGTGATCTGCCTTACCCGCGCCCAGCTCCAGCAGCCGGGCCTCCGCCTCGTCCAAGTCCACGACGTCGAAGCAGAGGTGAAGCTGCTGAGGAACGTCCTGATCAGGCCAGCTCGGCGCCCGGTAGTCGTCGACCCGTTGGAAGCCGATGAGGAGTCCGTCCTCACGGTGGACAGCGGCAAAGTCGGCGTCCGACTTCGGGTGGGGTTCAAGACCGGTGGCCTGCTGATAGAACGCTGCCAGAGCCGGCGGATCAGGGCAATCGAGTGTTATCGCACTCAACTTCATCTGCAAGGGAATGACACCTCCAAGCCGATCGACAGACCTTCCTGATCACACCCCAAGAGGCGCCGCCTGTCCCCGATGATCGAGCCCTTCACCGGCTGGGAGCCGCAAGAGATGGTGGGTGGATCAGTCGAGACAGAACTCGTTGCCCTCGATGTCCTGCATGGGGATGCACGCGTCGATACCGTCATACAGCGTCTGCACGTGTACCGCGCCCAGCGGGACCAGTCGCGCACATTCGGCTTCAAGTGCGGCGAGGCGTTCTTCCCCCACGAGTCCGGTACCGACCCGCACATCGAGGTGCAGACGGTTCTTGGCGGCCTTCCCTTCGGGGACGCGTTGGAAGTACAGCCGCGGGCCCACCCCTGAAGGGTCGCTACAGGCGAACCAGGCATCCCGCTGCTCAGGGGGCTGTGAGCGCTTGAAGTCGTCCCAAGTGGCGAACCCCTCGGGCGGCGCCGGTATGACGTAACCCAGCACCTCGCACCAGAATCGAGCGAGACGCTCAGGTTCTGCACAGTCGAAGGTGACTTGGAACTGCTTGATCGCTGGCATCGGCGCACCGTACCAGTGAGGAGACTGCCGCTCCACCGACTTCCCCAGCCGAAGCCCACCAGTGGTCCGAGCGCCCGCCGGGGTCACCGCCTTGGCCGCGGACGGACGAGGCGGCCGGTCCGTCTCCGGCCGGTCAGGCCGGCTCGGGAAGCCGGGCCCGGCCGGGGTGCGGGCCGGGGTGGCCTGCGAGCAGAAGATCGAGGGCCATCGCGGGATCGCGCTCGCGGGGGAGCGGTTGCCGGGCGGCTCGGTCCTCGACGGTCCGCTGGTGTCCTTCGGTCACTTCGGACTAGCGGGTCCCTCCGTCGCCCGCGCACATGTATGCGGTGCTTGCCCGCAGGTCCCGGCGAGCGCTCCCAGGCCGGGGGCGGGAGGGATGGGGCATGTGGTCAGTGCGGGACGGTGTGCGCGGTGGCAGGGACGGGTGCGAGCCGGTAGGCGTTCTCGTGGGTGACCACCCGGCCGGCGGTCGGCGGCGCGAAGTGCGTGCCGAGGACCAGGGTGCCGGTGCCCGCGAGGGAGTCGAGCAGCCTGCGGCGCGTGGCCTCGGACTGCGCCGGATCGATGTCGACACAGGCGCCGATGGCGGGGTGGGCGAACTGGACCGGGTGGTGGACGCAGTCGCCGGTGATCAGGGCCGTTTCACCCTGGCTGGTCAGCTCGACCGCGACGTGGCCCGGGGTGTGACCGGGCGTGGGCAGCAGACGCAGCCCCGGAGCGATCTCGACTCCCTCGACCGGGACGTCGACGAGGTCGAGGAGTTCCGCCTCCTCGACCGGGACCACGGAGTCTCGGAACATCTGCCTGCGGGCCGGCTCCATGTCGTACGTGGCCCAGAACTCGTGCTCGGCGCGGGAGGTGAGGTAGCGCGCGTTGGGGAAGGTGGGGACCCACGCGCCGTCGACCTCGTGCGTGTTCCATCCGACGTGGTCGGCGTGCAGGTGGGTGAGGATCACCAGATCGACGGAGTCCGGGTGGAATCCGGCGGTGGTGAGGTGGTCGAGGAAGTCGGTCCGCAGGTCGTGCCAGGCCGGGTTGGCCCGCTGTTTGCCGTTGCCGATGCCGGTGTCGACGAGGACGCGCAGCCCACCGACGGTGAAGGCGAAGCTGTGGCTGTCGATGTGCAGGATGCCCTCGTGGTCGGCGAAGTCCGGGTGCAGCCAGTCCTGGTGCCTGACCACCTCCGGGGTGGCGTCCGGAAGCAGCCACGGTCCGGTCGCCGGCGGCAGGGGGATCTCGTCGATGCGGTGGACGGTGACGGCACCCACGGTCCAGGAGGGGAGGGCCGTGGTCCGGTCGGTCGGTGAAGCGTTCATGTTCCGTAGTTCCTCTGGGTCTTCAGTGCTCGGCGGGGGTGGCGGTCGTCTGGGAGGCGGGTGCCCTACCTCCGGGCGCTGTGAGCGCCGCTGTCGGGACAGCGGGCAGGGCGGTGTCGCGGCGTAGGCGGGGAGGGCGGCCCGCAGGCCCGAGTGCTGGGCGGCGGCGCCCGTGGCGGCCCTTGCGGGATGCGGGCGGCGGGTGGCGATGAATGCCGGATCTGACGTGGCGTCGGACCTGGACCCCCTCCCTCCAAACGCAATCAGTTTGCTTTAAGTGATCCTAGGGCCTACCGTCGCTTAAAGCAAACCTTTAGCTTTTGATGTGGCGGTGGTCCTGGGCCGGGCGCCCGGGACCACCCATCGCTCCCGTCCGTTCCCGTCCGATCAGGAGAGAACGCTCATGTCCGCTGCTGTCGAACTCACGCCCTCGGAGGCGGCCCGCTGGGCCGACCGTGCCGGGCTCCCGCTGGCGGCCGACCGGCTCGCCGCGGTCGCCGCCACCGCCCACCACATCCAGTCCGTCGTCTCCGTCCTGCGGGAACTGGACTTCGGGGACACCCTGCCCGCCGCCGCCTACCGCGCCGAAGAGGAGAAGAACGATGCGGCCGTATGAACTGTCCATCGCCGCAGCCGCCGAAGCGATCCGTGCGCGAGAGCTGTCCCCCGTCGAGCTGGTGGACTCCGTTCTCGACCGCCTCGAACAGGTGGAGCCGCACCTTCAGGCATACGTCTCCGTCGGCGCCGACGAAGCCCGCCGGGCGGCGCGCGAGGCCGAACGGGACATCGCGGCCGGCCGTCTGCGAGGCCCGTTGCACGGCGTCCCCATGGGGCTGAAGGACCTCATCGACGTCGCCGGCGCGGCCACCACCGCCAGCTCACGGGTCCGTACGGGCCACCGGGCCGAGGCCGACGGCACGGTCGCCGCCCGCCTCGCCGCCGCCGGCGCGGTCCTGCTCGGCAAGACGCACACCCATGAGTTCGCCTACGGTCTGACCACCCCGCAGACCCGCAACGCCTGGGACCGGAACCGGGTCGCCGGCGGCTCCAGCGGCGGTTCCGCCGTCGCCGTCGCCGCAGGAGCGGCGACCTTCGCCCTCGGCACCGACACCGGCGGATCGATCCGGGTGCCCTCCGCGCTCAACGGGGTCGTCGGCCTCAAGCCGACCTACGGCCTCGTCCCCCGTCACGGCGTGACCTCCCTGTCCTGGTCGCTGGACCACGTAGGCCCGATCACCCGCACCGCGGAGGACGCCGCCCTGGTCCTGTCCGCTCTGGCCGGCCACGATCCCCGCGACCCCGCCTCCCTGGCCGCGCCCCGCCCCCACTACCGGCCGGGCGGCGCCACGGAGCTGACGGGCCTGCGCATCGGCGTGCCGCGCAACTACTACTTCGACCACGTCCAGCCTGAGGTGGAGGCCGCCGTCCGCCTCGCCACGGCCGAACTCGAGAGCCTCGGAGCGCAGCTCGTCGAGGTCGAAATCCCGATGACGCGCTACGTCCGGGCCACCCAGTGGGGCCTGATGGTGCCCGAGGCCACCGCCTACCACGAGCGCACCCTGCGCGCCGTCCCCGAGCTCTACCGGGACGACGTACGGATCCTGCTCGAAGCCGGCGAGCTGATGCCGGCCGGGGACTACCTGCGCGCCCAGCGCTCGCGCACCCTCATGCAGCAAGCCTGGGGCCGCATGCTGCGGGAGGTCGACGTGATAGCCGCCCCGACCGTCCCGGCCACCGCGGTGACGGCGCGCGAGGAAACGATCACCTGGCCGGACGGCACCGTCGAGGGGGTGTCCGACGCCTACGTACGCCTCTCCGCCCCCGCCAACATCACCGGGGTGCCCTCGCTGTCGGTCCCGGTCGGCCTCGACACGGCGGGCCTGCCCATCGGCATGCAACTGCTCGGCCGTCCCCTTGGGGAGCAGGTGCTCCTGCGCGTCGGCCACGCCTACGAGCGGACCCGACCCGCACGCCACCTGGCGACGGCCCGGACGACCGCTTGAAGCATCATATTTGCTTTAAGATGGCTGCATGAGCCGAAAGACCATGGTGCGCCCCGGAGGGCGCAGCGCCAGGGTGCAGGCATCGGTACACGCCGCGGTGCGCGAACTCGAGGCCGAGGTGGGCCGCGAAGCCCTCACGGTACCCCTGGTGGCCGCTCGGGCCGGGGTCACGCCGTCCACGATCTACCGCCGCTGGGGCGACCTGCAAGAGCTGATGTCGGATGTGGCGGTCGAGCGGCTGCGGCCCGAGACGGCACCGGAGGACAGGGGCACCCTCAGGTCCGACCTCGAGGCGTGGGCCGAGCAGTTCCTGGAGGAGATGGCCGCACCCACGGGCCGCGCCTACATCCGCGACGCCCTGCTCGGCGACCCGGACGGCGCCAACGCCGGCCAGTGTTCGGCCTACGCGGCCGAGCAGATCGAGGTCATCCTCGGTCGCGCGGCCGACCGCGACGAAGCCGCACCCGACGCCGAAACGATCCTCGACCGCGTCGTCGCCCCCACGATGTACCGCATCCTCTTCCGCCCCGAGGGACTCGACGCCACGTACGTCCGCCACCTGCTGGCCGACCTCCTCGCGCCGAACGACCACTGACCGGGCTCCCCCCTCAGGTCGCGATCGTGACCCGTCCGGTCAGACGGGTCGCGATGCGCTGCGGTGCCTGCCTGTCCTCGAAGAGGACCGGGGAGCGTGGCGAGACGTGGACCTCCGGCGGGGCCGAGTGCGAGTCCGGCGCCGGGAAGCGGCGGTAGCCGAGCGGGCGGTGCCCGGTGGCCAGGACGAATCCGCCCGGCAGCAGCCCGGCCGGGCGGGGAGGGACTCATCCGCCCACCGGGCCCGCCGCAGCCCCGGCCGGGACGCGCAGGTGGACGTAGGGGACCGTGGCGCCCTCCAGGGTGTAGCGGTCGCACTCCGCGTAGCCGCGGGAGAGCGCGAAGCGCAGACCGTCCTCGTTCGAGGCCAGGACGATGGTCTCGATCGTGTCGGGGGCCGGAACGAGGGCGTGCGCGAGGGCGTGGGCGTAGAGCGCGGGGCGTCCGGAGGGATGATCAGGTTGTGGACGTGGCGCCAGTCCCGGAGGGAGGCTTCGTCCGTCACCCGTTCGATGCGCAGGCGGGCGGTGTCGGCGGTCATGGGGTCAGGGAATCCCGCCGATCTTGAAGGCGTCACCCCGCTTTCACCCGAGGCGTTCGCCCAAGCGACCAGAGCACGGCGATCCGGCCGGCCGGCGGGTCCGTGGGGAGGGGTGCGGGGCGTGGGTATCGTCGTGGCCCGTGCACCCGTGCACCCGTGCACCCGTGCACCCGTGCACCCGTGCACCCGTGCACCCGTGCATCCGTCGATCCGTGTGCCAACGGTGACAGCGGGAGTCGCCCTTTTCAGAGGACTTCGACCGCGACGAGACAGGTGTCGTCCTCCAGGCTGCCGTCGGCGCATCCGGCGACCACCGCGTCGAGGGTCTGGCGGGCGTCGCGGCCTGCGCAGCCGGCGAGGAGCCCGCGCAGGGCGTCGATGCCGTCCTCCAGGTCCTCGCCGCGCCGCTCGACCAGTCCGTCGGTGTAGAGCAGCAGGAGGTCTCCCCGTTCCAGCGCCACCTCGTCCACCTCGTACGCCTCTCCGGGCAGCAGCCCCAGGAGCGGCCCCCGGTGCCCGGTGCCGAGGGCGGTGGCCGCGCCGCCGCGCAGCAGGAGCGGTGCCGGGTGTCCGGCGCAGGCCCAGACCAGCCGGCGTTCCCCGTCGAGGTGGCCGATGACCGACGTGGCCGTTTCCGCGGAGATGTCCGCGCACACGAGTTCGTTGAGCCAGGTCGTGAGCTGCCCGGCGTCGCTGCCGGGGGTGTGGGCCAGCCCGGCCAGGGCGTGCCGCTGCTGCGCCATCCGCGCGACCGCGGAGAGGCCGTGGCCGCAGGCGTCGCCGATCGCCAGCAGGATGCGCCCGTCGGGCAGTGCGCGGCACTTGTACCAGTCGCCGCCGACGGCGGCGTCCGCCTCGACGGGCAGGTACGCGGCGGCGACGGCGTATCCGAGCCGGGCGATCTCCGAGGAGTGCCTCGGCAGCAGTGCCTCGCGCAGTGCGGAGGCGACACGGTGTTCGGCGGCGGCCTCCTCGCGCAGCCGCTCGGTCTGGCGGCGGGTGGCGGCGAGCCGCTGCCTGCCGCGGACAACCGCCGTCAGGTCCCGGGCGATCAGGTGCAGGGCCCACGGCAGGCCGTCCGTGGAGATCACCGGCCTGCCGATGACGTGGAGGGTGCGGACGTCGCCGTTGACGCTGAACCGGATGTCGGAACCGGGCGGCTCCTCCCCGTCGAACAGGGCACGCAGCAGCCGTCCCCAGCGCGGCACGTCTTCGAGGAGCACCGTGTCGCACAGGCCGAGCAGGCCCATGGGCCGGCCGGGCGGGGCCCGGAAGATGGCGCCGAGCCCCTCGGACCAGGTGGTCTCGCCGGAGAGGAGGTCGAAGCGGGCCCAGCCCATGGAGGCGATGTACTGGGCCTCCAGTGACATGAGTTCCGCCGGGTCGTGGGCCGGGCGCCAGGTCGTGAGCACCTGGCCGGAGCAGGACGCCGCGTCGTAGAGCAGCTTGGCGCGGTGCAGGCCGTCCGGTCGGCGCTCGGTGTAGTCGACGGGGAACGCGCGCAGGGCGCGGCCGGTGTGCAGGACCTCCGTGAGGGAGTCCAGGAGACCGGTGCCGTCGACACCGGGGCGGACCTCGCGCAGCCGTCTGCCCACCTGGTGGTCGGGGGCGTCGAGCCACTCGGCGGAGCGGATGTGGTTGCCAGCCCTGATGACGAAGTCCTCGGTCCGGCCGTCCTCGCCGGTGACCGGCGACAGCAGCGCCGCCGAGACCGGGATGGCGGGGAGGGCGGCGCAGACGCACGCCCAGGGGTCGTGCCCCGCGGCCTCGCCCGCGTCCGCGCAGGAGTGGCTGCGGTCGGGGCTGCCGCCGCAGGGGCACGCGGCGCCGGACCCGGTGGGCCCGGCCGACGCGTCGGGGCGCGGCCGGACGCCCGCGGAGCGGCCAGCGGCGGCACGCAGCAGGGCCACTTCGTGGATGACGAGCCGCTTGAGGGTCTCCGGGTCCCGGGGAACGGCCGGACTCATGATCGTCTCCCTCCGCAGCGGGACGGCACACGCGACCGGCGCCTGCCCGCCCGGCAGCGGTTCACTCGCGGGGAGGCGGCCGGCGTCGCCGTCGGCGCCGGCGCGGGGCATGTTCGGCCAGGACGGCGGTGGCGCGTTCCAGGAGGACGCAGGGGGCGGCGTGCTCCTCGGCGTCGACGGCGCCGGTGAGGACGCGTTCGAGGACGACGACCTCCCCGCTGACCTGCCGCGTGGACTGGCACCCCGTGCGGGGCGGGGGCGTACGGTGGAAGCATCCCGGTCGGCCGTCCGGCATCTGCCGGGGGCCTGCCCGGCTCCGCTGTCCGCCGAGGCGAGCACCTCGGCCGATCCCTGCCGCGCCCTCGTGCGGCCGGTGGGGCGGGACGCGGGACGGCGGCGAGGAGGCGGTGGTGAGCAGTACGGATCCGTCCCCTGCCGGGGAACTCCCGCTGCCTGCGCCCGATCTGAAGACCGACACCGTCGTCGTGGGCGAGGCCGTGGTCTGCGTGCTGGCCGGCGACCTGCACCAGGGGACCGGGCCCATCGGCGCCCGGGCCCTGGCCGAGGCTCTTCACCGCCGGCCGGCCCTGTTGGCGGTCGACCTGAACGCGATCGAGCTGTTCAGCGCCGACGGGCTCAACGCCCTGCTGACCGTGCGCGAGGCCGCCCGCGACCAGGGCGTGCCGCTGGTGGTGCTCTCCCCGAGCCGGGCGGTCCGACGGGTGCTGGAGGTGGCCGGCGCGGACGGGCTCTTCACCGTCTACGGCACGGTGCAGGAAGCCCTCGCACAGCACGAGCGGTAACGGGCCGGGCCCGCACGAGTATGGGGGGGCGGGGCCGGGGCAGGCGCCATGCGACACACGCCTGCGACGGCTCAATCAGGGAACGTCATGGGGTCCACCCCGTCCGGAGTTCCACACCACCGGGAGCTCGCCTTCGAACCCGGTGACGGCGGGGCGTGCCGCGCCGGCCTGGCCTGCATCCGCCAGGCCCTCACCGACTGGCAGCTGACCGCCGTCGCCGGGGACACGCTGCTGGTCGCGTCGGAACTCCTGTCCAACGCCGTCAAGCACGCCGGCGGCCCCGTGCAGATGAGCGTCGACCACACCGCAGGCCTGCTGCGCATCGCGGTCACCGACCACAGCCCCGTTCCGCCGCGCCAGGGCCGGCACCGGCCGGAGTCGATCGGCGGCCACGGCATCTTCCTGGTCGACCACCTCGCCCACCGCTGGGGCACCCTCCCCCACGGCACGGGCAAGACGGTCTGGGCCGACCTCCCCCTGCCACCCCGGCAGGGGGCCTGACCGACGTCCACCCTGAGGGGCGGTCCTGTGCGTGCGCAGGCGTCCGCAGGACGGCGCGGGGCTGCCGAGGGCGGTAACGGATAGCCGACCGGCTACGGCCTCCTGACCTGCCGCTTTCCAAGGCCCGGTCACCCCCGCCGCAGACCTGGTGCGCGGTTTCGCCCAGGCCTGCTCGCCGCCGCGCCCCCGGCATGGCCCGGCCTCTGTCGGACACCGCTGTTACGTTGACGTGAGGATCTTGCTTCGACCTCTGGAGGGCGTATGTACGACGAACGGCTCGCCGAGTTCTCCCGCGCGCGGCTCGACGGCCGTCCGATACCCGACGACCTGCGCTTTCTGCTGCTGGCGCAGTGGGAAGGCCGCACCGAACTCACCCGCCTGCTCGACCTCGACTTCTTCGAGGCAGGAGAGGTACACCCGCTCCTGGACACCAGCTATCTGAGCGAAGAGGAACGCGCGGACCCGGAGATGCAGGCCATCAACGCCGCAGCCGCGGAGATGGCCACATACGTCAAGCTCGTGGCGAAGGGCGGAAAGGGGTGGATCGGCTACTGGCTGCACCCCGGCGAACCCGCAGACCGCGCCTGGCACCTCATAGAGCTGGACACCGAGTTCACTTTCTGGAGCCTGGTCGGCCTCACCCTGACCGAGGGCGCCGCTGCCGAGCGGGCAAGCTACCAGGATGAGCCCGACGAGCGAACTGCGTTCAGACAACTAGCCGCCGAACTTGCCGGGTTTGGCCTACCGCTGAGCACCCAGGACTACGACGCCCTTGACGACACCGAGTACAGGGTGGGCCCGGAGAAACTCATGGAGGAGCTGATCGAGGCCGAACGCGAGAAGCGCGGTCTTCGCTGAGCGGGGCGACGCCAGCGCTCCGGGTGCCACACGGGAAGTGGTTGCTCTGTTGGCTGCCGCCGGTCATGAGATATCTCGTTTGTCGGTCAAGCGGGTGGTGCGAAGACACGCCCTGCTGCGGCCGATCTCGTTGATGCACCGCTCCACGGTGTTGCGTTCCTTGTACAGCTCGGATCTGGACGCGCCGCCGGCCGGCGGCGTTCCGGCAGGCAGACGATCACGCGCACGCTCATTTCCCTGCCCTGCGGCTCCGCCTTCATTCCAGCGCTCCCAGGGCACTGTCCGGCCGGCAGTGGGTGCAGGCAGGTATCCCCTCGGCCAGCACTGGTGGCCGGAGCGCAGCGGAAGTCGCTGTCCCGACCGCTGCTGGTGCACGCACCGGGGGCCGGCCCGTACCGATGCCACGCTCGACCAGCCTCCACTTGCGAGCGCTCGCTCGGGTCTCACCCACCCGCCCGGCATCAGCAAAAGGAAAACTTTCAAGGAGGGTACTTCCTCGCCGACTGCTACAAAAATCTGCGCATATAGCACCTCGACCCGTTCTGGGTGAAGGCCGACTGGGCGCGAAGCCGGGGTCCCCAGGCTCGACACCGCGTCCAGCGGTGACGGTTCAGCGCCTCCACGCCCGGCGGTCGTCATGGCTGCCCTGACCGAAGGCCCTTGGCGGCAGTCGGCCAAGGACCACCTCGCCGGGGGCTGCGGCGGAGCCGACGCCCCAGAGCCGATCGCGGTGCCGCGGCACGGCCCCCACTGCGCGGCGCCGGACCTGGTGGGGCTGGCTGCGTGGGAGAACAGTACGGCGGAGGCGGCGGAGTCGCGCACACCGCCGCCCAGAGTGGGACCCGCGCTCCTCGTGTTAATCCGCTGGCGTGATCCGCCAGGTGCCGTGGCGTACGTCGAGCGTCGCGGTGAGGTCGGCCTGTTGCGGGAAAGAGATGCCCAGACGCCATGGGCCCGGCAGGGCGGCCAGCCCGATGGTGACCAGATCCTCAGTGACGTTGCCCAGGGCTCCGATCCAGTGGGGTGCGGTGGCGATCAGCCGCTCGGGGAGCCAGGGCCCGGGCTCGGGAACGCGTGAGATCGACTCCTCGGTGAGTTCGGCGAGGGCTGAGCCTGCCAGCAGGCTCAGCAGCCGCGCCAGGACCGCGGCCGGCAGGGAGGGGTCTCGGGTCTCCAGCAACACGTAGCAGTCGTCGTGGCCCGAGAACCAGACCCGGGAGTCTTCCAGGCGGTTCAGGAGGGGCTCATCGACGCCGGTCGTGCCGAGCACGAGGGCGAGCTCGTCGAGCTGCTCCGGGGTCACGTCGGCGGGCAGGTCGATCAGAGTGAGCTCGTACGGCGACCAGGTGCCGTCGAGGAGACGGGGCAGGAGGTCGCGGTCCATCACCAGGAACTCCTCCGAGAGTCCGTTCGTGCCGGACGCCCAGGATCCGAGGGAGTGGACCGTGCACGGCACGCCGAGCTCGGCCGCGATCAGCCCGGGCCGCAGCGAATACCAGTCCTCGTCCAGGAAGGAGTTGGTCTCCAGCGACACCAATGCGACCGCGTCGTTCGCCACGGCCACGAGCAGGTCGACCAGCTCGCCCGCCTGGGCCGCACCGGCGCTGACCCGCCACAGCCCCTCGGCCTCGTGGACGCTGAAGCTCAAGGGGAACGGCTGACGCTCAATGCCGACACTGTTCACGCTGAACGCGCCCTGCTGTCCGACCTCGATCACTGCCCCACCCCGAGAACCCGCCGGACGCCCCGGTCCAGCCCGCATCGATCAATCATCGCCGATCAGCGGGGCGGGCCTGCCACGGCCGACCACCTCTTCGAAGGGGGCGTGGTCCGGGGATCACATCCGGGTGTAGGTCACGTCCGGCACGGAGTGGGCGCGATGACGTCGATGACTGGTGGTACCACGACGAAGTACGACCGGAATCCGGCGTATCGCGGGCCGGCGGCGCCCAACACCGGCGTACCTCCACGCCCGCCGCGACCTGAGCGCTGTAGTTGGCCCGCCCGGCCAGATCCATGCCCGGCACTGGGCGGATCCGGTCTTTGGTGACGGGGGGGAGGGCCGGTCGTCGTTCGAGGCGGTGCAGCGCCGGGCCGCCGCCCGCGGCCGCAGCGCCCCCGCCCTGGTCGCCCGCTGGCCGGCTACTTCATGGTCGATCTGGCCGATCCTGGATGCGGCGTCGGCCCAACCGACACGCAGGCCGTCCCGCGCCGGTGGCGGCGGCCCTTCCCGCCCCGGTCGGCGGCGCGGTCGGCGCTGGGCCGCGCCCGGGCGTGACGCCCGCGGACGCGCCCCGGTTCGGTGCGGGCCTGGCAGCGGCCGCGTGCTGAACCGGTCGCCCGCTCCTGGCGGGGGACCTGCAGCGGGCACGGGACGCGGTGAGGGCGGCCGGCCTGAAGCCGGCCGCCCTCATGCCGTGCCTGAAGGCGGCCGGGTGGTCACGGGTCAGGCGGGATCCGGAAGGGAGAGTGCCGGGGGCTCGGGCAGAAGCGGATTCCGCCGCCGGTAGCGGTCGAACTGCCGGGCCGTGAAGGCCGAAAGGGCGGCGGCGACTGCGGGGACCGCCCACCACGGGATGCCCAGCATGTACGAGGCGACCGCGACGGCCAGGCAGATCACCGCCATGGCGATGAGCAGCGGCCGTCCCAGTCCGCGCCAGCCGTGGGGCTCGTACAGACGGGGTCGGCCGGTCAGCCGTACGGCTGCGAACCACAGACCCAGGGCGGCGGTCAGACCTCCGTACGTGCCGATGCCGGCGGTGATCTGGGCCTCGTCGCGGGGCTCTTCGGCGGTGCTCTGGCGGATGTCTCCCCGGGCGAGGGTCATGACCTGGCCCCGCCAGACGGTGCCGGTCACCTTGTTTCCGGGGCCGAGCCGCTCCAGCAGCGGACCCGGATCGCCGAAGGACAGCTTCCCGTTCCAGAACGGCGCGCCCGCCACGGTCGCCGTGAAGCGTTTGGCCCGTTCCCCGTTGAGCTTCACCTCCTCGACGGTGAAGGGGACCGTGCGCACGCAGCGCTCCCACTCCCGCGCCGTGCTGTCGGCCGGGCAGGGCGCGGCCGCCGCGTAGTCCCGGAGGCGCCCCGTGTCGTGCGGCACCTGTACCGCGAGCACGAACCAGCAGAACAGCCCCGGTATCAGGGACGCCACGAGCAGAATTGCGCCCGTGCCCCGCCCCCCGGGTGCGGGCGCCGTGCCCGCCACCCTCATCGCTTCCCCCACCGCGTTCCTCCCCCTGGCCGTTCGTATGGCCCCATTCAGCCACAGGGGGAGGTGTTTTGACCGAGGCGGGTACAGGACCCGGACAGGTTCCTCCCGCCGGGCGGCCTGGTCCGCGACGCGGTCCTCGCCTGCGCGGCCTGGCCGGACATGGCCGCCAAGATGGCCCTCCTCGACCAGCGGGATGTCGATGTCGCGGGCTTTCCGACGGCCGCGCACGGGCGGGGCGTCGGCGTCGACCGGCCGGTCGCCGTCCTCTTGGCCCAGAGCGCCACACCCCCGCCGCCGGGGTTCCGGCCGCCCGGCCCGCACCGAACCGCTCCGCCCCGGCCCGGCCCGGAAGGCGGGCAAAGCCTGGTACTCCAGCAGGATTTCGATGTCCGACCTGCGGGTTTCGCTGGGCGGCTGGAGTGTGGCGGGCTGCGGAGGAGTCGGGGGCGGTCTTGGGCGGGCCGCCCGTCGTCGGCACGGTCGAGGCCCTGGGCGCGGAGGACGACGCCGCACCGCTCCTGTTCCACCGCGGACGCTTCGGCCGCCTCAGTCCCTGACGGGCTCCTCGCGGGGCTGGTCGTCGGGCTCCAGAATGTACAGGTCCCAGGCGTCGGGGTCGCCGACGAGCACGTACAGCTTCGGGTGCTCGGGGGTCCCGAACACCTCCCAGGGGCCCGGGCTCCCCTCGCAGGCGTCGACGGAGACCCGCACGTTCTGGGTCCACGACCCGTCGCCCGGGTGGTGGACCCAGGTGCCGGCACCGGTGCACGGCTGCCCCGCGTCGTGACGGCCGTCGCCGAAGCCGAAGGTCTTGACCCCGTCGGCCGTGACCTTGCCGTCCGCCGTGAAGGTGATCCTGCCGCCGTTGCCGTCGGACCACGTCCCGGCGAGCCGTTCCGCGGTCAGCAGCGGAGGCTCGTATCCGATCCCGGCGTACAGGGCGGCACCGGCGAGCGCGCCGGTGACGACGACGCCGAGCGTCCCGTACAGCGCCACCCGGCCGAACATCGCGATGCCGGACACCCGCGGGCGGTCCGGCAGCACCAGCCTGCGGACGACCAGCGCCGGGACGCCGAGCGCCGCGGCGCCCGTGAACCACCCGATGAGGCCCGACGAGACGTTCTCCGGGAACCCGGCGGGCACCATCGACGCCGCGACGAGCCCCGGCAGGGTGCCGCCGGCGGCCGCCAGGAGCGGGATCCACCACCAGACGTCACGCCCCGAGACCGTGCGGCCGAGCCGTCCGGCGACGGCCACGAGCGGCATCACCACGGCGACCGACAGCAGGACGGCGCCGACCGCCCCGGCCGCCACTCCGATCAATCCCATGACGAACAGGAAGAAGATGTTGAACAGGTTGTAGCCGAGTGCCGGGACCTCCTGGGTCTCCATCCACACGCAGAACACGATCGACCCGATCACGGCCTCGAAGAACAGCACCGAGACCGAAGCCGTGAGCGCCGAGCCGAACCGGTCCCGCACCCGCACCCGCACCCGGGTCTGCACCCGGGCCGCAACCTGTGCCTGCCACGGGGCCCCTGCCCACACCTGGTCCCGCATTTCTGAACGCATTCGAATCCCCTCCGCCGCGCATCATCCTCCATGCGGGGCGGAGCCGCACCCCTGGGGTCGCCTCATACTCCAGCAGGAGCAGGATTTTGACGTCTGACCTGCGGGTTTCGCTGGGCGGCTGGAGCGTGGCGGGCCGGCGAGCAGGAGAGCCCGGGCCTGGACGACCTCTTCGTGACCCCCGGCCATCGGTTCGGCCGGGGTCGTGGAGTTCACAGGGGCGGAGGTTCGGCGGCTCCTGGCAGCTTGTCGTCCCGGGCCCCCACAGCTTCGAGGCCACCGAGGACGACATCACGCGTACGGGGTCGGGACGGTGCGTCAGGCCATGGCGAGCCGGTCCACCAACAGCTGCACCCTCGGCTCGGCGTCCTCGGGCAGCAGGCGGCCGGCTCGGGTCAGGGTCACCAGGCCGTGCAGAGCCGCCCAGAACACCTCGGTGAACAGTCCCGGGTGGACGCCGTCGCCCGCGACCTCGGCGAGGCACTCGAGCAGGGCGGCGAAGGCGTCCTTCAGTGGCTCGGGGGTGTCCTCCCGCGCGTACGCCAGGCCGCCGTCGAGCTGGAACAAGGCGTCGTAGACCGCCGGGTTGTGCTCGGCGAAGTCGAGGTAGGCGCGGGAGAGGGCGGCGACCCGCTCGCGCGGGCCGTTCGCTGCGGAGGCCGCGGTACGCACCGCCGCGGCCAGTTCGGCGGCGCCTTCCAGGGCGACGGCGCCGATGATCTCGCGCTTGCCGCGGAAGTGGCTGTAGAGGACGGGCTGGCTGTATTCGATGCGCTCGGCGAGCCGACGGGTGGTGACGGCGTCCCAGCCCTGCTGCTCGGCGAGTTCACGGGCCGTCGCCACGATGAGGCGCTCGCGCTCCGCCCGTTCGCGCTGCTTGCGTTCCTGTACCGACATGATTCGATCCTAGCACTGCTAGACAATCGAGCGGCAGCAGTACTAGCGTTGCCTCAACAGCTAGCAGCGCTAGATTCCTGGAGGGGTCATCATGCTCAACGCACTTGAGGTGTTCACCACCGTGGTCGTCGGCCTGATGGTGGGGGTGGAGTTCTCCGTCGTCTTCGTCATGAACCGGATCCTGGACGCGCTTCCCGAGGACAGCGGCCAGCTCGGCCACGCCCACGGCGGCCGGATGCTCGGTGCCCTGATGCCGTTCTGGTACGTGGGCTCGCTCGTCCTCAGCGCGATCTGGGCCGTCGCCGGATGGCACCACGACGGATCCGGACTCGTCGTCACCGCCGCCGGGCTGCTGATCGTCAGCGTGGTCATGTCGATGCTGCTGCTCGTCCCGATCAACAACCGGAACAAGACCTGGACCCCCGAGAACCGGCCCGCCGACTGGAAGCAGCAGCTGCGCCGCTGGGAGCGCTACCACTACATCCGCGTCGCCGTCATCGTCGCCGCGTTCACCCTGCTGGTCGCCGCCCTCGCCTGACACCACCGCTGCGCCGGCCCCACACGCCTCGGCGTGCCGGCCCACCACGGCTGCGTGGCCACCGTGCTCGGTGTCCACTGCCTGACCGCGACACTGATGGTGGTCAACGGCCTGCTGATCACGCGCGAGACCCGCAACGTCGCGGCCGCTCCGGAAACGCCGGCCTTGCAGTCCGCCTCAGGGTCGTCCCGTGGATGACCTCGAGATGGTCCCGGCGGTCCTGGGCGGCCTGGCCCTGGTGGCGATGTTCGACCTCTACCCCCTCGCATGGGCCGGCGTCCTGCCCGAGTCGGAGTACGGCAACGGATGGTGGATGGCCCTGGCCCGGCTGTGCATCAGCCCGGCGATGCTGTGGGGGCCGATCGTGCTGGCCCTGGCCTGGGCCTACCACCGGCGGCGGCGACCTGCCTGAGCCGGCTCTCGGCAAGGGGGGCGGGATGCAGTCCACGGCTCATGTCACGTGAACAGGGGACCGGAAACAGGCGACTTCACCGGAATCGACGCTGTTCCTAGGCTGAACGGGCAAGCAAGCGGAGCATGCGTCGCGGCCCGGTCACCGGTGCGGCGCCGAGGGAGATGTCTTGGCCAGTCACGATCCGATCGAACGCCCTGCGGAACCGTCGTTCAGCGCGTTCCGCGCCTCCGGAGCGCAGCAGCGGATGTACTTCCTCCAGCAGCTGGAGGAAGGCAGGCCGACTTACCACATGCCCGTCTTCTACGGCCTGGAAGGCCCGGTGGACGAAGACGCGCTCCGCGCCTGCGCCCAGGGTCTGGTCGACCGGCACGAGGCGCTGCGCACCCGCTTCGTCCTGCGGGACGGCGAGCTGTGGCAGCACATCGACACCGAGGCCGCGCTCGTCTGGTCCTCCGCCGCGGCGCGCGGAGCCGGGGACGTCGAGGAGTGGATGGCCGCCGAACACCGCCGGCCCTTCGACCTGGAGTCCGGACCGCTCTTCCGGGCGGCCCTGCTGCACACCGGCGAGGGCGCGGTCCTCGCGCTCGCCATGCACCACATCGTCGCCGACGGCTGGTCCGTCGGGATCCTCGCCCGCGAGCTCCTCGCCGCGTACGCCCACCACGGCGACGGGCACGGCGGCCCCGAAGGCACCGACGGCCCCGGCACCGACCGCAGGCACCCCGCCGGGGTCGGGACCCCGCAGGCCCCCGAGTACCAGTACGCCGACTTCTCCGACTGGCAGGAGGAATGGCTCCGCGGCGCCGCCGCCCGGCGCCAGCTCGCCTACTGGGAGGCGCAGCTGGACGGCGAACTGCCCGACGCGCCCCTGCCCCGCGACGGCCGGCCCGCCGCGGGAGCGGCCCGCGGCGCGGCGGCGCTGCACTCCTTCGAGGTTCCGGCCCCGGTGCTCGCCCGGATGGAGCGCCTGTGCCGTGACACCCACAGCACCCCGTACACGCTGATGCTGGCGGCCTTCCAGGTCGTGCTGGGCCGCTACACGGGCACCGACGACGTACTCGTCGGGACGCCGGTGGCGGGCCGCAACCGCAAGGAGTTCCTGGACACCGTCGGCCTGTTCGTCAACACGCTGGTGATCCGCGCCGACCTGTCCGACGATCCTGCCTTCCGGGTCCACCTGGAGCGGGTACGGGACACCGTGCTCGACGCCCAGGACCACCAGGACCTGCCCTTCGAACGCGTCGTCGACCGGATCGCCGCCGGGCGCACCGGCGAGGAGGCCTCCCCCTTCCGGGTCATGTTCGGCCTGCACGACGAGGACGGCATGACCGACGGCCTGCCCGGCCCGAAGGCCACGCTGCTCGAAGGGCCGGCCGGGACCGCCAAGTTCGACCTGACCTTCGACGTGGTACGCACCGGCGGCGCGCTGAGCTGCCGGCTGGAGTACCGGGCGGACCTGTTCGACGCCGCCACCGTCCGACAGTTCGGGCGGCACTTCGCCCGCCTCCTGGACGCCGCCACCGAGAACCCCGAACTGCCGATCGGCGCACTGCCGATGCTGTCGGCCGACGAGCGGACCGGCATCGGCTCGCCGCTTCCGGACCGCGCCGCCCTCCCGCACCCCCCGGGCGAGCCGGCCTGCGTCCACGAGGTCTTTGCCGGACACGCCGCCCGCACTCCCGACGCGGTCGCCCTCGTCCACGAGGGCGTCTCCCTCACCTACAGCGAGCTCGACGTCCGCGCCAACCGGCTCGCGCACCGGCTGCGCGCCCTCGGCGTTGGCCCCGACACCCTCGTCGGACTGTGCCTGCCCCGTTCCGCCGACCTCGTCGTCGCCCTGCTCGGCATCCTGAAGGCCGGCGGCGCCTACCTGCCGCTCGACCCCGACAACCCGCCCGAGCGGCTGCGCCACATCGTCCAGGACGCCCGCCTGGAGCACGTCGTGGGCACCACCGGCACCCGGGCCCTGTGGGACGCCCCCGGCCTGCACTCCGTCGACCTGCTCGCCGACGCCCCGCTCCTGGCCGCCGAACCGGACACCGCCCCCTACACCGGCGTGACCCCGGACCACCTGGCCTACGCCATCTACACGTCCGGGTCCACCGGCCTGCCCAAGGGGACCCTGGTGCCCCATGCCAACGTCACCCGGCTGTTCTCCGCCACCGACCACTGGTTCGGCTTCGGCCCCGACGACGTGTGGACCCTCTTCCACTCCATCGCCTTCGACTTCTCCGTCTGGGAGCTGTGGGGAGCCCTCGCCCACGGCGGCCGCCTCGTCGTGGTCCCGTACGGGACCAGCCGCTCGCCCGAGGAGTTCCACCGGCTGCTGCGCGCCGAACGGGTCACCGTCCTCAACCAGACCCCCTCCGCCTTCTACCAGTTGGCCCGGGCCGACGAGGAACACCACCGCGCGGCCGGACCGGCCGACTCCGGGCTCGGCCTGCGCCACGTCGTCTTCGGCGGGGAAGCCCTCGACGTCGGCGCCCTCGCCGGGTGGTTCGCCCGGCACGGCGACACCGCGCCCCGCCTGGTCAACATGTACGGCATCACCGAGACGACCGTGCACGTCACCTACCGGCCGCTGACCGCCCGCGACGCCGAGGAGGGCCGCGGCAGCGTCATCGGCGTGCCCATCCCCGATCTGCGCCTGCACCTGCTCGACGCGCGCGGCCGGACCGTCCCGCGCGGCGCCGTCGGGGAGCTGTACGTCGCCGGAGCGGGCCTGGCCCGCGGCTACCTGCGACGGCCCGAACTCACCGCCGAGCGCTTCCCCACCGCACTCGCCGACGGCGTCGCCGACGCACCCGCCGGGCTCTCGGCCGGTGAGCGGCTCTACCGCACCGGAGACCTGGCGCGGGCCCTGCCCGACGGGGACCTGGAGTACCTCGGCCGCATCGACCACCAGGTCAAACTGCGCGGCTTCCGGATCGAACTCGGCGAGGTCGAGGCCGCCCTGGCCGCCCACCCCCTCGTCGACGCCGCGGTCGCCCTCGTCGCGCCGGATCCCGCGGGGAACGACGTCCTGGTCGGCTACCTGGCCGTGACCGGGGCCGACGACGGGGCGGGCCCCACCGTCGAGGAGATGCGCGAGCACCTCGCGCGGCGGCTGCCCGGCTACATGATTCCCGGCGCGTTCGTCACCCTGCCCGCCTTCCCGCTGACCGCCAACGGCAAGACCGACCGGCGCCGGCTGCCCGCCCCCGGCTCGGCCGGCCGCACCCCCACCACCGCCTACGAGGCACCCCGAGGGCCGGTCGAGACCGTGCTCACCGAGGTCTTCGCCCAGGTCCTCGGGCACGAACGGGTCGGCGCCCTGGACAACTGGTTCGCCCTCGGCGGGGACTCCATCCGCTCCCTCCAGGTGCTCGCCCGGGTCCGCGAACGAGGCCTCGACCTCACCGTCGCCGACCTCATGAGCCGTCAGACGCCCCGCGCCCTCGCCCCGTACGTCACCCCGCGGGACCGGGCCGCGGCCGCAGCCGTCGCCCCGTACGAGCCGTTCGCCCTCCTGGCCCCCGCGGACCGCGCCGCCCTGCCCGAGGGACTGGAGGACGCCTACCCGATGACCCGGCTCCAGGCCGGCATGCTCTACCACAGCGACCTGCCGTCGGCGGGCGGACGCGTCTACCACAACGTGGCCTCGTACCTGATCGAAGCGCCCTTCTCCGAGGACGCCTGGCGGACGACCGTCGAGGTCCTCGCGGCCCGGCACGAGATGCTGCGCACCTCCTTCGACCTGCACGGATTCACCGAGCCCCTCCAACTCGTCCACCGCGGCGCCCGCCCGGAGCTCACCTTCGAGGACCTGCACGGCCTCGACGCCGAGGCTCAGCGCACCGCCGTCGCCGCCCGCTACGCCGCCGAGCGCGACCGGCCCTTCGACTGGGACCGGCCCCCGCTGATCCGGTTCCACGTCCAACGGCTCTCCGACACCCGGCTCCAGCTCTTCGTCGCCGAGCACCACGCCGTCCTCGACGGCTGGAGCGAACGCTCGCTCCTCACCGAACTCGCCTCCTGCTACACCGAGGCGCTCGCCGCCCGGACCCCCGCGGACGGCCCCTCCCCGCAGGCCGGCCCCCGCTCCCGGTTCGCCTCCTTCGTCGCACTCGAACGGGCCGCGCTGGCCGACCCCGCGCAGCGGGCCTTCTGGACCGGCAAGGCCGCCGACGCCCCCGCGACCGAGCTGGCCCGCCCGGCGGCGACCGGCGGACCCGCCCGGATGTCCTGGTACCTCGCGCCCCTGCCCGAGGACCTGCACGCCCGGCTCACCAGCCTGGCCGCCGCATGCGGCGTACCGCTGCGCACCGTCCTGCTCGCCGCCCACCTGAGGACCATGGCCCTGCTGAGCGGCGGCGACGCGGTCACCACCGGAGTGGTCCACAACGGCCGCGCCGAGGAGACCGACGGCGACAAGGTCGTCGGCGTCTTCCTGAACACCCTGCCGCTGAGCGTCGCGGTCACCGGGCTCAGCTGGCGCGGCCTCGTCGGCCACGTCGCCGCCGTGGAGGCGGAACTGCACGCGCACCGCCGCTTCCCGCTCGCCGAGATCCAGCGCCTGGCCGGGGGCGGCCCGCTCTTCGAGACCTTCTTCAACTACACCCACTTCCACGTGGAGCGGGACGGGCCGGACGACGGCGCGTTCACCGTGCTGGAGGAGATCGGAGAGGCCGGCACCGATGTCGCCTTCGGCGCGGAGTTCTCCCGCAGCCCCGACGGCGCCCTGCTCGAACTCGGCCTGCGCTTCGACGCGGCCCGGTTCTCCGAGGAGCAGATGGCGAGCGCGCACGCGTCCTACAGGGCCGCCCTGCGCGACCTCGCCGAGTCCCCGGACCGTGACTGCACGGTCGCCGACCTGCTGCCGGAGGTCGAACACCGCCGTTACGCCGAGTGGAACCGCACCGCCGTCGCGTACCCGCGGCCGCACGTCCTGACCCGGCTGATCGACGAGCAGCGGGAACTGACGCCCGACGCCCCCGCCGTCCGCTTCGAGGGCGCCGAGCTGACCTACCGCACCCTCGACACCGAGGCCGAGCGGCTGTGCGCGGCACTGCGGGAACGGGGCGCCGGCCCCGGCACGTTCGTGGGCCTGCTGCTGGAACGCTCCCTGGCCCTGCCCGTCGTACTCCTCGCCGTCCTCAAGTCCGGCGCCGCCTACGTCCCGCTGGACCCGGAGCACCCGGCGCCGCGCGTACGGTCGTTGCTCACCGAGTCCGGCATCGGCCTGGTGGTCACCGAGGGCGCGTGGGCGGAGCGGCTGGAGGGCTCCGGGGTCACCGTGCTGCGGCCGGAGGAGGCCGCGACGGGCACCGCGGGTCCCGCCCGGGCGCCCGAGCCGTCCGACCCGGCGTACATGATCTTCACCTCGGGGTCCACCGGCAAGCCCAAGGGGGTCGTGGTCTCGCACCGCGCCATCGCCAACAGGCTGCTGTGGATGCAGGACGCATACGGGCTGACCCCGGGGGAGCGGGTGCTGCACAAGACGCCGTACACCTTCGACGTCTCCGTGTGGGAGCTGTTCTGGCCGCTGATGACCGGCGCCACCCTGGTCCTCGCCCGCCCCGGCGGCCAGCGCGACCCCGGCTACCTCGGCGCACTGGTCCGGGCCGACGGCGTCAGCACGGTGCACTTCGTCCCGTCGATGCTCAGCGTCTTCCTCGACGACCCCGCGGCCGTGGCCGGCGCGGCCGGCCTGACCCGGGTGGTCTGCAGCGGCGAGGCCCTGCCGTACGAGGTACAGCGCAGGTTCTTCGAGCGGCTGCCCGGCGTCGAGCTGCACAACCTCTACGGGCCCACCGAGGCGGCCGTCGACGTCACCCACTGGCAGTGCCGGCCGGACGGCGGCGACACCGTGCCCATCGGCCGCCCCATCGCCAACATGCGCACCCACGTCCTGGACCGCCGCCTGGCCGAGGTCCCCCTCGGCGTCACCGGTGAGCTCTTCCTCGAAGGCGTCGGCCTCGCCGACGGCTACCACGGACGACCCGAGCTGACGGCCGAGCGGTTCATCGAGCACGCCGGCCCGGACGGCACCACCCGGCGCCTCTACCGGACCGGCGATCTGGCCCGGCACCGCCTCGACGGAGCCCTGGAGTACGCGGGCCGCACCGACCACCAGCTCAAGATCCGCGGATTCCGCGTCGAGCCCGGGGAGATCGAAGCCGTCCTCGCCGAGCACCCCGGCGTGCGCGACTGCGCGGTCCTGCCCCGCGGCGAACGCCTCGTCGGCTACTTCGTGCCGGGATCGGCCGGCCCGGACGCCACCCGCGCCCCCGACCCGGGCGAACTGGCGGCCCACGCCCGCGAACAGCTTCCCGAGTACATGGTGCCCTCCGCCTGGGTGTGCCTGACGGCCCTCCCGCTGACCGCCAACGGCAAGCTGGACCGCGCCGCCCTGCCCGATCCGGACCCCGCCGACCTGCGCGGTGGTGCCGAGCCGGTCCCGCCCCGCGACGCCCTCGAATCCCGCCTCGCCGGGATCTGGGAGCACCTCCTGGCCGCCGGGCCGGTCGGCGTCCACGACGACTTCTTCGCGTCCGGCGGGCACTCCATCGACGCCCTGCGCCTGATCGGCCGGATCAACCGGGCCTTCGGTGAACGCCTCGGCGTCTCGGCCGTCCTGGAGCACCCGACCGTCGCCCGGCAGGCCGCGCTGCTGCGCGGCCGCCACGTCGGGGCGGTCCCGGACACGGTGGTCCGCCTGCGGACCGAGGGCACCCTCGACCCGCTCTTCCTCGTCCACCCGGTCGGCGGCAACGTCTTCTGCTACCGCACCCTGGCCGCCGAACTGGGCGCCGAACGGCCCGTGTTCGGGCTGACGGCGCCCGGCCTGACCGACCCCGACGCCACGCCCGACGCCACCGTCGAGGAGCTGGCCGCCGCCCACCTGGAGGCCCTGCGCCGGATCCGCCCGACCGGCCCCCACCACCTGGCCGGCTGGTCCTTCGGCGGGCTCCTCGCCTACGAGATGGCGGTCCAGCTGCGGGCCGCCGGAGAGGAGGTGGCGACCCTCGCACTGCTGGACACCGGCTACCCGGAACCCGGCCGCGTCCCCGACGACGAGAACGAGCTGCTGGAGTGGTTCCACGAGGACCTGGCCCGCTCCGCGGGGTTCGACCCCACCGACGAGGGCCTGTCCGTGCTGCGGAGCGCCCTGCGGAGCGTCGCCGACACCCCCGCCCGGCTCGCCGTCCTCGCCGAGCAGGTGGAACGCGAGGGCTTCGCCCCCGGCCTGGACCGGCGAGACCTCGCCCGGCACTACGCGGTCTTCCGCACCGGGATCCGCGCCGCCGCCGCCTACCGGCCCCCGGCCGCGCCCTGCCCCCTCCTGTTCCTCCAGAGCACGACCGGGGCCCGGGAGCACGCCGCCGACCGATGGGCGGGCCGGGCCGGGGCGGGCCTCACCCGCCACGACGCCGCCACCGACCACTACGGGCTGATGCGGCCGCCGCACAGCACCGCGACCGCCGCCCTGCTGCGCACCGCCCTCGCCGAGGCCGACCGCCCCTGAACGGCCACCCGGCCCGCCCCGGGTGCCCGTAAGGGTGTCCTTGCCGGTCAGGGCGGGTGCGCCCTGACCGGCGAGACACCCCCGGCCCTTCCCCCCCGTCCCAGCCCTTCGCGCGCCGTGCGCCGACGAGGCGTGCCCCGGCATGCCCCCGCGCCCCGCACCAGAACAGGAAACGGAACACACCACGTGACGAGTGACACCCCGGGGCCCGCCCCCGAGCTGAGCGGCCGGATCCGCGGCGGTCCCGCCGAACTCCTCCACGACGAAGTGCTCGCCCCGCAGTTCGGGTTCGAATCCCGCCACCTGCTGCGCCACTACGTCGCCATCGAGAAGACCCTGGCCGCCGAGTACGTCCGCATGGACCTGATCACCGCCGAGGAGGCCCACCGGATCGCCGCCCTGCTGGACGCCGTCGGGTCCGACACCCTCAGCGCGCAGCCCGGCGCCAACATGTCGGACATCGCCTTCGCCCTCGAACGGCACGTCGAGGCGGGCCTGCCCGCCCCGGTCACGCACTGGCACGCCGACCGCAGCCGCAACGACCTCCAGGCCTGCGCCCAGGTGATGTACGGCCGCGACCAGCTCGCCCGCTTCGCGAGCGCGCTCCTGGAGCTCGGCGCGGTCGTCCACGAGTCGGCCGAGAAGACCTGCGACCTGCCCATGCCGGGGTACACCCACTTCCAGGCCGCCCAGATCATCACCCCCGGCTTCCACCTCGCCGCGCTCTCCGAGCACCTGCTGCACACCCACGCGCGGCTGCTGAACGCGTACGACGGCATCGACGCCTGCCCGCTCGGCGCGGGCGCCATGGCCGGACAGGAACTGCCGTGGGACCGCGACCGGATGGCCCGGCTGCTCGGCTTCTCCCGGCCGCAGCCCCACGCCCTGACCGCCGTGGCCTCGCGCCGCTGGAGCGCCGAACTGACGGCGGAGCTGAGCCTGCTGGGCACCGCCCTGAGCCGCTTCACCACCGACCTGCTCACCTGGGGCGGCAGCGAGTACGGGTTCATCGAACTGCCCGACGAGCTGTCCGGGATCTCCTCCGCCATGCCGCAGAAGAAGAACTACCCGGTCCTGGAGCGCATCCGCGGGCGCACCGCCCACCTGGCGGCCTTCCACTTCGACGTGCTCCTGGGCCAGCGCAACACTCCGTTCTGCAACCTCGTCGAGGTGTCCAAGGAGGCCGGCACCCACCTGCTGAACGCCTTCGACTCGGCCCACGGCACCGTCCGCCTCCTCACCGAGGTACTGCGCCGGCTGACCTTCCGCGCCGACCGCATGCGCCAGGTGTGCGAGCGCGAGTTCCTCGGCGGCTTCAGCCTCGCCAACGCCCTCTGCCTCACCGAAGGGGTGCCCTGGCGCACCGCTCAGGTCGTCGCCGGGAAGTACGTCGTGCTCGCCGCGACGGCGGGCGCCGCCCCCGCCCCGGGCGAACCCGCCCTGCTGGCCGAGGCGGCCGCCGGACACGGCATCGCCCTCGCCGACCCCGCCCGGCTCCTCGACGAGGCCTTCGACGTCGACCGGGGCCTGGAGCGCATGGTGTCCGCCGGGTCGGCCCGCCCCGAAGCCGTCCGCGCGGTCCTGCGCGGCCAGCAGGAGACGTACGGACAGCTGCGCGCCGACTGGCAGGCACGCGCCGCCGCGCTCCGCGCGGGCGCCGAGGAGGGCGACCGCGCCCTGTACGGAGCGTCCGACGACACGATCCACGAGGAGGACGGCGATGGCACCCGCACCCGCGTACAGCACGCCCACTGACACCCTCGCGGGGGCGACCGCCGCCCCCGTCGGCCCCGGCTTCGGCAGCGCCTTCGGCACCTTCGGCGAGCTGCTCCAGGGCGCCCTGCCCCACCCGCAGGGGGAGTTCCTGGTCACCTTCCCCCTCGCCCGCTGGGCCACCGCCGTGTTCCACCCCGAGCCCGGCCGCCGCGAGGTCCGGGTGAGCCCGGCGCACAAGGCCAAGTCCCGCCGAGTCGCCGAGGCCGTCCTGGCCGCCCTCGACACGGCGGACGGCGGCCTGCTGGAGGTCGCCGGGGACCTGCCCGAGGGCAAGGGCCTCGCCAGTTCCTCCGCCGACCTGGTTGCCACCGTACGGGCCGTCGGGGCAGCCCACGGGCGCGCCTTCACCCCGGCCGAGACGGAGGACTTCCTGCGCGGCATCGAACCGGCCGACGGGGTCATGTACGACGAGATCGTCGCCTTCCACCACCGGGAGGTGCGCCTCGGCCGCCGCCTCGGGGTGCTGCCGCCCCTCACCGTCGTCGCCCACGACGAGGGCGGCCAGGTCGACACCGTCGCGCACAACCGGGGCGCCCGGGCCATCGGCGCCGCCGACCGGGAGGAGTACGCACGCCTGCTGGACCGGCTCACCTACGCGGTTGCCCGCGGCGACCTCGCCGAGGTCGGCGCCGTCGCCACGCGCAGCGCCGAGATGAACGCCCACCGCCGCCGGCGCGCCGGATTCGCGGAACTGCACGCCCTGTGCCGCGAGGTCGACGGGCTGGGCCTGGTCCTCGCGCACAGCGGCACCATGCTCGGCGTCCTCCTGGAGGCGGACGACCCCGCCCTCGCCGGCAAGACCGAGCACATCCGGGCCGGCTGCGCCGCTCTCGACGGCGAGGTGTCCGTACACCGCTCCCTCGGCGCCGACGACAGCTGGAGCCCGCAGGCCCCACCCGCCCACCCCACCGAGCTGGAGATCTGAGCATGCTGTTCGACACCGTCACGGACGCGATCGGCGGGACCCCGCTGGTCCGGCTGCGTCTGGGCGAGGCCCGGGGCGTGGAGGTCTACGCCAAGCTGGAACTGCAGAACCTGTTCGCGATGAAGGACCGCGTCGCCCGCAACATCCTGCTGGAGGCCCGGCGTCTGGGCACCCTGAAGCCGGGCGACCCCGTCATCGAGAGCTCCTCGGGGACCATGGCCCTCGGCGTCGCCCTCGTCGGCCGCGCGCTGGGCCACGAGGTGCACATCGTCACCGACCCGCGGATCGACCCCGTCACCCTCGCCAAACTCCGCGCCCTGGGCTGCCGGGTGCACGTCGTCGAGGCCATGACCAGCCACGGCTGGCAGAGCGCCCGCCTGGAGCGGCTCGCGGAGCTGCAGGGCGAACTGCCCGGCGCCTTCTGGCCGCAGCAGTACTCCAACCCCGACAATCCCGGGGCCTACCGCACCCTCGCCGGTGAGCTCCTGGCGGACCTCGGCCGGTTCGACACCCTCGTCGGAGCCGTCGGCAGCGGCGGCTCCCTGTGCGGCACCGCCCGGGCGCTGCGCGAGCGGCTGCCCGCCCTGCACGTCGTCGGCGTCGACTGCGTGGGCAGCGCCCTCTTCGGCCAGCCCGACGTACCGCAGCGGCTGCAGAGCGGGCTGGGCAACAGCCTGCTGCCCAAGAACCTCGACCGCACCCTCGTCGACGAGGTGCACTGGCTCAACGACCACGAGGCCTTCGCCGCGACCTGGGACCTGGCCCGCGAGCAGCAGATCTTCGGCGGCAACACCTCGGGCTCCGTCTACCGGGTCCTCACCGGCCTCGCCGACCGCGCCGAGCCCGGGACACGGATCGTCGGGATCCTCCCCGACCGCGGCGACCGCTACGCCGACACCGTCTACGACGACCGGCACTGGGAGGCGAACCGGCTGCGCGAGGTGCCCACCGCCACCGCGCCGGCCGCCCTCGGACCCGACGGGACCGCCCGCACCTGGTCCACCGTCGCCTACCGCGCGCCCGCCGGGATCGGCCGCCACCTGCTGTTCGTGGAGTCCAACACCACCGGCACCGGCATGCTCGCGCTGGAGCGGGCGCGCGAACTGGGCACCGTACCCGTCCTGCTGACCGGCGACCCCGACCGCTACCGGGGCCTCGCGGAGACCGGCGCAGAGGTGGTGTGCTGCGACACCAACTCCGACGCCGCCCTGCGTGCCGCCGTACAGGAGCGGTTCCGCCGCGAGGAGATCGCCGGGGTCACCACCACCAGCGACTTCTACGTACCGGCCGCCGCCCGGATCGCCCGGTGGCTCGGCCTGCCCGGCAACGCGCCCGAGGCGGTGGCCGTCTGCCGCGACAAGTCCGCCCTGCGCGAGAGGCTGCGGGCCGCGGGCGTCCGCCAGCCCCGGTACTCCCTCGTCCGCGAGCCGGCCGCAGCCGCGGCCGCCGTCGCCCGCACCGGACTGCCCTGCGTGGTCAAGCCGGCCGACGACTCGGGCTCCACCAACGTCCTGCTCTGCGCCGACGAGGCCGAGGTCCGCGCCCAGATCGAGCGGATCCTCGCGATCGACACCAACGTGCGGGGCATGCCCACCGCCCGCACCGTCCTCGTCGAGGAGTACCTGGACGGGCCGGAGTACAGCGTCGAGATGTTCGGCGTGGACGGGCAGACCGTGTGCGTGGGCATCACCGCCAAGTCCGTGACCGACGGAGCGCACTTCGTCGAGCACCGCCACCTCTTCCCCGCCCCGCTGCCCGCCGCGACCGCCCGGTCGATCACCGACACGGTGAGGGCGGCCCTGGAGGCGGCCGGGATCCGGCTGGGCGCCACCCACACCGAGGTCAAGCTGACCGCCGAGGGGCCCGCTCTCGTCGAGATCAACCCGCGCCCGGCCGGCGGCATGATCCCCGAACTGATCCGGCTCGCCACCGGCGTCGACCTCCTCGACGCGCAGCTGCGCGCCGCCCTCGGCCTGTCCGCGCACCTGAAGGCCGAGGAGGCGGGCCGTGCCGGGATCCAGTTCCTCCTCGCCGACACCGACGGCATCCTCACGGCCGTCCACGGCGCCGAGGCCGCGGCGGCCGTGGAGGGAGTCGAGTCGGTGCTGGTCACCGCCGCCCCCGGCACGCGCGTACGCAGGCCCCGCAGCGCCTCCGACCGGCTCGGGCACGTGATCGCCCGCCACGCGGAGCCCGCCGGCGTGCACGCCGCCCTCGACGCGGCGCGCGCCGTGGTCCGCCTCGACATCGAGGCCGCGCCCCGCTCCTGATCCTCCGCCCCACCCGTCCCTACGACGCGCCGTACGACCCGTACGGCCGCACCCGACCCGAAAGGTGAACCGCCATGAGCAACCCCTTCGAGAACGACAACGCCTCCTACGTCGTGGTCCGCAACGACGAGCTCCAGCACTCCCTGTGGCCCGCGGCCAACCCCGTCCCGGCCGGCTGGACCGTGGTGCACGGGCCCGACGGCCGGCAGGCCTGCCTGGACCACGTCGAGCGGGTCTGGACCGACATGCGCCCCGCCTCCCTGGTGGCCGCCCTCGCCGGGAACGCACCCCGTGGCTGAGCCCGTCGACCGCACCGGGCACCCGGCCGGACCCGATCCCGTAGGGACCCTGCGCACCCTCTTCGCCGAGGTCCTCGGCCGTGCCGAGGTCGACGCGGGCCACAGCTTCACCGGGCTGGGTGGCGACAGCATCCAGGCGATCCAGGTCGTCAGCCGCGCCCGCGCGGCCGGCCTGGTCGTCAGTACCCGCGACGTGCTCCGCGCGGAGAGCGTGAGCGCGCTCGCCGCCACCGCCCGCGCCCAGGGCCGGGCGGGCGAGGACGCCGGAGCGAGCGCGCCCCCGCGCCGTCTGGGCCCGCTGGCACCCACCCCCATCATGGGCTGGCTCGCCGAACTCGGCGGTCCCGTCGACACGTACAACCAGTCGCTCGTCCTGCGCACCCCGCCGGGCTTCGGGCCGGCCGCCGCCGAACGCACCGTCCAGGCCCTCCTGGACACCCACGAGATGCTCCGCCTGAGGCTGCCCGACGGGATCGGGGCGATCGGCGCCACCGGCGCCGAACCCGTCGTACCACCCGCGGGCTCCGTCGCCGCGGCGGACCTGCTGGAGCACGTGGACGCCCGCGGGACCGGCGAGGCCGAACTCCCCGCCCTGACCCGGGAGAGGATGCGGGCCGCGCGGCGCCTGCTCTCGCCCCGCGACGGCCACATGCTGCGCGCCGTACTCCTGGACCGGGGAGCCGGACAGCAGGGACGTCTCGCGCTCGTCATCCACCACCTCGTGGTCGACGGCGTCTCCTGGCGGATCCTCCAGGACGACCTGCGCACCTGCTGGACGGCGCTCGACGAAGGCCGCGAACCCGCCCTGGAACCGGCGGCGACCCCCTTCGCGCACTGGGCCGACCTGCTGCGCGCGGAGGCCACATCGGGCCGCCGGACCACCGAGGCCGACCGCTGGGCGGCCGCCCTGCGCGAAGCCCCCCAGCCCCTGGCCGGGGTCCGCGCGCCCGGTGGGCTCGACCCGGAGAGCCCGGGGAACACCCTCACCCTGACCCTCGGGCCGGACGTGACGGGCCCCCTGCTCACCACCGCTCCCGGCCTCGTCAACGGCACCGTCAACGACGTGCTGCTGACCGCCCTGGCCCTCGCCGTGCTCGGCCGGCGCGGTGCCGGCGGCGCCGACGGTGCGGACGGGGAGGGCGCCGTCCTCATCGACGTCGAGGGCCACGGCCGGGAGGACGTCGCCGACGGAACCGACCTGTCCCGCACCGTCGGCTGGTTCACCACCGTGTTCCCCGTCCGCCTCGCCCTCGGCCGCCCGGACCTCGACGACGCCCGCCTGGGCGGACCCGCGGTCGGCGCCGCCCTGCGGCTGGTCAAGGAGGAACTGCGCGCCGTACCCGACAAGGGAATCGGCTTCGGGCTGCTGCGCCACCTCAACTCCCGCACCGGGCCCGGTCTCGCGGCGCGCGGCATCCCCCAGATCGGCTTCAACTACCTCGGCCGGTTCCCGATGGGCGGCGACGCCCCCTGGGACGCAGCGCCCGGCCACGACTTCGCCCTCGACGACGCCGACGAAGGCCTCCCGATGGCCCACGCGGTGGAGGTCAACGCGGCCGCCCACGAGGGCCCGGACGGCCTCACCCTCAGCGCCACCTGGACCTGGGCGGGCAACGCCTTCTCCGGGCAGTGGGTCCACGACCTGGCGCAGGAGTGGTTCACCATGCTGCGCGCCGTCGTCACCCACGCCGCCCGCCCCGGCGCCGGCGGGCTGACCCCCTCCGACGTCTCCCTCGCCCAGGTCAGCCAGGCCGACCTCGACACCTTCGAATCCCAGCTCGGAGCCCTGCTGTGATCCCTCTGTCCCACGCCCAGCAGCGTCTGTGGTTCCACGCCCGGGACGGCGCCGACGGCGCGCTCTACCACATCCCCGTCGGACTGCGGCTGCGCGGCGCCCTCGACCGCCCGGCACTGCGTGCCGCGCTCGCGGACGTGAGCGGCCGCCACGAGGCGCTGCGCACCGTCTTCCCCGACGAGGCGGGCCGCCCCCACCAGCGGGTCCTGGACCCCGCGGACGCCGCCCCGGTGCTCACGGTCACCGACTGCCCGCCCGCCGAACGCGCCCGGCGGGCCGAGGAAGCCTCGTCACGGCCCTTCGACCTCCGCGTCGACCCACCGCTGCGCGCCGACCTGTTCACCGACGGCGCCGAGGACCACTACCTGCTCCTGGTCCTGCACCACATCGCGGGCGACGGCCACTCCGTGAACATCCTCGTCCGCGACCTCGCCGCCGCCTACACCGCCCGGTGCGCCGGCCGGTCGCCCGAGTGGCCCGAACTGCCCGTCCAGTACCCGGACTATGCCCTGTGGCAGCGCGAACTCCTCGGCCCGGCCCAGGACCCCGCCTCCCTGCACGGCCGGCTGCTCACCCACTGGGCGACCGTCCTCGACGGCCTGCCCGAGGAGCTGGCCCTGCCCGCCGACCGGCCGCGCCCGGCCGTGGCCGGCCACCGGGGCGCACTGGTGGAGGCACGGACCGACGCCGCCACCCATGCCGGACTGGCCGCGCTGGCCCGGGGCGCCCGGGCCACCCCGTTCATGGCCGTCCAGGCCGCCTTCGCGGCCCTGCTCACCCGCCTCGGCGCCGGCACCGACCTGCCGCTGGGCTGCCCCGTCGACGGCCGGGACGACGAAGCCCTCACCGACCTCGTGGGCCTCTTCGTCAACACCCTGATCGTGCGCGCCGACACCTCGGGCGACCCCACCTTCACGGACGTACTGGGCCGGGTGCGCGCCGCCGCCCTGGAGACGTACGCCCACCGGGAACTGCCCTTCGAATCGCTGGTCGAACGCCTCAACCCGCCCCGCTCGCCCGCCCGCCACCCGCTCTTCCAGGTCGCCGTCTCCGCGCAGCGCGACGAGCCGCGGCCGCCCGCCTTCGCGGGCCTGCGGGCCGAGGCGGAGGCGGTGCGCACCGACACCGCCAAGTTCGACCTCACCCTGGAGGTGGAGGAGCTCCACGACCCGGCCACCGGGCGGCCCCTGGGCCTGCTCCTCGGACTGGAGTACGCGAGCGACCTGTTCGACGAGGCCACGGCCCGGCGCCTGCTGGACCGTCTCGTCCACCTCATCGGCGCCGTCGTCCGCGAGCCCGGCGTCCCGCTCTCCGCACTCGACGTCCTGCTGCCCGGGGAGCGCGCCGACCTGCTGGAGCACTGGCAGGGCGAGCCCGTCGCCCCCGACGCCCGAACCGTCCACGGTGCCTTCGAGGAGCGGGCCGCCGCCCACCCCGGCCGCCCCGCCGTGCTCTGTGCCGGCCGGGAGACGACGTACGGCGAACTCGACGCCCGGGCCGACCGGATCGCCGGACGGCTGCGCGCCCTCGGCGTCCGGCCGGGCGAGTCGGTCGCCGTACTGATGGACCGCTCCGCCGACCTCGTCGCCGCCTGCCTGGGCATCCTCAAGGCGGGCGCCGCCTACCTGCCGTTGGACGCGCGGGCCCCGCGCGCCCGTACCGAGGCCGTGCTCAGCGCGGCCCGGGCCGCCGTCCTCGTCACCGACGTCCCGGACGGGGAACCCCTACCGGCGGGTCCGCGCCACGTACTGCGCCCGGACGGACGGTCCGCCGCGGAGGCGGGGACGGCCGGGACCGCCGGGCCGAGCGGGCACCCCGACGCGCTCGCCTACCTGATGTACACCTCCGGCTCCACCGGCACCCCCAAGGGCGTGGCCGTCTCCCACCGCGAGGTGGTCGCCCTCGCCGCCGACCGGCGCTGGCGCGGCGGCGCGCACGAGCGGGTGCTGTTCCGCTCCCCGCACGCCTTCGACGCCTCCACCTACGAACTGTGGGTGCCGCTCCTGAACGGCGGCCTGGTCGTCGTCGCGCCGCCCGGCGAACTCGACGTCGACGCGCTGGCCCGGCTGATGTCCGAGGAGAAGGTCACCGGGACCTTCCTCACCGCCACCCTCTTCAACGTCCTCGCCGACCGCTGCCTGCCCGCGCTCGCCGCGCTGCACGAGGTGATGACCGGAGGCGAGGCCGCCTCGCCGTCCATGGTCCGCCGGGTCCGCGAGGCCTGCCCCGGCACCACCGTCACCAACGCCTACGGCCCCACCGAGACCACCACCTTCGCGGCGACCTTCGCCGTCGGCCCGGGCCGGGAGGCCCCCACCGGACAGGTCCCGATCGGCCGCCCCCTCGACGGCACACGGCTGCACGTCCTGGACGAGCGGCTCGGCCTCGTGGCGCCCGGCGTCGTCGGCGAGCTCTACATCGCGGGCGCCGGACTCGCACAGGGCTACCTCGGCCGGGCCGGGCTGACCGCCGAACGGTTCGTCGCCTGCCCGTACGGCCCCCCGGGCAGCCGGATGTACCGCACCGGCGACCTGGCCCGCTGGAGCGCAGACGGCCAGGTCGAGTACCTCGGCCGCGCCGACCGGCAGGTCAAGATCCGCGGGCTGCGCATCGAACCCGCCGAGATCGAGCACGTCCTGGCCGGCCACCCGGCGGTGGGCCAGGCCGCCGTCACCGTCGTGGACACGGCCGCCGGTCCCGCGCTCGCGGGCTACGCCGTCCCCGCCGAGGGCGCCCCCGCTCCCGACCCGCGCGAACTGCGCGAGCACCTGCGGGCCCGGCTGCCCGACTACATGGTGCCCGCCACCCTCACCCTGCTCGACGCCTTCCCCGTCACCGGCAACGGCAAGACCGACCTGGCCGCCCTGCCCGTGCCGGGCCCGGCGACGGCCGGCACCGCGGGAGCCCACCAGGAGCCGCGCACCGACGAAGAGCGCGCCCTGTGCGCCATCTGGGAACAGCTCCTGGGCGTGCCGCACATCGGCGTCCACGACAGCTTCTTCGACCTCGGCGGTCACTCCCTGCTCGCCACCCGGCTGCTCGCCGAGGTCCGGGACCGGTTCGGCGGCGCTATCACGATCCGCCGGTTCTTCGCCGGCCCCACCGTCGCCGAACTTGCCGCCGCCCTGCCCGCCGCGGCGGCCGCCGGCGCCGGCACCGAGGACCCGCCGGTCGTCCGCCGGGCCCGCCGCACCCAGACCGCCTGACCACCGGAGGAACGCCACCGTGAACCACCCGCCGTCCACCCCCGCCGCGCCCGCCGCCACCCCGGCCGCCCGCTCCCTGGTCGAGGACGTCCTGCCCCTGTCCCCGCTCCAGGACGGCATCCTCTTCCACGCCCTCTTCGACGAGGAGGAACGCGACGTCTACGTCGCCCAGCTGCTCCTCGACCTCGACGGCCCCCTCGACGCGGCCCGTCTGCGCGCCGCCGCCGACACCGTCCTGGAGAGGCACGCGAGCCTGCGCGCCGGCTTCCTGCGCCGCACCACCGGCGAACCCGCCCAGGTCGTCCAGCGCGGCGTCCGGGCCCCCTGGCGGGAGACGGACCTGTCCGGGCTCGGCGAGACCGAGCGCACCGCCGCCGTCGACGCCCTCCTCGCCGAGGACCGGGCCACCCGTTTCGACCTCGCCCGGCCGCCGCTGCTGCGCTTCACCCTCGTCCGCACCGGCCCGCTGTCCCACCGACTGCTGCTGACCTACCACCACATCGTGATGGACGGCTGGTCCTGGCCGGTCCTGGTCCGCGAACTCCTCGCCCTGCACCACGCCGACGACGCCCCGCTGGGACCCGTCACCCCCTACTCCGCCTTCCTGAGCCGGCTCCACGGCCGCGACACGGCCGCCGCCCAGGACGCCTGGACCCGCGCCCTGGACGGCCTGCCCGGCGGAACCCGTACCGCGCCCGTGTCCCCGCCGCCCGGCTCGGTGCTGCCCGACCGCGTGGAGACGTACCTCTCCGAGTCCCTCACCGAACGGCTCGGCGCCCTCGCCCGCGGCCACCGGATCACCTCCGGAACCCTGCTCCAGGGCGCGTGGGCACTCCTGCTCGGCCGCCAGATCCGCTCCGAGGACGTGGTCTTCGGCGCCATCGTCAGCGGCCGCGACCCCGGACTGCCCGGCGTCGCCGACATCGTGGGCCTGTGCATCAACACCGTGCCGGTCCGCGTGCGCATCGACCCGACCGAGACCCTCGCCGCACTGTTCGAGCGGCTGCAGGACGAGCAGGCGCGCCTGATCGACCACCACCACCTGGGGCTGGTCGAGATCCAGCGGCTCGCGGGAGCGGGCGAGCTCTTCGACTCCTGCGTCGCCTTCCAGAACTACCCGGTCGACGCGGCCGGCCTCGCCGCACTCGGCGCGGGCGGGCTCCAGGTCACCGGAGTGGACCCGTACGACGCCGCCCATTACCCCCTCTCGTTGACCGCCATCCCCGGCGACCGGCTGCGGCTGCAGATCGACTACCGGCCGGACGTCTTCGAACGCGACACCGCCCAGGCCCTGATCGAACGCCTCGCCCGGCTCCTGGAAGCCGTCGCCGAGGACCCCTCGTGCCCGGTGGGCACCGTGGACCTGCTCTCGCCCGCCGAACGCCACCGCGTCCTGGCCGAATGGAACGACACGGCCCGCGACGAGGAGTACGCGGAGGTCGTCGAGCGCGTCCGGCAGCAGGCCGGGCGCCGCCCCGACGCCGTCGCCGCCACCGACGACACCGGCCGCGAACTGGGCTACGCCGAGCTCGTGGCCCGCGCCGACGCCCTCTCCCTGGCCCTGCTCGCCGACGGGGTGCGCCCCGGCGACCTGGTCGCCGTACTCAGCGAGCCCACCGCCCGCGTCCCCGTCGCGATGCTCGGCATCCTCGGCTCCGGTGCGGCCTACGTCCCCCTCGACCCCGAGGGCCCCGTCACCCGTACCGCCGGCCTCCTGGCGAGCGGCGGGATCGCCCGCCTGCTGGCCGCCCCCGAACAGCGGGCGCGCGCCGAGGAGATCGCCGCCGCGGTCCCCGGCGGGCTGCCCGTCCTGGTGATCGACGACGCGGCCGCCGCGGTCCCGGGCGAGCGCCCGGCGCCGGCCGGCGGGCCCGACGCCCTCGCCTACGTCTGCTTCACCTCGGGCTCCACCGGCAAGCCCAAGGGCGCCATGGTCCACCGCCGGGGCATGAACAACCACCTCCTGGCCAAGGTCGAGGACCTCGGTCTCGGCGACGGCGACCGCGTGGTGATGAACGCCCCGCTCACCTTCGACATCTCCGTGTGGCAGGTGCTCGCCCCGCTGATCACCGGCGGACGGGTCCACCTGGTCACCCGGGACACCGCCCGCGACCCGGCCGCCCTCTTCGACGACGCCGCCCGCCGCGGGATCACCGTCCTGGAGACCGTGCCCTCCTTCGTCCGCGCCGCCGTCGACCTGTGGGACACCGGCGTGCTGCCGCCGGCCCTGCCGGAGCTGCGCTGGTTCATCGTCAACGGCGAGGTGCTGCCGCCCGAACTGTGCACCCGCTGGTACGCGCGCCACCCGCAGGCCGCGATCGTCAACGCCTACGGCCTCACCGAGTGCTCCGACGACAACACGCACGCCTTCATCGGCCCCGACGTGCACGCCCAGCTGGAACACGGCCGGCTGCCCGTCGGACGCCCGCTGCGCAACAACACCCTCTACCTGCTGGACTCCGCGCTCGCCCCCGTGCCGCCCGGTGTGCCCGGCGAACTCTTCATCGGCGGCACCGGCGTGGGCCCCGGATACCTGCGCGACCCGCGCCGCTCCAGCGAGCGCTACGTCCCCGACCCGTTCTCCGCCGTGCCCGGCAGCCGCATGTACCGCACCGGCGACCTCGCCCGGATGCGGGCCGACGGCCAGCTCGACTTCCTCGGCCGCCAGGACCACCAGGTCAAGGTCCGCGGCAACCGCATCGAACTGGGCGAGGTGGAGACCGCGCTGCGCGCCGTGCCCGGCGTCGGCGAGGCCGTCGTCGCCGTCGACCGGGACCACGCGGGCCAGCAGCGGCTCATCTGCTACTTCACCGGAACGCCCACCGCCGAGGAGGTCCGTACGGAACTGGGCCGCAGCCTCCCCAACTACATGGTCCCGTCGCTGTTCCTGCACCTGCCGCGGTTCCCGCTCACCGTCAACGGCAAGCTGGACCGCAAGGCGCTCCCCGACCCGGCCACCGTGCACCGCCCCGCCGGACGGCTGCCCGCCACCCCCACCGAGAAGACGGTCTGCGAGGTCTTCGCCTCCGTCCTCGGCCTCCAGGAGGCCGGGATGGACGACGACTTCTTCGCCCACGGCGGCCACTCGCTCCTCGCCACCCGGTTGGCCGGCCGCATCGGCACCGAACTCGGCGTACGGCTGGGCATCCGCGATCTCTTCGAGACGCCCACCCCCTCGGGCATCGCCGCCCGCATCGCCGAGGCCGCCACCGCCCCCGCCCGCCCCGCGCTGCGCCCCCGCTCCCGTGAACGGGCGTAACCGGCCCGACCAGGCATGACCAGCTCCGACCGCGCCGCGAAGAGCCCGACCGCACCCCCAGGAGACACCATCACCATGAGCCCGACCGAGACCACCCCCGTACCCCTGCGCATCGCGCACCGGGTGGGGCTCACACCCGGGGCCACCGCGGTCCGCGCGCCCGAGGGCGAGCTGACGTACCGCCAGTTCGACCGGCGGGCGCGCGCGGTGGCCGAGGAGCTGCGCGCGGCCGGCGCCGGGCCGGAGGACACCGTGCTCCTGGGGGTGCGCCGCGGCGTCCACTGGGCGGTGGGGCTGCTGGGCATCTGGTACGCCGGCGCCGCCCCCCTCCTGGTGGACCTCGACGCCCCCGACGAGCGGCTGCGCACCCTGCTGCGGGCCGCCGGCACCCGGCACGCGGTCGCCCCGGACACCCACGCCGCCGCGATGCTGCAACGCCGCACCGGGAGCGAGCTGTTCTGGGCGTCCACCACGACCGCGGCTCCCACGTCGGCGGCCCCGCCCGCCGACATCGCACCGGGGTCCCTCGCCTACGTGCTCTTCACCTCCGGATCCACCGGGCAGCCCAAGCCCGTGGCGGTCGGCCACGCCGGACTCGCCGCACAGGTCGCCACCCTGGCCGAGCGCTACGGCCTGACCGACCAGGACGCGGTCCTGCAGTTCGCGGCACCCGCCTTCGACGTCAGCCTGGAGGAGGCGCTGCCCACCTGGTGCACGGGCGGCGCGGCCGTCTTCGTCAAGGACAACGTCCTCTCGCCCGCCGAACTGGAGCCGTTCCTGGCCGCGGAGCGGATCAGCGTCGTCAACCTGCCGACCCCGTACTGGTCGCAGTGGGCCAAGGACCTGGAGCGGGCCCCCCGGCCGCTGCCGTCCGCACTGCGCCGCGTGGTGATCGGCAGTGACGCGGGCCGCACCGCGGACCTCACGCGCTGGACGGCGGCCGGCCACCCCCCGGTCGTCAGCTGCTACGGCCTCACCGAGTCCACGATCACCGCCACCTCCTACGAGCCGGCCCCGGCCGAACTCGCCGGCTTCACCGGCGACGAGCTGATCCCGCTCGGCGAACCCCTGGCCGGCGTACGGGCATACGTCCTCGACGAGGAACTGCGCGAGACGCCCCCCGGCGCCGCGGGCGAGCTGTACCTGGCGGGTTCCTGCCTGGCGCGCGGCTACCACGGCCGGCCGGGCCTGACCTGCGAGCGGTTCGTCGCCGACCCCTTCGCGGACGCCCCGGGCGAGCGCATGTACCGCACGGGCGACCGGGTCACCCGGGCCCCCGGCAGCGGCTCGCTCGTCTTCCTCGGGCGCGCCGACGACCAGGTCAAGATCCGCGGCCACCGCGTCGAACTCAAGGAGGTGGAGGCGGCCGTGGCCGCCCACCCCGAGGTCGTCGACGTGGTCGTGCGCGCCGTGGCGGCGGCCGACGGACCGCAGCTCGCCGCCTGGGCCGCCGTCACGGCCGGCAGCCCCCTCACCCCGGACGGCCTGCGCCGTCATCTTCTGGCCAAGACGCCCGGGTACCTCGTACCGGCCGTGGTGACCTTGATGGAGCGGCTGCCCCGTACCCCCGGCGGCAAGCTCGACCCCAGGGCGCTCCCGGCGCCCGCCCTCCGATGAACCCGCCCCCTGCGGACCCCGTCCGCGACCAGACAAGGAACGCACCCGTGTCCGTCACCACCGACGAGTCCACCGAGACCGGTCAGGCCGTGGAGCGCCGGCGCCGCAGGGACTTCCGTCTCTTCATGTCCTCGCACATCTGCAACGAGCTGGGCGGCAGCATCACGTACGTGGCCCTGCCGCTGATGGCGGTGCTCACCCTCGACGCCTCGGCGATGCAGGCGGGTCTGCTGTCCGCCGCGGAACACGCGGCGTTCCTGCTGCTGGGCCTGCCCGCCGGGGCCTGGGTGGACCGGATGCGCAAGCGCCGGGTGATGATGGCCGCCGACCTCGCGCGCGCCCTCCTGCTGACCGCGCTGCCGGTGGCCTACCTGCTGGACCTGCACTCGATGCCACTGCTGTACGCGGTCGCCCTGCTGTTGGGCTGCGCCCGGCTGTTCGGCGACGTCGCCGATCAGAGCTATCTGCCGACCCTCATCGGCAAGGACACCCTGATCGCGGGCAACTCGAAGTTGGAGACCGTGCGTTCGGGGGCCGAGTTCGCCGGCCCCGGCGTCGCCGGCTTCCTGGTGCAGCTGCTGGGCGCGGCCGGGACGCTGGCCGGCCAGGCCGTCACCTCACTGGTCTCCGTGGTCCTGCTGGGCCGGATCGAGGCCCGGGAGGAGAAGCCGGCACCGGCCCCGCGCCGGCACCTGCTGCGTGACATCCGCGAGGGGCTGGGCTATGTCCTGAGCCACCGGATCCTGCGGCTCATCGCCCTGAACACGGCCGCCGTGAACCTGTTCCTCAGCGCGGTGATGGCCATCGAGGTGCTCTTCCTGACCCGGACGGTGGGACTGCCGCCCGCGGCCATCGGCTGGGTGCTGACGACGGCCACGATCGGCTCGGTGCTGGCCGCCACCGCCGCGGACCGGGTGACCCGGGCCGTCGGCGCGGCCCGGCTCACGTGGCTGTCCCTGCTGGTGACGATGCCCTTCGGGCTGCTGCTCCCGCTGGCCGACAAGGACTGGCGGATCGGCCTGTTCGTGCTCGGATCGCTCGTCCAGTCGGCCGGCGTCACCCTGTACAACATCTGCCAGGTCACCTACCGGCAGACGGTCTGCCCGCCGCACCTGCTCGGTCGGATGACCGCCACCATGCGCTTCCTGGTGTGGGGCGTACTGCCCCTGAGCGGCCTGCTGGCGGGACTCCTCGGTGAACTCCTGGGCGTGCGGGACGCACTGTGGGTGTGCGCCGCGGCCCTGTCGGCGGCCCCGCTGGTCCTGCTCTGCTCCCCGCTGCGGCGGATGCGCACCTTCGAGGACGGTGTCCCGGTGGCCGGGGCCGGTGCCGCGCGGTCGGATCAGTAGCCCATCCGGAAGGCGATGTGGGTGAGCTGGGTCCGGTTCACCGCGCCGGTCTTGCTGCGCAGCCGGCGCAGGTAGGTGTCGACGGTGTGCGGGCTCAGCCCCATCCGGCACGCGATCATCCGGTAGGTGTCCCCCTGCGCGAGGTAGGCGAGGACCTCCTGCTCGCGGGGGGTCAGGGCGGGCAGCTCCGGCGTGCGGGCGGTGAGCGTGGTGTGCAGCATGTGGGACTCCGGATTCCGGATCGAAGGGGAGGGGGGAGCGGCGGGGCTCGGCACACCGGGCGGCGGTGCGATCACTTTGGGGGTGATCGCACCGTTTCGGACGTCCGGGGCCCGAAGTGGCCGGACAGCCGCTGCTGTTCATGGGGTCCAGCCTTTCGGCCTGCTTATCCTGGCGCCAGGGGGCGGGCACCTCACCAAAGTGCCTGGCAGTAAAGCGACCAGGGGCGAAAAGGGCAAAGTGGGGCAATGTTCATATCTGACGAGGTGCCGGATCCGAACGACGCCGATGTTGACATCGATATCTACGGCTGGGTGCTCGAACACCGCACGGTGGACGTGGACGCTGTGGCCGCCGGCACGGGGCGCGAGGCGGACGAGGTCCGGCGCAGCCTGTCCCGCCTGCGCGCCTCACGCCTGCTGCACGTGAGTCCGGTCGACCCGACGGTCGCCTTCGCGGTGGCCCCGGACACGGCCGCCGAGCAACTCGTCGCGCCTCTGGAGGCGCAGATCCGCGACCGGCAGCGGACGATCAGCGGGATCCGCGAGGACCTGGGCCGCTTCCTGCCGCACTATCTGGGCCGCCGCTCCACGGGGGAGTCGCTGGAGGTCCTGGAGAGCCTGGAGGACGTGCGCGGGGCACTCAACCGGGCCTCCCTCAACTGCACGACCGAGATGCTCAGCTCGCAGCCCGGCGGCGGCAGCAGGGTGCCGGAGGCGATGCAGGAGGCGCTGCGGCGGGACGAGACGATGCTCCAGCGGGGGATCTCGATCCGGACGCTCTACCACCACACGGCCCGCTTCAACGGGCCGAGCCAGGCCTATGTCGCGGCCACGTCCCCGCTGGGGGCGCAGTACCGCACCGCGCACGAACTGTTCGGCCGGCTCATCGCCTTCGACCGGCAACTGGCTTTCATCCCGGTCTCCGACGGCAGTTGGGGCGCCGTGGTGATCCGCGAGCCGTCGACCGTCGCCTACCTGTGCGACATCTTCGAACAGACCTGGGACCTGGCCTCCCCGTTCTCGGCCGCCGCGGGGCAGGGGCTCGAGGAGGTCGCCCGGGAGATCCACGAGACGATCATCCGGCTGCTCGCGGCGGGGCTGAAGGACGAGGCCATCGCCCGTCGCCTGGGCATGTCGCTGCGCACCGCCCGGCGCCACATCGCCGACATCATGCAGGAACTGGGTGCGGGCAGCCGCTTCCAGGCCGGTGTGGCCGCCGCCGCGCGCGGTCTGCTGGACCTGGAGGGCGAGGTGGACGGCGACCCGGTACCGCCTTCCTGACCTGGTGTCACGCGTTTTCGTGTCTGTCGTGGTCGGCGGGCGTGTCGCATGCTGCTGGGATGGGAGCTGTGGAGCCGTCGAACAAGAGGGGCAGCACGTGATGGACATGCCGGATGAAGCCTGGGAACGGGAGGCCCCGCACCTGCGGGAGATCGTCCTGTTCCTCTCGGTCCACCTGGACCGGATGCCGGGTGTGCTGTGGCCCGAATACGACAACCCGGCGTTCGGCGACGTCGACGACACCGACGGCATCGACGACGGTGACGACGCCCTCGACGCCGAAGAAGTCGACGAGGTCGAGGACGCCGACGACGCCGACGACGCCGGGGCGGGCCCGGCGGGCGACGGTGTGTGCCCGGCGCAGGTGGAACGGTTCACCGCCGCCCTGGCCTCGCTGACGGGCCTGTCCGTGCGGCTGGACCGGGTGGAGACGGCCGGGGCCGCCCCGGGGAGCGGTGCGGACGCGGCCTGGACCGGGCAGCCCGGGGGTCGGGAGCACCTGCTGATCCACCAGATCGCAGGCGCCGTCACCTGGCAGCTGAGCGGGACGGGCCGGAGCGGCCGGCCGGAGTCCTTCCGGTGTCGGCTGCTGCCCGGCGAGCTGCTGTACGTACCGGCCGGCTGGTCGCGTCGCCGTGTCGGCGCACCGCAGGCCCGGTACGCGGTCGTCTGCCTCGGCAGCAAGGGCGATTGACGGCGTGAGAGGTGAGAAGGGGGGAGGGAGGACCGCGATGCGGTCCTCCCTCCCCCCTTCTCGACGGCCCCTACGGGCCGGTGCGGTCAGCCGCCCCAGGAGCTGTCGGCCGTGTCACGGCCCCGGCCGCCCGGCGTGGTGCCGACCGTGACCACCCGGCCGTCGTGCAGGGTGATGTGACGCGGCGTCTGGGTGGTGGTGCTGCCCTCGGCCCCGGTGGTCGTCGTCACGGTGGTCGTGGCCGTGTCGCCGTCGGCGGCCTGCGCGGCGCCGGCGGCGGGCAGCAGCAGCGCGGTCGCGGCTACGGACAGGGCGAAGACGTAACGCTTGAGCATGGGATCCCCAGGAGTGCGAGCGGTCTGGTCCGGGCGCGGAACGCTTCGTGGGCCGTCCGCGCCGGTCGGTGCAGGACCAACCTTGCCGTGCAGGAGGCTCCTCGGTGATCGATCAGGCTGCTCATCAAGCTGCCTGGCGCGATGGTGAGGGGCCGCAAAAGCGGATTCATGCGGGCTATTCGGTCATGATGCCCGCGCCTACAGGGGCCGGAGGCTCCTGCTCCTGCCGGGCGGGCGGCTCCGCGCGCTCCGCCGGACCCCGGCCGTCGAGCTCACGCCACACCGGGAAGACCAACGGGGCCAGGGTGACCGCGAGGTACAGCGCCCCCGTCCCCAGCAGCGCCGGCACCAGCCCCGCCGCGTCCAGGGCCAGCCCCGCACCGAGCATGCCCAGCGGCGTCGCCGCCAGCGCGGCGGCGACCAGCAGACCGAACACCCGCCCCCGTACCGCCTCGGGCACCCGCTCGTAGGCGACCGACATCATCAGCGGGCCCACGATCCCCGACCCGATGCCGGACAGGGCCAGCACGGCCAGCAGTACCGCCGCCCGGGGCTCTGCGGCCAGCGCGGTACACCGCACCGCCCCGACCAGGACGAAGGCCCCGACGAAGACCGCGCGCCGCGGCATCCGGTGCCCCGCCCAGCCGTACAGGGCCGCCCCGAGCAGCGCGCCGGCCCCCATGGCGGTCACCATCGCACCGAACAGGGCGCTGCTGCGCAGCACCTGCGTCCCGTACGCCGGGTAGAGCACCCCGTTCAGCGCCCCGTCCAGGGCATTGGTCAGCATCAGGACCCCCACCATCGCGCCCAGGAGCCGGTCCCTGCGCAACTGCCCCACTCCGAAGCGCAGTTCCTGCGTGTAGGAACCGCGTGGCGGCCCGTCGCCGGCCGGACGCGGACGGGCCGTCGCCGGTACCAGGGTCGCCACGACGAGGGCGCACGCCGCCAGCGCCGCCAGGTCGGCGAACAGGGTGCGTACGGGGCCGACGGTCGAGATGAGCAGGCCGGCCAGCGGCGCGCCCGCCATCATGCCGATCCGGCGGGCCCCCTCGACCGCTCCGGTGGCCCGCTCCGCCGTGACGCCCGCGCGTTCCATCGCGCCGGGCAGGAGCAGTTGCTTGGAGGTGTCGGACGGGCCGCGGGCCGCCCCGACCAGGAAGACCAGGACGATCAGGACGGGCAGCGGCAGGGCGCCCCAGGCGTGCAGGAGCGGGATCAGGCCGATCGCCGCGGCCGTCAGCAGATCCGCTCCGACGCTGGTCGCACGGACGGGCATTCGGTCGACCACCGGACCCGCGAGCACGGCGGAACACAGCAGCCCCAGCACCTCGGCGGTGGCGACGAGCCCCGTCCGGGTGCCGCTGCCGGTGCTGTGCAGGACGAACCAGGGCACGGCGACCAGGGTCGCCGCCATGCCCAGCGAGGAGATCCCGGAGGCCGCCACCAGGGCGCCCAGCGGGGTGCGGCGGCGCGATGACGCGGAGCCGCCGGGGTACGAGCTGGTCATACGGGGTTCCTTCCGGCACCGCCGCGCCGCCCGGCAGCCCGCGGTGGGGTCTGCCGGGCGGCGTGGTGCCCGGGGATCGTCGGGTCAGCCGGCCATGCTCACGCGGAGGCTGAGCGGGCGCATGTCCGTCCACACCCGCTCGATGTGCGCGAGGCACTCCTCCTTGGTGCCGCGTACGCCCTGGTCGTGCCAGCCGAGCGGGACGGGCCGGCCGGCCTCCCAGAGGGAGTACTGCTCCTCGTCGTTGGCCACGACCAGGTACTGCTGCGGGGACGCGTCGTTCATGGTGTTCTCCTCGATGGATCGGGAATGCGGAAGGGTCGGCGGTGGAGCGGGGTGGAGCGGGGGTGGAGCGGGTCAGGAGGGCAGGGCCGCGGCCAGCAGCCCGGCCAGCACGGCGCAGTGCGGGGGGTCCACCAGGTCGTGGTGGTTGCCCGGGACCGCCGCTCGCAGGACGTCGCCCGCGGTGCGCGCACGCCAGGCCGCCGGGTCCACCAGCGGGGTCCCGAGCTCCGGGTGCCGCTCGTCGACGGTGAAGAGGTGCAGGCCGACGGCGAGGACGGCGTCGGTGCGGTAGGCGGCGGAGGCCGCCCCGTTCGCCTCGGCGACCCGCAACACCCTGCGCAGGGCCTCCGTGGGGGCGGTACGGGGGAGGGTGCCCTCCGCGCGGCCCCGGCGCACCAGGACGTCGAGCAGTTCCTCCTCGTCCAGCTCGCGCGCCGAGTCGGCGTCGATCCCGGCGGCGAGGCCGTACCGCAGCAGGTCCGGATCGCCCGGCCCGGCAGCCGCAGCGGACCGGTTCCCGGGGGCCGCCCCCGGCGCGGCCGCGTCGATCAGGCCGAGGAAGGCGACCTCCTCGCCGGCGGCCTCCAGCCGTGCGGCCATCTCGTAGGCCACCGTCCCGCCGAACGACCAGCCGGCCAACAGGTACGGGCCGTGCGGCTGCTCCTCGCGCAGGGCGGCCAGGTAGCGCCCGGCCATCTCGGGCACCGCCTCCAGCGGCCTCTCGTCGGTGTTGTAGCCCACCGACTCCAGACCGAGGATCCGCCGGTCGCCCCCGGGACGGGCGGACAGGTCCCGCACCAGGTCCCGGTAGCAGACGACGTCGCCGCCCCGCGGGTGGACGAGGACCAGCGGCGGCCTGGACGGATCACCGTCGGCCAGCGGGACCAGCAGCCTGGCGGCGGCCGCCCCCGCGTCCGGCAGCGCCTCGCACAGCAGCTCCACGGTGCGCCGACGGAACACCAGGTTCAGCGGCAGCTCCACCCCGAACTCCCGGCGCACGGCCGCCATCAGGGCGAACGCCTTGAGCGAGTGGCCGCCGAGCGCGAAGAAGTCGTCACGCACCCCGATCGGGGCCGTGCCCAGGGTCTGCTCCCACAGCCGCGCCATCCGCAGCTCGCTCGTGTCGCGCGGGGCGATCCGGCCCGCGCCGTCACCGCGCGCCGCGTCCGCCGACGGCGCGGGCAGCGCCTTGCGGTCGAGCTTGCCGTTCGGGGTGAGCGGGAGCCGCTCCAGCGCGGTGAGGACCGCCGGGACCATGTACTCGGGGAGGTCCTGGCGCAGGAAGTCGCCGAGCTCGCGCACGTCGCCCTCCTCGTCCCGCCAGGTCACGTAGCCGGCCAGGACGGCGTCCACCCCCGTGCCGTGGACGGCCACGGCCGCCGCCAGCACCCGCGGGTGGCGGGCGAGCGCGGACTCGATCTCGCCCAGCTCCATGCGGTGGCCGCGCACCTTCACCTGGCCGTCGGCCCGGCCCCGGTACTCCAGCGTGCCGTCCGCGAGCCGGCGTACCAGGTCACCGGTGCGGTACAGGCGTTCGCCCACCCCGTACGGATCGGGCACGAACCGGTCCGCCGTCAGCCCCGGCCGCCCGTGGTAGCCGCGGGCCACCCCGTCGCCGCCGATGTAGAGCTCGCCGAACACACCCACCGGCACCGGGCGCAGCCCCGCGTCCAGTACGTGCAGCCGCGTGTTGGCGAGCGCCGTGCCGATCGGCACCGGCCCGTCGCCGACGGGCCCGGACAGCCGGTGGGCCGTCGACCAGACGGTGGTCTCCGTCGGCCCGTACACGTTCCGGACGGTGCCCAGCGCCGTACGCATCCGCTCGGCCAGGGCCGACGGCAGCGCCTCGCCGCCGCACAGCGCCCGCACGTGCGGCGCCCGCCACCCGGACTCCATCAGCTGGTGCCAGGTGGCCGGAGTGGCCTGGACGACCGTGACCGGCGCCGAGTCGAGCTCCTTCGCGAGCAGGGTGCCGTCCCGCGCGGTCTCGCGGTCGACGACCCGTACGGTCGCTCCGCACACGAGCGGGACCAGCAGCTCCAGCACGGCGATGTCGAAGGAGGCGGTGGTGACGGCCGCGACCGTGTCGCCTGCCGTCAGCTCCAGCCTGCGGACCATGTCCCGGGTGAAGTTGGCCAGCGCCCGGTGCGGGACGGTGACCCCCTTCGGGCGTCCCGTCGAGCCCGAGGTGTAGAGGGCGTACGCCAGCTGCTCCGGCTCCAGCCGCACGGGTGCGGGGTCGGCCGGCGCGCTCCCGTCCGCGGCCAGGGCGTCGAGGTCCACCACGGCGACCCCGTCCGGGACCGGCGCGGCTCCGGACAGCCCCGACACCACCAGTACCCGGGCGCCGCTGTCCGCGAGCATGTAGCCGATGCGGTCGGCCGGATAGCCGGGGTCCACGGGCACGTACAGGCCGCCGGCGCGCAGCACGCCCAGCAGCGCCGCGGGGAGCAGCACGGAGCGCTCCGCGCAGACCGCCACCGCGGCCTCCGGACCGACACCGAGCCGGGTCAGCTCCCGGGCCAGCCGCCCCGAGACCTCCCACAGCCCCGCGTACGTCAGGCTCCGGTCGCCGTCGTCCACGGCGACCGCCCGCGGCGTACGGGAGGCCTGCTCGCCGACGAGCACGGGCAGCGGCCGGCCGGCGGCCGGCTCGGCGGACCCGGCACCCGCGCGCAGGATCCGGTGCTCCTCGGCCGGACCCATCAGGGGCAGGGCGCCCAGCGGGGTCGTGGGATCGGCCACCGCGGCCGTGAGCAGTTCGGTCAGCGCCGAGGTCATGCGCTCGACGGTCGCCCGGTCGAAGAGGTCGGTGGCGAACACGGCCTTACCGCGCAGCGCGCCCCCCTCCTCGACGAAGTACAGCGAGAGGTCGAACTTCGAGGCACCGCTGGCCAGCGAGAGCGGTTCGACGTCCAGGCCGGCCGGCGGGGGCGGCGCGGCGGCCTCCTCGTCGAGCACCAGCATCACCTGGAACAGCGGGTTGCGGCTCAGGTCGCGCTCAGGCCGCACCTCCTCCACGAGGCGCTCGAACGGCACCTCCTGGTGGGCGTAGGCCCCCAGCGCCGTCTCCCGGGCCCGGTCCAGCAGCTCGCCGAAGGCCGGGTCGCCGGACAGGTCGGTGCGCAGCACCAGGTTGTTGACGAAGAAGCCGATGAGCGGCTCCAGTTCGGTGCGGTCGCGGCCGGCGATGGGGGAGCCCACGGCCACGTCCTCGCCGCCCGACCAGCGGGCCAGCAGGGCCTGGAAGCCCGCCAGCAGCACCATGAACAGCGTGGCGTCGTGCCGGCGCCCCAGGTCGCGCAGCTGCCGCAGCAGCGGCTCGGGCAGCTCGAAGGAGAACTGCCCGCCGCGCCCGGACGGGGTGGCCGGCCGGGGCCGGTCGGTGGGCAGGTCCAGCGGGGCCAGGCCGCCGAGGCGCCCGCGCCAGTACCCCAGGGTGTCCGCGAGGGCGTCGTCGCCGAGGCGGTCGCGCTGCCAGGAGGCGAACTCGCGGTAGGAGACGGCGAGTTCGGGCAGCGGCTCGGCCCCTTCGACGGTGCGGGCCCGGTAGGCGGCGAAGAACTCCCGCCAGAACACCCCCACCGACCAGCCGTCGAAGGCGATGTGGTGGGCCACGATCACCAGCAGGTGCTCCCGCGCCGCGATCCGCACCAGCCGGGCCCGCAGCGGGCCCGCGGCCGTCAGGTCGAAGGGGAGCGCGGCGTCGTGCGCGGCCAGCTCCCGCGCCCGCTCCTCGGCCGCCGGCGCACCGAGCTCCGAGAGGTCGGTGAACCCGGGGGCGAACAGGGAGGCCGGACCGGGCACGACGCGGGCCGCGAAGGCCCCCCCGTCGCCGCCTTCCCCGGTCTCCTCGATCCGCGAGCGCAGCACCTCGTGCCGGGCGACGACGTCCGTCAGCGCGCCCAGGGCGGCGGCGGTGTCGAGCTCCCCGGTCAGCCGCAGCGCACCGGGCATGTTGTAGTCGGGCCGGCCCGGCTGGAGCCGGTCCAGCAGCCACAGCCGCTGCTGGCCGAAGGACAGCGGGCCGGGCCCCTCGGGCAGCGCGGGGATCGCGGCTCCCGTCGCGTCCGCCGCGACCGGTGAGGCCAGCGCCCGGGCCAGGTCCTCGGCCACCGGGTGCCGGAAGATCAGCTGCATCGGGATGTCCAGGTCCAGCAGGGCGCGCAGCCGGGAGATGACCCGGGTGGCGCGCAGGGAGTGCCCGCCGCGCTCGAAGAAGTGGTCACGGACACCGATCGGGCCCTCGCCGAGCACCTCCTCCCAGACCTCGACGACCGTCCGCTCCAGCGGGGTGCGCGGGGCCACGTGCTCCCGGTGCCCGCCGGCCGGGCCGGCCTGCGGCGCGGGCAGCGCGCGGCGGTCGGTCTTCCCGTTCGGGGTCAGCGGCAGCGCCTCCAGCACCACCAGCGCGGACGGCACCATCGCCGCCGGCAGGGCCGCGCGGACGAAGTCCAGCACGGCGGCCGGATCACCGCCGCCCTCCCGCCACACCACGTACCCGGCGAGCAGCCGGTCGGCGCCCTCGCCGTGCGCGGCGGCCACGGCCCGGGCCACGTCGGGATGACGCAGCAACGCGGCCTCCACCTCGCCCAGCTCGATGCGGTGGCCCCGGACCTTGACCTGGTTGTCCCGGCGGCCGTGGAACTCCAGCACCCCGTCGGACCGCAGTCGCGCCAGGTCGCCGGTACGGTACATGCGCGCGCCGGGCGGCCCGTACGGGTCCGGCGGATAGGCCTCGGCGGTGCGTGCCGGATCGCCCAGGTAGCCGCGGGCCACCCCGCGGCCGGCGATGAACAGCTCACCGATCGCGCCCCGGGGGAGCGGTTCTAGGTGCTCGCCGAGCACGAGGACCCGGGCGCCGGGCAGCGGCCGCCCGATGGGGATGCGGCCCGCCTCGATGTCGGCGTCCGTCACCACGTGGTACGTGGTGGTGTTCGTGCACTCCGTCGGACCGTACTGGTTGACCAGGCGCAGCCGCCCGGGCACGCCCAGGGTGTGGGCGGCGCGCGCCAGTCCGGGCGTCAGCGCCTCGCCGGTGGTCATCACCAGCCGCAGCGCGGCCGCGGGTTCGGCGACGGCGGCGACCAGCGGTTCCAGCATCGACGGGACGATCGACAGCAGCGCCGTCACACCCTCGCCGTGCAGCAGCCGGGCCAGCGCCTCCGGGTCCCCGGCCTCGTCCTGCGAGGCCAGCACGATCCGCCCGCCGGTGGTCAGCGGGGCGAACAGGTCGCGTACCGAGGGGTCGAAGGTCAGCGCGGTACGGGCGAGCACCGCGTCCTGGGGACCGAGGCCGAAGGTGGCGGTCAGCGCCTCCAGGTAGCCGGTGACGGCGCCGTGCGTGACGGCCACGCCCTTGGGGCGGCCGGTGGACCCGGAGGTGTACAGCAGATAGGCCAGGTGCGCGGGGGAGGACGGGACGGGCGGCTCAGTGGCGGGCAGCGAGTCCACCACGTGCTGCTCGGCGTCCAGGTCCAGGACCGGTACGTCCCCGGTCAGGTCCGCGGGCGGCCCGCCGGGCAGGCCCGCCGTCAGCACCAGGTGGGCGCCGCTGTCGGCAAGGACCGTCCGCACCCGTTCGGCCGGGTGTCCCGCGTCGAGCGGCACGTAGGCGCCGCCGGCCTTCAGCACCGCGAGGACGCACACCAGCATCCGCGGGTCCCGGCCGGCCAGTACAGCCACCCGGGTCTCGGGGCCGGTGCCGAGCTCCCGCAGGCGGTGGGCCAGCCGGTTGGCGGCCGCGTCGAGCTCCGCGTAACCGATGGTGCGGCCCTCGCAGGTCACGGCCGGGGCGTCCGGCCGCAGCCGGGCCTGCTCCGCCACCAGGGAGTGCAGGGTCCGCGCCGTCGGCGCGTCCGTCCGCGGCGCGGACTCCTCGCCGAGCAGGGCGGCGTGCTCCTGCGGGGACAGCACGTCCAGCCGGGACAGCGGCGCGTCGGGGGTCTCGGCCGCACCGGCCAGCAGCCGCAGGTAGTGCGCGCCGAACCGCTCGACGGTGGCCCGGTCGAAGAGGTCCGTCGCGTACTGCACGGTGCCGGTCAGTCCGCCGGGGTGCTCGGTCATCGCGAGACTGAGGTCGAACTTGGCCGTCCCGTTGGAGGTGTCGAGGCTCTCGACCTCCACACCGTCCAGCGGCAGGGCGGCGAGCTGCTCGGGATGCAGCTGGAACAGCACGTCGAACAGCGGGTTGCGGCTGAGGTCGCGTTCCGGCCGCAGCTCCTCCACCAGCCGGTCGAAGGGAACGTCCTGGTGCTCGTAGGCGGCCAGCGCGGTCCGGCGCACCCGCCCCAGCAGTTCACCGAAGGCCGGGTCGCCGGACAGGTCGGTGCGCAGCACGAGGGTGTTCACGAAGAACCCGACGAGCGGCTCCAGCTCGGCGCGGTCGCGGCCCGCGATGGGCGAGCCCACCGCGATGTCGACCTGGCCCGTGTAGCGGGCCAGCAGCGCCTGGAAACCGGCCAGCAGCACCATGAACAGGGTGGCGCCGCGCTCCCGGGCCAGCGCGCGGAGCCGCTGGGCCAGCTCGGCCGGGACCTCGAAGACGAGGGCGTCGCCCGCGCCGGAGCGCACCTGCGGCCGCGGCCGGTCGGTGGGCAGCTCCAGGGCCGGGAGCCCGCCGAGGGCCGCCCGCCAGTGCATGATGCCGGCGTCGGCCTCCCCGCCGGCCAGCCGGCGCTGCTGCCAGTACGCGAAGTCCGCGTACTGCAGCGGCAGTTCCGGCAGCTCAGGACGCTCGCCGCGGCGCAGGGCCGCGTAGGCCCCGGACAGCTCCCGCCACACCACCGGCATCGACCAGCCGTCGCCGACGGTGTGGTGCAGGACCAGGACGAGGAGGTGCTCGTCGTCGGCGACCCGCACCACGCGGGCCCGCAGCAGGGGCGCCGAGCCCAGGTCGAAGGGCGCGGCGGCGTCGGCGTGGGCCAGGCCGAGCGCCCTCGAACGGGCCTCCCCGCGGGGCAGGTCCCCCAGGTCGGTGCGGACGGGGACGAAGACCTCCGGTGCCTCCACGACCTGTACGGGGCCCGACGGGCCCTCGGTGATCCGCGAGCGCAGCACCTCGTGCCGGGTCACCACCGCGCACAGCGCGGCGGCCAGCGCGTCGGCGTCCAGCGCGCCCCGCAGCCGGGCCGCGACGGGAATGTTGTAGTCGGGCCGGCCGGGCTGGAGCTGGTCCAGGAACCACAGCCGCTGCTGCGCGAACGACAGCGGCGCGCTCTCCCCGGCCGGCCGGGCGCCGATCGCGGTGACGGCGGCCGCCGCCGGCGCGGCGGCGGGGCCGTCGCCGCACAGGGCGTCCAGCGCCGACGCGAACCGCTCCAGCGTGGGGTGCTCGAACAGCAGCCGCAGCGGCACCCCCGTGCCCAGGCGGGCGCCGAGCCGGGACACGGCGCGCGTGGCCCGCAGCGAGTGGCCGCCGAGGGCGAAGAAGTCGTCGTGGCGGCCGATCCGCCCGGTGCCCAGCACCTCGCCCCACACGGCCGCGGCGAGCTCCTCGGTCGCGGTCGCCGGCGCCGCGAACTCGGCCCGGAGCACCCCCTCGTCGGGGGGTGCGGGCAGCGCGCGCCGGTCCAGCTTGCCGTTCGGTGTCACCGGCAGCGCGTCGAGCGGCACGATCGCCGAGGGCAGCATGTACGCGGGCAGCCGCTCGGCGAGCGCCCGGAGCAGCTCCGCCGGGTCCGCCACCCGGCCCTCCGCGGGCACCACGTAGGCGACCAGGCGCTGCTCGCCGGGGGTGTCCTCGCGGACCACCACCGCGGCGTGCCCGACCCGCGGGCCGCGCACCAGTTCGGCCTCGATCTCGCCCGGCTCGATCCGGTGGCCGCGGATCTTGACCTGCTGGTCGCCGCGGCCGAGGTAGTCGACGGTGCCGTCGGGGCGCCGCCGGGCCAGGTCGCCCGTGCGGTACATCCGGGCGCCCGGAGCGCCGTACGGGTCGGGGGTGAACTGCCGTGCGGTCAGGCCGGGGCGGCCGAGGTAGCCGCGGGCCACGCCGGTACCGCCGACGCACAGTTCGCCGACGGCCCCCTGCGGCACCGGGCGGCCGCGCCCGTCCAGGACGTACAGGCGGGTGTCGTCCAGGGCGGTGCCGATGGGGACCCGGCCGTCCACGACGGCGCCGGCGCGGGGGTCCAGCCGGTGGCTCGTGGCGAAGGTGGTGGTCTCGGTGGGCCCGTAGGCGTTGACGAGGACGGTGTCCGGAGCCTGCTCCAGGGCCCGGGCGAAGGAGTGCGGGGAGGCGGCCTCGCCGCCGGTCCACACCTCCCGCACCCGCGTCAGCAGCTCCACGCACTCCTCGACCACCAGGTTGAACAGGGCGGCCGTGAGGAACATCGAGGTGATCCCGTGCTCCTCCACCAGCCGGGCCAGGGCGGCGGTGTCCACCCGGCCGGGCGGCGCCATGACCACCAGCCCGCCGGACAGCAGGGGCGCCCACAGTTCGTACGTCGAGGCGTCGAACGACAGCGGGGAGTGGGCCAGCACCCGCCGGTGCGCGGCGCCGAAGGCGGTGTCACGGGCGAGCGCCGCGACGTTGGCGTGGGTGATGCCGATGCCCTTCGGCTCGCCCGTGGAACCGGAGGTGTACATCACGTAGGCCAGCTGGTCCGGCGAGCACGGCGGGTACGGGACCGGTGCGGCGGCCGGCGCCCCGTCCGCCGGGGCCGTCGCGTCGAGCACCGGAACGGGCGAGGTACGGACCGCCTCGTGGTCTGCCGTCGCGGGATCGGCGAGCAGCAGGCGGGCGCCGGTCCGCTCCAGCATCCAGTGCAGCCGGGCGACGGGGAACCCCTCGCCGAGCGGGACGTAGAGTCCGCCGGCCTTCAGGACGGCCAGGATCGCCACGGGGAGGTGGACCGAGCGCTCCATCAGCAGGGCGACCGGGGTTTCGCGCTCCACCCCGGCGGCGGCCAGCCGGGCCGCCAGCAGGTCGGACCGGGAGTCGAGTTCGGCGAAGCTCAGGCGGTCGGCGCCGCAGACCACGGCCTCGCCGCCGGGGGTGCGCCGGACCTGCTCGGCGAACAGCTCCACCAGGGAGGCCGGGGCCAGGTCCGGGCGGGCCGTGCCGTGCCCCTCGGCCGCGAGCCGGGCCGCGGTCGGGGCGGAGGGCAGCAGCTCGGCCACGGGACGGTCGGGCTCCTCGGCGGCGGAGGCCAGCAGCTCCAGGTAGTGGCCGAGGACGAGTTCGGCCGTGGCCCGGTCGAACAGGTCGGTGTCGAAGACCAGCGAGCCGGAGCAGGTCTCGGCGCCCTCGGAGACGAAGACGCTCAGGTCGAAGAGGGAACCGCCGAAGTCGGTCCGCACGGCCCGCGCGTCCAGGCCCGGCAGCCGCAGCCCGGCCGTCTCGTCCTGGGCCGACGCGAACATCACCTGCACGAGCGGGTTGCGGTCGCCGACCCGCTCGGGGCTCAGGTGCTCCACCAGCCGGTCGAAGGGCACCTCCTGGTGGTCGTACGCGTCCACCGTCGCCCGGCGGACCCGGCCGAGCAGCTCACGGAAGCCGACCTCGCCCGACAGGTCGGCGCGCAGCACCACGGTGTTGACGAAGAACCCGACGAGGGGCTCCAGCTCCACCCGGTCGCGCCCGGCCACCGGGGTGCCGACGGCGATGTCCGTGCTGCCCGCGTAGCGGGCCAGGGTGGCCTGGAAGCCGGCCAGGAGCGTCATGAAGAGCGTGGCGCCGGCGCCCTCGGCGATCCCGCGCAGCCGGGTGGTGAGGTGGGCGTCGAGGGTGAACTCCAGGCTCGCGCCGTCGCCGCTGCGACGGGTGGGACGGGGCCGGTCCGCGGGGAGTTCGAGAGCCTCCAGCCCGGCCAGGGACTTCTCCCACCAGCGCAGCTGACCGTCCATCGCGCCGCTCGCGAACCGGTCGCGCTGGGTACGGGCGTACGCCTGGTAGTCCAGGGGCAGCGGCGCCTGCGCCAGGGGCCGCTGCGCGAGCAGGGCCGCGTAGCCCTCGGACACCTCCCGCCACAGCAGGCCCATGGACCAGCCGTCGGTGGCGATGTGGTGGACCACCAGCACCAGCAGGTGGTCCTCGGCGCCGAGCCGGATCAGCAGGGCGCGCAGCAGCGGGCCGGCCGCGAGGTCGAAGGGTCTGCGGACCTCCTCCCGGGCCAGGCCGTGGGCCCGCTCCTCCAGTTCGGCGAGGGGGGCGTCGCCCAGGTCCAGCACCGGCAGCGGGACGGCCGCCGGGGCGGGCAGGACCACCGGGTGCGGGGCGCCGTCGCGCTCCTCGAAGACGGTGCGCAGCGGTGCGTGACGGGCCACGACCGCCGTCAGGGCGTGGCGCAGCGGCTCCGGGTGGAGGCGGCCGCGCAGCCGTACGACCTCGGGGATCGCGTAGCCGGGGGTGCCGTCCGCCATCCGGTCCACCAGCCACATCCGCTCCTGGGCGAACGAGGCGACGGGCTCGGCGTCCGGCCCGTCGGCGGCCGGAGCGGGGACCGGTGCCGGCGCGGCGGCCGGACCGGCCGCCGTGTCGTCCAGCGCGGCGCGCACCCGGCGGCGCAGCAGCTCACGGGCGGCGGCCAGCCGGCTGTCCGTGCCGGCGGCCGGCAGGCTCTCCTGGGTGGTCACGAGGTCTCTCCCTGAAGTACGAGTGAAGGAACGGCGGCGTCGGTGGCGGGGAACGGGGCCGGGTCGGCCTCCAGTTCGGCCAGCAGCACCGTTTCGACGGCGATGGCGAGGGCGGCGACGGTCCGCTGCTCGAAGAGGGTGTGCAGGGGCAGGTCCAGTCCGAGGGACTGGCGCAGCCGGGCCGCCACCCGGGTGGCGCTCAGCGAGTGCCCCCCGAGGGCGAAGAAGTCGTCGTGGCGGCCGATCCGCGGCGCGTCCAGTACGGAGGCCCACACCATGGCGACCAGTTCCTCGGTCTCCCCGGCGGGCGGCTCGTACCCGGTGGCGGCCACCGCGGCGGGCGCCGGGAGCGCCCTGCGGTCGAGCTTGCCGTTCGGCGTGACGGGCAGCCCGTCCACGACGACTAGCACCGGCACCATGTACTCGGGCAGGGAGCGGGCCAGTTCGGCGCGCATCCGCTCGGTGTCCGGCGCCGGGTCCGCCCCGGCCTCCGGGACGACGTACCCGACGAGCCTGCGCTCGCCCGGGACGTCCTCGCGGACGACGACCGCGGCCCGGCCGACGCCGTCCAGGTGGCCCAGCGCCGTCTCGATCTCGCCGAGTTCGATGCGGAAGCCGTGGATCTTCACCTGGTCGTCGGTGCGGCCCAGGTACTCCACCGAGCCGTCGGCCCGGTGGCGGGCCAGGTCCCCGGTGCGGTACATGCGCGAGCCCGGCGGACCGAAGGGGTCGAGCGGAAAGCGCTCCGCGGTCAGCGCCGGGCGCCGCAGGTATCCACGGGCCAGGCCCGCGCCCGCCAGGAACAGCTCGCCGGCGACCCCCACCGGGACCGGTCGGCCCCGCCGGTCGAGCACGTACAGCGAGGTGTTCCAGATGGGCCGGCCGATCGGCACGGGCCCGGCGTCCTCGCGGAGGCAGTCCCAGTGCGTGACGTCCACGGCCGCCTCCGTGGGCCCGTACAGGTTGTGCAGGGGCACGTCGAGCACATCGAGGAACCGGTTCTTCAGCTCCTCGGGCAGGGCTTCGCCGCTGCACACGACCCGCCGCAGCGACCGGCAGCGGCCCGCCCCGGGATCCTCGACGAACGCCGCCAGCATGGACGGGACGAAGTGGACGGTGGTGACCGACTCCTCCTGGATCACCCGGCTGAGGTAGGCGGGGTCCTTGTGCCCGCCGGGCTCGGCGACCACCAGGGTCGCGCCGCTGGTCAGCGGCCAGAAGAACTCCCACACCGACACGTCGAAGCCGAACGGGGTCTTCTGCAGCACCCGGTCGTCCGCACCCAGCCGGTACCGGTCCTGCATCCACAGCAGCCGGTTGACGATGGCCGAGTGCTCCACGACGACGGCCTTCGGCCGCCCCGTCGACCCGGACGTGTAGATCACGTACGCGGGGTGCGAGGGCAGCGGCGCCGGCCCCGCCGCACCGGGGTCCCCGTCGTGGACGGCCCCCGGATCCAGCCGGGGCAGGTCCGCCGGGAGCGGCAGCGCCGCCGCCACCCCGTCGTCCGCGAGCAGCAGCACCGGCTCGGCGTCGGACAGCAGGTACGCGATCCGGTCCGCCGGCAGCGAGGGGTCCACCGGAAGGTAGGCGGCCCCCGCCTTCAGCACGGCCAGCAGCGAGACCACCATCTCGGTGGAGCGGTGCAGGGCGACCGCGACGATCTCCTCCGGACCGGCGCCCCGGGCGCGCAGGACCCGGGCCAACCGCTCGGCCCGGGCGTCGAGTTCGCCGTACGTCAGGCGCTCGCCGCGGAAGACGGTGGCCGGGGCCCTCGGCGTCCGGGCCACCTGCTGCTCGAACAGCTCCACCAGCGTGGTGTCGGGGACCGGCACGGCGGTGCCGTTCCACTCGCCCATCAGCCGGTGCTGCTCCGCGGACAGCAGGTCCACCTCCCCGACCGCGGTGTCGGGGGCGTCGGCGACGGTCGTGAGCAGCCGCTCCAGCGCCTCGCCCAGGCTGCGCGCCGTCCGCGCGTCGAGGACGTCCGCGCGGTGGTCGAGGTGGAGCCGCAGCCTCTCCCCGGGCAGCACGATGAGGTTGACGGTGTAGTGGGTGGCGTCCGAGCCCTCCACCCCGGCCAGCCGGGGACCGCCGGCCAGCTCCCGCATCGACTCCAGGTCGAGCGGGTAGTTCTCGACGACGACCGTGGTGTCGAAGAGGGCGCCCAGCCCGGCCGCCCGCTGGATGCCGGCGAGTCCGGCGTGCTGGTGGTCCATCAGCTCCGCCTGCTCGTCCTGGAACCGGCCGAGCGCGGCCAGCAGCGGCTCGTCCTCGCGGATCCGGAACCGCACGGGCAGGGTGTTGATCAGCAGGCCGACCATGTCCTCGATGCCCGCGACGTCCGCGGTCCGCCCGGAGACGGTCCCGCCGAACACCACGTCGTCCCGCCCGGTCACCCGGCCCAGCAACATCGCCCAGACGCCCTGGACCACGCTGTTGAGGGTCACGCCCGCGGTACGGGCCCGCGCGGTGAGCCGGGCCGTCAGCTCGGCCGACAGCTCCACCGGGACCCGCTCGGGCAGCGCGTCGATCCGGTTCGGATCGGCCGCGCCCAGCAGGGTCGGCTCTTCCAGCCCGGCCAGCGCGGTGCTCCACGCGGTCTCGGCGGCGCCGTCGTCCTGGCGCGCCAGCCAGTCCAGGTGCGCGCGGTACGGGACCGCTTCCGCGACCGCGCCGGAGCCGGCGCCCGGGGTCTGTTCGGCGTATCCGGTGAGCAGCTCGCGCAGCAGTACCGCCGAGGACCAGCCGTCCCAGACGATGTGGTGGTTCGTCATGACGAGGCGGTGCTCGGCCGTCCCGAACCGGACCAGGGTGAAGCGCACCAGAGGCGGCCGCTCCAGGTCGAAGCGCCGGGCCCGGTCGGCCGCGAGCAGCCGCTGCCACTCCCGCTCCCGGTCGGCGGAGCCGAGTCCGCCCAGGTCCACGGCCTCCCACGGCACCTCGACGGACTCGACGACGATCTGCGCCGGCCCGTCCAGACCCCGGTCGGTGAAGGCGGAGCGCAGCGCGGTGTGGCGGCGCAGCAGCCGGTCGCAGGACGCCCGCAGGGTGCCCGCGTCCAAGGAGCCGTCCAGGGTGAGGACGATCTGGCCGGTGTAGGCGTCCATCGCCCCCGTGTCGAAGGCGGAGTGGAAGAAGAGCCCCTCCTGGAGCGGCGAGAGCGGCAGCACGTCGCAGAGCCCGGCGTAGCGCGCGGCCAGGGCGTCGGTCTCCGGCTGCGTCAGCCGGACCAGCGGCAGGTCACGGGGGGTGAGGCGGCGCGGTCGGGGAGCGCCCGTCCAGCCGGCCAGCAGGCGCAGGGCCTCGCCCCACGCCGCCACCAGGGCGTCCGCCTCGGCCTCGGTCAGCAGGTCCGCGGGATGGGTGACGACCGCGGTGAAGGCGGGACCGTCGGCACCGTCCACGGCCATGGCGTCGATCTGCAGGGCGTGCTCGACGGGCATCGCCGGATCCACCTCGGCCCGCAGGCCGCCCGCCTCGGGGGCGGGGCTCCACGGCGCCTCGCCGCCGCCGGCGAACCTGCCCAGGTAGTTGAACAGGATCCGGGGGCGCGGCAGCCCGGACAGCTGTGCGGCGGTTCGCGGATCGAGCCTGCTCAGCAGCCCGAAGCCCGTGCCGTGGTCCGGTACGGAGGCGACCGTCGAGTGGATCCGCGCGACCAGTTCGGCGAGCGCGTCGCCGCCCCGGGCCGCCGCGTCCAGGTCGAGGCCGGCCAGGTCGAACCGGACCGGGTACTGGGTGGTGAACCAGCCCACGGTGCGCGCCAGGTCGTGCCGGCCGGTGCGGTCGACGCGGCCGTGGCCCTCCAGGTCGACCAGCAGCGACGCGGGGGCGCTGCCGGGGGAGCGCAGCCGGTGCGCCGCGAGGACCAGTCCCGCGAGCAGCACCTCGGCCGGGCCGGTGCGCAGGGCGCCGGGCACCCCGGCCAGCAGCGGGCCGGCGACCTCGGCGGGCAGGCCGAGCGTCAGCGTGCGCGTGGCGCCGGCGGTGTCCCGCACCGGGTCGGGGATCCGCTGCCAGGGCTCCTGCGGGTCCGGGGCGCCCCCGGGGGCGTCCAGCGTCGAGCGCCAGAAGGGGAGCTCGGCCTGCACCTCCGGGGAAGCGGCCTGGAGTTCGAGATGGTGGGCCCACGCGCGGAACGGGACCTCCCCCTCCGCGGCCGGGAGCGGACGCCCGGCGACGGCGGCCTCCCAGGCCGCGGCCAGGTCGGCGGCCAGGATCCGCCACGACACCCCGTCCACCGCCAGGTGGTGCACGCACAGCAGCAGCCGGTCCGGCGCCGCCCCACCGGTGTCGAAGCGCACGGCCCGGAGCATGACCGAGGCCGCGGGGTCCAGCTGTCCGGCCGCCTCCCGGGCCGCCTCCGCCATGACGGCGGCGCGGGCGGACGCGTCCGACCCGGCCACGTCGACGGTGCGGTACAGCCGGGACACGTCGACCGAACCGGGCTCGCCCACCGTGCACAGCCGGCCCTCCGGGCCGGCGGTCACACCGAGGCGCAGCGCCCCGTGCCGGTCCACGACCGACTCCAGGACCCGTACGAGCGTCGCGTCGTCCGCGCCCTCGGGCAGGGTCAGCACCATGGACTGGCTGAACCGGCCGATGGGACCCGGCCCGTCGAGGAGCCAGCGCATGACCGGTGTCGCGGGGAGCGGACCGCACTCCGCGACGGCCGGAGCGGCGGTGGCCGCGGAGGGCCCGTGGCCGGGCTCGCCGACGGCCGCGGCGAGGGCGGCCGGGGTCTTGTGCGCGAACACCTCGCGCAGGGTGAAGGAGAAGCCCCGGGCCCGGGCCCGGCTGGTCAGGCCGAGGGCGGTGATGCTGTCGCCGCCGAGCTCGAAGAAGTTGTCGTCCGGGGTCGCGGTGACGCCGAGGGCCTCGGAGAACAGGGCCGCGAGGGTCTGCTCGGTGGCGCCGTACACCCGCTCCGGGTGCTCCCGACGGGCCGCGGCCTCGGGTACGTGCAGCCGCGCGCGGTCGACCTTCCCGCCCGTGGTGAGGGGCAGCCGGTCCACCGCCACGAAGGTGCGGGGCACCATGTAGGCGGGCAGGACCCGGCCCAACTCCGCTGCCAGCGCATCCGGTTCGGGCACCGGGCCGCCGTCGGCCGGCGGTGCCACGAAGGCGACGAGCCGGCGGGCTCCGCCCGCGGGGGCGTGCACGACGACCGCGGCCTGCCCCACCGAGTGCTGCCGGCCGAGCACCGCCTCGATCTCGCCCAGTTCGATCCGGTGGCCATTGATCTTGACCTGGCGGTCCACCCGCCCCACGAACTCCAGTTCGCCCCGTGCCGTCCAGCGCACGAGGTCGCCCGTCCGGTACATCCGCGCACCGGGTACACCGGAGAAGGGGTCCGGCACGAAACGGTCGGCGGTCATGGCCGCGCGGCCCGCGTACCCCTGGGCGAGACCCGCACCGGCCACGCAGAGCTCGCCGGTCGCTCCCGGCGGCAGCAGCCGCAGCCCCCGGTCGACGACGTACGCACGGTGGTTGGCCATCGGGCGCCCGATCGGCGGGATCCGGCCGTGCGAGGGCGCGACCACCCGGTGCATGGTCACGGACACGGCCGCCTCGGTGGGCCCGTACGCGTTCCAGACCTCGCGGCCGTCCGTCGCCCAGCGGTCCACGGCGTCCCCGGACGGGGCCTCACCGCCCGTGGACAGGAACCGCAGCGCCGGCAGTCCGGCGGGATCCAGCAGCGGCAGGAGCGCCGGAGGCAGGTCGGCGACCGTCACCGCCTGCTCGGCGAGCAGCGCCTGGAGCCGGTCGACGTCGACCCGCTCGGTGTCGGTGGCGAGGACCAGGGTGGAACCGCTGAGCAGAGAACCGAACACATCCAGGACCGACACGTCGAACGACAGCGAGGCGAACCCGAGGAACCGTTCCGTGCGCCCGGACCCACCGCGACCGCCGGAGTCCCCGTCCCCGTCCCCGGGGCCTTCGCCCGCGCCGCACAGCGCGAGGTGGCCGCGCACGAAGTCGACGGCCGCCGCGTGCGGGACGACGACGCCCTTCGGCTCGCCCGTACTGCCCGACGTGTACAGCAGGTACGCGGCGGACGCGGCCGGCACCGGTACGGACCTCCGGGCGACGGCGGACCCGTCGGCCGGCGCGCTCGCGTCGACCACCCTCGGCAGGTCGTGCGGCAGCCGGTCGCGACCGCCCGGCCCGGCGACGACCGAGCGCAGCCCGGCGTCGCGCACGATGTACGCGATGCGCTCGGGCGGCAGGCCGGGGTCGAGCGGCACGTAACAGCCGCCCGCCTTCAGGACGCCGAGCAGGGCCGCGACCATCGACGGGGAGCGCTCCACGCAGACGCCGACCGGGGTGCCCGGTTCGACGGCCGACCGCAGCCGGTCCGCGATGTCCTCGGCCCAGGCGTCGAGCTCCCGGAAGGTGACCTCCTGGCCGGCGCAGACGACGGCGGCCCGCTCGGGGCTGCGCGCCGCCACCTGCTCGAAGAGCGCGTGCAGCGACGCGTCCCCTGCCACGGGGCCGACGCCGCCCTCGGCGAAGGCGGCGAGCCGCTCCTCGTCCTCGGCGGTCAGGAAGGGCAGCGAGCCGACCGGAGCCTCGTCGTCGGCCGAGGCGAGGGCGACCAGGAACCGGGTGAACCGCACCCGCAGCGCGTCGAGTTCCGCGCGATCGAGGTCGGCGGCGTCGCCCTCGGCCTGCACGGTCAGCGGGCTGTCGCCGCCGCGGTCGTAGACGTTGAAGGAGACGTGCTCCACCGGGCCGACCGAGAGGTTGTGCGCGGAGGCGGGAGCGCCGGCGAAGGACAGCTCGTAGTCGAAGGACATGAGGTTGACGGCGGCGTCCCACAGCCGGGGTCCGGTCCCGGTGAACTCCTCGATGCGGTACCGCTGGTGGCGCAGGGCCTCCTTGATGCCGGCCGAGGTGCCGCGCAGCAGCTCGCCGACCGTCGTGTCCGCGCTGACCGCCAGCCGCAGCGGCAGCACCTTGGAGAACATGCCGGGCGTCCGGCGGGCGTCCGGGGTGGTGCGGCCGGTGACCGGCAGGCCCAGGACCACGTCCTCGGTGCCGCCCGCGCGGTGCAGGTGGGCGGCGGCCGCGGCCATCACCAGCGCCGACCAGCGCGTGCCGTGCCGGCGCGCCGCCTCGCGCAGGGTGCGGGCGTCGGCGGGGTCGAGGTCGCCGCTCACCCGCACCGTCGTGCCCGAGGCGGGCGCCGGGACGCTGCCGGTGAAGGAGACGGGCTCGGGGGCCCCGTCCAGGTGGGCCCGCCAGAACTCCCGGTCCTCCGCGCACCGCCCGGAGCCCGCGTACTCCTCCTCCTCGGCCACGATCCGCTCCCACGGCGCGCTCTCGGCGGCCGGCACGGGCTCGCCCGCGACCAGCGCCGAGTACGCCTGCGCGGTCCGCCGCGCGAGGATCGAGCCGGTGACCCCGTCCGCGACGAGGTGGTGGTAGCCCTGCATCCAGCGGTAGGCCGCCGGCCCGGTCCGCACCAGGAGGTACCGGCACACGTCCCCGGAGGCCAGGTCCGTCGGCCGGGCCAGCTCGGCGCGCATCAGCCGCTCGGACTCGGCGTCCGGGTCCGGGTGGTCGCTGACGTCGACCGTCTCCATCCGCAGCGGCGGCGGCCCGGCGGGTATCTGGTGCACCACCCCGTCCACCTCGGCGAAGCGGACGCACAGCGTCTCGGTTCCGGCCACCGTCGTGCGCAGCGCCTCGGCGAACAGCTCCGGATCCACCGCCCCACGGATCTCCAGGTACTCGGCGACGGTGTAGTCGAGGCGGGTGGGGTCGAGCTGCTGTGCGAACCAGACGCCGTTCTGCGGCGGGGTCAGGGGCAGCGGCCGGCGGTCGTGAGTGGCCATGCGGTGGTCAGTCTCCTCAGTCGGATCGGTCGATCAACGACGACGTGAGGCCACTGTCCGCGACGGCCGGACGGTCTCGAAAGTCCCACAAATACGCCTCTTGACGCCGCCCGGCGAGCCCGGAGAAATCCCCGGTACCGCGATCCCGTGACAGCCGGAAGCGGTCGGCCGTTCATCTGTCCGCGTGGTCGGGCGAAGTGACTGATGCCCCCGGACCCCACCGTCCGCGTGCGGGGAAGCCCGTGCCTCCCGGGCTGGTCGGGTACGCCTCCAGCGCAGCGCGGTCGAGTGCGGGATCACAACCGTCACGAGGCCGGCCCGGGACACCCGAGGGTGGTCCGGGCCGGCCTCGTCGTGCGGGAAGGCGATCAGGCGGGCCAGCCGCCGAAGGGGGCGCCGGCGCCGTAGTAGGTACCCAGCTCCTCCCGGTAGCCGGCGTCGCCGAGGTGCTTGTCCCGGTGGAACTCGGGGGCGTTCTTGATCTGCTCCTTGGAGCGGTCGACGAAGACCTCCTTCTCGTCCCGGTCGACCCTGACGACGGTGCTCGCCGGCAGCAGGACCTCCTTGCCGAAGATCCATACGCCCGTGTCGACCACCAGGTAGGCGTCACCGACCTCGTCGGAGTGCTTGTCGACCTTGCCGATGCTGCCGTCGGTCGCCTCGACCTTGTAACCGGTCAGATCGGTACCTGCCAGGTGGCCCGACGTCGACTTGTAACTCCACACATGTTCAGTCACGCGAAAACAACTCCTCGGTCGATGGAGGCGGCGGGAGAATACTTCCCGCCGATCTTTCTTGTTCCGTACGTCGTGCCCGGCGGATGCGCTGCGTTCCGCCCGGACGCTCGCATGCCCGGATTTCACCGCTGCACGCACCCGGATGGAAACTGGAAATGGGGCCCGGCCGACTACCAGCGGTACCAGCGGCCGCTACCACCCTTGGGCCGGGCGACGAAGCCGATCAGCCAAAGGATCAGGACTGCGACAGCCACCCACCAGAGAATCTTCACCGCGAAACCCGCGCCGAAGAGGAGAAGGGCCAGCAGAAGAACGAGAAGCAGGGGAACCATGGTTATCAACCTCCGAAGCACCATGTGCCCGACGTCACCCAGGGCATGCATCCGATTCTTCTTCGATTTCTCGTCCCGGCGTTCTTACGCCACTTGGCCCCACCCTCCACTCGGTGAACCGTCCAGCGGGCAGAACCTCCTTCATGGAAAACAACCACGAGATGGATTCGGCGCACCAGGTTCCGGACGGTGTCGACGAGAAGACGGTGCGCGCTTCGGGCGCGCTGTCGAAGGCGCTGGAAACCACGGAGCGGGCCCGCGGTCATCTCTACGGGTTCCACCAGCTGACTGCGCCGGGCCCCGGAGGACGCGAGGACCGCGCAACGGGTCCGCCCGACCACCGGCCCCCTCCGCGCCGGAACCCGCCGGGGCGACCGGTGCGGCCCTGTCCGATCACCTCAGACGGAGCTCGAAGCCGCTTCGAGGGAGCGTGGGCATGCGGGACAGCGGAATCCCGAGGTCCTGGTCGGGGACGTCGTAGTCGAGCCGTGCCAGTTCCGTCGAGATGGCCGCGAGTGCGGTGACGGTGATGTCCTCTCCGGGGCAGCGATGGCCGCGCGCCGGGTCCCCGCCGCCTTGCGGGACGAGGTTGTCCAGCTGGTCCCGCGCCCCCTCCGGGCGCCCGAACCGGCACGGGTCGAACCGGTACGGATCCTCCCACAGGGCCGGATCGTGGTTCTGGCCGTACAGGTCGAGCAGTACCAGGGCGTCCTTGGGCACGCGGTCCCCGCGCCAGGTCAGGTCCTGCGCAGCGAGGCCCGCCACGAAGGGGGCGAAGGGGTAGAAGCGCCGCACTTCGTGGGCGAACGCCTCGGCGTACGAGCCTCCGGTGTCGGCCCGCAAGGAGTCGCGGTGGTGTGGCCACCGGTGCAGTGCGTGGGCGGCGAAGGCGGCGAACCAGGCGATGGCGACCGTGGGGCGGATGATGTTCAGCAGCTCCACCGCCGCGGTACGGGGGTCCAGGAGCGCTCCGTCCAGGTCGCGGTGCCGGGCCACCGTCTCCAGTGCCGGACCGTCGGCATCCGCCTCCGGGGTGCGTCGTACCTCGGTGACGAGGCCGGCGAGGGCCTGTTCCTGACGGCGCCGTGCCCGGCGGGCGCGCAGGTGGCGGGGGCCGGGGGTGGCGAACCCGTCGACCATGGACGTGCAGTCGCGGGCCAGGTCGGCGGCCGCCGCGTCGGAAAGTGGGAGGCCCGCCCAGTCACGGACGGCGAGGGCGAGGACCTTGGCGGCTTCGTCGAAGAGCACCACGCGGTCCTGCCGCCGATCGGCCATCGCCTCCCGCCACCGCCGGGTGACGTACTCGCCCAGGGCGGCGACTCCGGTGCCGTCCTCGAGGAGGGAGACGAACATCGCCTTGCGCACCCGGTGCACGTCTCCGTCGAGGGTGTGGACGGCGCCCTGACCGAAGAGGGTGTCCAGGACGGGGTCGGGCAGGGCCGCGGTGCGTACGACGTGCTTCTCGTCGTAGAAGAAGGCGACCGCGTCCGGGCCGCGCAGGGCGATGGCGGGCCGTCCGAGGAGGCGGGTCCGGACCGTGCTGTCCGGGCTGCGGCGCATCCGGTCGGGCAGCCATGCGTAACCGTGCACGAGGAGTGCGAGCGTGCTGTCGTTCCAGGGCGCAGCGCCGGTCTTCTTGGAGGAGGACATGGAGCGCGCGTACCCGGCACGGACCCGGGCACGCCTGGTTCGGCCCGGTGTCACTCGTGCGTGGTGCGCGCTCCCCGCACACCGCCAGGGCGCCCCGGGCTGCTCACGGGCGCCGCGGTCACTGCGTACGGCTCCTCCGCGTTCCACCTGCGCCTCCAGGACCTCTGCGCTCCACCCGGCACCAGCAGCGGGTGGGCAGCCACCAGCCCGTTGGGGCCGGGGCGGATCACCACGGCGTCAGGTACGGAGCGCTTCGTCGGGCTGTCGTTCCCACGACCCCGGCCGGGCGGGCCGGCATGCCCCGGTGCCGCAGCTGCAGGGCCGTTTCGACGACACGGTTGTGCAGCACCGCGCGCCAGGACCCGGGCAAGCAGAAGGGGAAGGGCCGGCCCCGGCCCGGGAGCGCGTCCCGTGATCAGTGGCCGAGGGCGTTCTTGAGCTGCTGCTTGGTCATGGTGGAGCGGCCGTCGATGCCGCGCTTCCTCGCCTCCTGGTAGAGGTCGTCCTTGGTGCGTTCGGAGGAGCTGCCGCCGCGGGACTTCTCGCCGCCGCGTTGTGGGGCGGACTTGCCCTGGGTGGAGCTGCTGCTCGCCGTCTTGCTCTCCCCGGAGCGGGCGCGTTCCTTGTTCACCGTTCGGGAGGCCATCTCCTTCGCGCGGCCTTCCGACATGCCGCGCTTCTCGCCCGACTCCTTGATGTGTGCGTACTGGCGCTCGCGCTTGGGGCTGGAACCTCGGGGCATGACGGAACCCTTCGTCGACGGTGTGATGTCACGGTCATGGTGCGCGTACCCCGACCAAGCCGCATCTCACGCAATTCCGGCCGAAAGATCTCGTCGCGAGGTCATGCTGCGCCGTTCGTCGTGGCACAGGGGGAGATCTCCGCGGACTCTGCCGAGCTCGCACCGTGCCCGCCGGGCCGTGGGTCGCGGCACGGGTGCCGGTCGCACCGCGTATCGGAGGGAGACCTCGTGCAGACGTTCCTTCCGTTTCCGTCGTTCGACGCCTCGGCGGCCGTACTGGACGTACGGAGGCTCGGCAAGCAGCGCGTCGAGGCCGTGCAGGTGCTGCGTGGTCTGGTCGTTGCGGGTTGTGGCTGGCGCAGGCACCCGGCGGTGCGGATGTGGGCGGGGTACGAGGAGGCACTCGTCCGGTACGGACTGGAGATCTGCGGGGCGTGGACCGCGCAGGGGCGCGCCGATACCTGTGCGGTCACCCTGGTCCAGGACTTCGGGGCGTGGCAGCCGGGGGCGCCCCGCGGACGCAGGAGCAGTTGGCCGGCGACGGGGACCTGCCGCCGTGGCTGGGCGCACCGGACTTCCGTCGCAGCCATCAGTCCGAGGACGACACGAACGTCCCGCCGGCCCGTGATGATGTCCGTTTTCGCGGGAGGTGCAGGGGCAGGCGCGAGTCATGGACCAGTCGAAGGCACCGGTACTCGAGGCGTTGGCCGCCTGTCACGAAAGCGGTCGGACGCCGTTCCCCGGCCTGGGCCATGGACGCCGGCGACGACGTGTGCGTCGCCTCCGTGCACACGATGGGCGCCGGACTGGAACGGAGCTGACCGACCTGGCCAGGCCTGCGGAGGAGCTCCGGACCGGACGGCACGCGGAGGTCCCGCCGCCTTCGAGGGTGCGGTCGGAGCAGATGGCGCCGCCCCATGACGCCTCCTTCGGCCGGACGGAGCAGGTGTCCTGGCAGGAAGCGGACGGCCGGATCGCGGCCGAAACGCTGACCCCGTACCCGCCCGGCATCCCGGCGGCCCTGCCGGGCGAGCGTCTCACCAAGGATGTTCTGCGCTGCCTGCGGACGGGAGTGGGGGCCGGGACGGTCGTGCCGGACGCGGTCGACACGGAGGTCACGAGCGTCCGCGTGCTCTGCGAAGCGTGACGACGGCGCGGACGGCCTCGACGGGCGTCCGATGCGTCCGAGACGTTCCAGAAGAAGGAGGACGGCGCCGTCAAGCCTCTCTCCACGCCCAGATCCGACTGCTCGCTGCCGCCCTCGGTGGGAGCGGGCAACCGCTCTGCCGACGGGGCAGAAGCGTCAGCAGCCCACCTCTTGGAGACCACGATGACCACGAAGCACAGCCCTGCCACCGGGGAACCGGTCGAGAAGGGCGTACCGGGCAAGCCGGGACCGGTGTCCCCGGCCGTGGACGAGCCGACACAGCCCTCGGTTCCCCTCCCGCCGAAGGCGGACCAGGAAGGCCCGGAGACCGTGAGCCCCACCGGGCAGGCCACCGGGGCGGAGCGGGCGCGCATGGCGCAGGGTGGCGCTCACCTCACCACCGCTCAGGGGGCACGGCTCTACGACACCGACCATTCGCTGAAGGCCGGACCGCGGGGGCCGGTCCTTCTCCAGGACCACCATCTGCGCGAGAAGATCACCCATTTCGACCACGAGCGGATCCCGGAGCGAGTGGTGCATGCGCGCGGCGCCGCCGCTCACGGTGTCTTCCTGGGCTACGGAACCGCAGGCGAAGTGACGCGTGCCGCCTTCCTGGCGAAGGACGTGGAGACACCCGTGTTCGTCAGGTTCTCCACCGTCCTCGGCTCGCGCGGCTCGGCCGACACGGTGCGCGACACCCGCGGGTTCGCCACGAAGTTCTACACCGAGGAAGGCACCTTCGACCTGGTCGGGAACAACATCCCGGTGTTCTTCATCCAGGACGCCGTCAAGTTCCCCGACGTCATTCACGCCGGCAAGCCGCATCCGGACCGGGAGATCCCGCAGGCGCAGAGCGCCCACGACACGTTCTGGGACTTCGTCTCGCTCCACACCGAAGCCACGCACCACACCCTGTGGAACATGTCCGACCGTGGGATCCCGAGGTCCTACCGGATGATGGAAGGTTTCGGCGTCCACACGTTCCGCCTGGTCGACACGGCCGGCGAGAGCGTACTGGTGAAGTTCCACTGGAAGCCGAAGCTGGGCGTCCATTCCCTGGTCTGGGAGGAAGCGCAGCTGATCAGCGGGACGGACCCCGACTTCCACCGCCGTGACCTCTTCGATGCCATCGAATCCGGCGCGTTCCCGCAGTGGGAGCTCGGCATCCAGGTCTTCCCCGACACCCCGGACCAGACCTTCGAGGGCATCGACCTCCTCGACCCGACGAAGATTGTCCCGGAGGAACTGGCGCCGGTCCAGCCCATCGGGCTCATGACGCTGAACGCGAACACCGAGAACTACTTCGCCGAGACCGAGCAAGTCGCCTTCCATCCGGGTCACTTGGTCCCCGGCATCGACGTCACCGACGACCCGCTGCTCGCCGGCCGGCTCTTCTCGTACCTCGATACGCAGATCAGCCGGCTCGGCGGACCGAACTTCGGGCAGATCCCGATCAACCGGCCGCACGCGTGCGTCAACGACATGCTCCGCGACGGCATGCACCAGACCGCCGTCCATACCGGGGTCGCCCCTTACCACCCCAACAGCCTCGACGGCGGCTGCCCCTTCTTCGCCGGAGCCGACATGAGCGCCTTCATCGAAACCCCCGTGAAGGTTCCGGCGGCGAGCAGGGTCCGTGAGGCGCCCGCCTCGTTCTCGGACCACTTCTCCCAGCCACGTCTGTTCTGGCTCAGCATGACGCCGCCCGAACGCGAGCACATCATCGCCGCGTACACCTTCGAACTGAACAAGTGCTACGAACAGGCCATCAAGGAACGCACCCTCCAGGTCCTGGCGAACATCGACCCACAGCTGTGCGAACAAGTCGCCGCGGGTCTCGGACTCCCGCCCGCCGCCGCCACCGTGCCGCTCGTCGCCGCAGACCCCAGCCCCGCACTCTCCCAGATGGGGGGCACATGGCCGACCGACGGCCGCGTCATCGGCATCATCGCCGACGCCGAGTCCGACCTGGACGGCGTGCGGACCGCGCGGCAGGCCGTCCTCGACGCGGGCATGCTGCCCCTCGTCGTCGCCCCGGTAGGCGGCGCCCTCGACGGCGACGGCGACGGCGATCCGATCAGCATCCAGCGGACCTACGCCACCGCGCGCTCCACCGAATTCGACGCCGTCCTGCTCGCCGGTGCGCCCCGGTCCGGTGCGGACGCGTACGGCGCACGCGACGCCAAGTCCGACACTGCCCGGCCCCCGCAAGCCGTCGACCCGCGCATGCTCCTGCTCCTCACGGAGGCGTACCGGCACGGCAAGGCCATCGGCGGCTGGAACGGCGCGGAGGAGTTCCTCCAGAGCGCCGGCATCTCCGCCGACGACCCGGGTATCGCCCTGGCGGAGGACGGTACGGCCGTCGTAGGGGCCGTTGCCGCAGCCCTGGCCGGGCACCGGGCCTGGGACAGGTTCCCGTCGGCCGTCTGAGGGGCCAGAGGCGGGAAACGACGAGAACGGGCTCACCGCGAGGTCACCGCGGCGGGCCCGTTCCCGCCCGCCGAGGCACTCGCCAGGGAGGAACCACGGGGCCGCACCTTCCCCGCGGCTGCACGCCTGCACGAGCCTGGAGCCTGCTCCGGTGTTTCACGCCACACGGCGAACGCCGAACCCGAGCCGGTCGCGGGCGCATGAAAAGGGGCTGGTGAAGCATGCGCGGGACATGGAATGCGTGGTGTACGACCAGAGCTCGGGCCGGTCGGAGCAAGTGGAGTGCGCGCTGCCGGACGACGCATGTCAGTCCGTCGTCAAGCGGCTGAGGGGCCTGGGGCAAGGCGACTTCGCCTGGGTCCGGCTGGCAGACCCCTCGGAAGGCGAACTGGTGGAGCTGGCCGAGGAACTGGGCCTGCACCCGCTGGCGGTCGAGGACGCGCTCCACGGGCGGCAGCGGCCGAAGCGCGAGCGCTTCGGCGACGTCCTGGCCGTCTCGCTGAAGACCCTCCGGTATGTGGAAGAGGAGACGGCGGTGGAGACCGGCGACGTCATGATCTTCGTTGGGCCTCGCAGCGTACTCACCGTGAGCCACGGAGCCGTCGATCCCTGCGCCGAGGCTGCCGGCCGGCTGGACACCGATCCGGACATGCTGAGCCATGGGCCCGCGGCCGTGCTGCACGCCGTGCTGGACGTCGCCGTCGATGCGTACGGCGACGCCGCCCTCAGGGTGCGCGCCAGGCTCAATCGGCTCGAAGACGAGGTGTTTTCCACTTCCCGCGTCGACCACACCGAGAGCATCTACTCCCTCAAGCGCGAGGTCCGCGAGTTCCGTGATGCCGTGCAGCCGCTCGTTCCGGTGGTTCAAGGCCTCCTGTCCGGCGAACCGGGTGAGAAGGACCGGCAGCCGAAGATCGCCCCGTACATCCGTGACGTCGCCGATCACCTGCACCGTGCGGACATCGAGGTGCGGACCCTGGACGAACTGCTGGATTCGGTCCTCGGAGCACAGCAGGCCCGCGTGGGCACGTGGCAGAACGACGACATGCGGCGCATCTCCGCGTGGGCGGCGATCTTCGCGGTCCCCACGATGATCGCCGGCGTGTACGGGATGAACTTCGAGCACATGCCGGAGCTCGGCTGGACCTACGGCTACCCGCTGGCCGTCGCGCTCATGGCGGTCGCGGCAGGTGGCCTCTACCGTGCCTTCCGCCGCAACGGCTGGCTGTAGAAGCCTGTACCCGGGACCACCTCCGTCCCGAGGGTTCCCTGTCCTGGTGTCGCCGCTGACCGGTGTGACGGCCGGCCACCACCGGGACGTGGGCCATCCAGGCCGCCCCTGCGGGCATGGCCCGGGTTCTCTTGTGTCGTAGCCGACATGAGTGGCGCCGCGATGGACAGTTGCAGGGTATGACACGCACACCGAGGCCAGGACCAGGCGGGGACGACGATCGCGGAGACACCGGCCACGAGAACTCGGCGGGCCCGGACCTGCAGGTGGTGGAGCGGGAACCCGACCGGCCCACGGAGCTGCCCGAGCGGTCGTGGAAGGCCGTGATGCGCGGCACCGTGAAGGAGTTCAAGGAGGACGAGCTCGCCGATCGGGCCGCAGCGCTGACCTACTATGGAGTCCTCGCTCTCTTCCCCGCCCTACTGGTGCTGGTGTCCCTGCTGGGCCTCTTGGGGGAGTCCGCGACGAAGCAGGTCCTCCACAGCCTGCAGAAACTGGCACCCGGCTCGGCGCGGGGCGTGATCACCGACGCGGTGCAGCAGCTCCAGGGCCACTCCGGCGTCGGATCGCTCCTGGCGGTCGTCGGCCTGCTCATCGCCGTGTGGTCGGCGTCCGGCTACATCGCTGCGTTCATCCGCGCCGCGAACGCCGTCTACGACATGCCCGAAGGCCGTCCCGTGTGGAAGGTCCTCCCGTTGCGCCTCGGTCTCACCGTCACGCTGATGGTCCTCGCCTGCGCCGGCGCACTGATCGTCGTCTTCTCCGGCGCTCTCGCCCGACAGGCGGGCACCAGCTTGGGGATCGGGGACACCGCACTGACCGTATGGTCGATCGTGAAGTGGCCGGTGCTGGTCCTCCTCGTCACGGTCATGATCGCGATTCTCTACTGGGCCGCCCCGAACGCGAAGGGCCGCGGCTTCACATGGGTGACGCCGGGCAGCCTCCTGGCGCTCGCGATCTGGATGGCGGCCTCGGCAGGCTTCGCGTTCTACGTCGCGAACTTCGCCTCCTACAACAAGACCTACGGCACTCTCGCAGGCCTGATCATCTTCCTCGTGTGGCTGTGGATCACCAACCTCGCGATCCTCCTCGGGCTGGAGTTCGATGCGGAGATGGCCCGGCAGCGCGCGATCGCCGGCGGACTGCCCGAGGACGAGGAGCCCTACGTCGAGCCCCGCGACACCCGTGCGTGGAGCGACGGCGACCGCCGCGGGACGGAGCACTGACTGTGTGTTTCGCACCCGTTGGTCGCCGCGCGGGTGCCGCCCCGGTTGCGGGGTATGCGCGCCGTGACGACGACAAGACCACCCTCGGACCCGGAACGGCACCGACTCGGTCAAGCTCAGCGCCGATGCCCCCGTTCAGGACATCCCCGGCGCCGAGTAGGGCAGCTGACTGACGTGTCGTCGTTCCGGCCGATCGACGAAAGGCAAGGTGTCCCCATCATGAGCACGGTAGGTCGGCAGCCTCACGCCGCCGACGACTCGGTGGGCGTCCTGGTTTCACGAGCCTCGCAGCAGATATCCGAGCTGGTCCGCCAGGAGATGCAACTGGCCCGGGAGGAGATGACCCAGAAGGGCAAACGCTACGGGAAGGGCGGCGGCCTCTTCGGCGTCACAGGAGTCGTCGGCCTTCTGGCACTCCAGGCCCTGACGGCAACCTGTATCGCCGCTCTCGCGCTGGTTCTGCCGGTGTGGGCGGCCGCCCTCGTCATCACCGGGGCCCTGGGGATCGTGGCGGCCGGGACCGCCCTGGCCGGAAAGGGGCAGTTCGACCGGGCCGGTACCCCGACTCCCGAACAGACCATGGACAGCGTCAAGGCCGACCTGGCAGAAATCAAGGAGAAGGCACACCGATGAACGACGACGCCCGAACCAACATCGGCACCCCCGCCCCTGCGTCCGCCGGCCCCGGCCCTGCCGAACTGCGCGAACAGGTCGAGCGCACCCGCGACGAACTCGGCCAGACCGTCGAGGCCCTCGCCGTCAAAGCCGACATCAAGGCCCAGGCCAAGGAGAGGACGGCCGCCGCCAAGAACCAGGCCGCGCAGAAGGCGGCGCTGCTCACCGAACAGATCCGTGAGAAGGCGGGGCAGGCCGCCCGGGCGGTTCAGGACAAGACCCCGGACCCGCTCCTGGAGAAGGCCGGCCAGGCAGCGACGGCTGCACGCGCCAACCGCACCACGCTCCTGGTGGTCGGGGCCGCCGTAGCCGCCTTCGTGCTGGTCCGCCGCAGCCGGGGACAGCGCCGATGAAGGCGTCCAAGATCGCCTACAAACCCGTCGGGCTGGCCCTGGGCGCCCTCGGCGGCGTGATCGCAGGCGCCGCCTTCAAACAGGCGTGGAAGATCATCGAGGGGGAGGGTGATGCTCCTGACGCCACCGACGAGGACCGGACCTGGAGGCAGATCCTGCTCGCCGCAGCGATCCAGGGGGCGGTCTTCGCCGTGGTCAAGGCCGCGGTCGACCGGTCGGGGGCTGTGGCGATACGGCGTCTGACGGGCACCTGGCCGGGCTGACCAGCGGGCAGCGCCGGCCACCTTCCCCGGGCCGGCCGGCGCTGCCCGCCCGACCCTCCATGACCGACCACAGCCGACCTGCGCGAGGATCCTGCGGCCTTGCCGATGGAGCCGGACACGAGGGGACGGAGGAGGCCGCCGTCGACCGTTCCGTGTGGAGTCGGCGGGCTCGCGGTGATCGAGGCGGCCGTAGCCGGGCCAGGGGCGCCCGGTGTCAGTGGTGCGTTCGCAGGCAGTCGCGGGTTTCCAGCGCGATCTGGGGAACCTCTCCCGTGGGTACGACCAGGACGGGCACTGCCGCCCCCGGCTGGCTGACCATCGCGGGCCGGCCGGGTTCGGGCGTGGTGAGGCCGTCGCCCGTCCCGAGCACGCTCAGGCCGGCTGCCACGGCCTCGCGTACCTCCGGCTGGTCTTCGCCGATCTCGCCGGTGAAGACCAGACCGTCGATGCGGTCCAGGGAAGCCGCCATGGCGGCGATGCCCCTGCGGACGCCGAGGGTGAAGGTGTCCAGGGCGAGTGCCGCGGCAGCGTCGCCGGTCGCCCGTGCCCGGACCAGGTCGCGGGTGTCGCCGGAGGTGCCGGAGATGCCGAGGAGCCCGGATTCGCGTGCGAGGACGTGGGCCAGGCGGGCGGGGTCCAGTCCTGCCTCGGTCTGGAGCCACAGGAGCATGCCGGGGTCGACGGTGCCGCTCCGGGTGCTCATGGGCAGGCCCTCCGACGGGGTCATGCCCATGGTGGTGTCGACGCTCCTGCCGGCCCGGACCGCGCATGCCGAGCAGCCGCCGCCGAGGTGGGTGATGAGCAGCTGGAGGTCCTCGGGGGAGCGGTCCAGGAGTTCTGCGGCGCGGCGCAGGGCGTAGGCGTAGGAGAGGCCGTGGAAGCCGTAGCGGCGCAGGCCGTGGCGCCGGGTCAGCTTCTGGGGGAGGGCGTACGTGCGGGCGGGTTCGGGCAGTCGGTGGTGGAAGGCGGTGTCGGGGCAGGCGACGTGCGGGAGGCGGGGCAGGACCCGTCGGGCCGCATCAAGGGCTGCCAGGGCGGGCGGCATGTGGAGCGGAGCGAGGCCGGCGGCGGCTTCCAGACGAGCGCGCACGACGGTGTCCACGACGGCGGGGCGCGGGACGTCCGGGCCGCCGTGGACCACGCGGTGCCCGCACGCCTCGACCGCCGGGGCCCCGCTGAGGAAGTCCTCGATCATCTGGCCTGCGCCCGGGCCCGGTGGTGCGTCGAAGTCCTGTGTGGTGAGCACCTGGTCGTGCACGTCGACGACGGCGAGGTGGAAGCTGGAGGAGCTGGCGTCGGCGACGAGGACGTTGCCGGTCATCCCGTCCACCGCCATTCGGTGGTCTCGCTGGTGGACTGTCGAGGGACAGCCGTGGAAGTCGAGGACGACCGGCGTCTCCTCGCGGAACAGGGAACGGAATTGCTCGTCCGGCATCCGTTGGGCTGGAGGTCCGGCGGGGCGAGTGAGCACAGGTCGACGATGTTCCCGGTCTCGTCGAGGAGGTTGTCGATGAAGCCGGGACCCCGGTGGCTGCAGCCGTTGTTCAGCGGCCGGGTGAGCGGGACGTCGTCCTGCAGGAAGATCAGAGCCGCCGCGACGTCGTCGGCCGCCCGCAGGCAGGAGCTGCGGTCCTCCTGAGCTGAGAGGGTCACGATGCCTCCGGATGATCGCGGGTGCGCTCCACAACACGCCTGCCCGGGCCGGCACCGCTCAACCGGCAGATGCCGGGACGGTGCGGCGGAGGGCCCGTGCGCCGGACATCGCACCTGGCAAACGGATCAGTGTGCCGTTCGTCCCGTGACCGGCCGCCGCGAGATGGGGGGGCGGGGTGACGCCGACGTTTGGGGGTAGCGGCACTGTGAGACCGCACCACGGCCGCGGCCGTCCTGCTCCGCCATCCCTACTTGGACTTGGCGACGAGAAATCCGCCCAAGAGACGGTCCGCGAACCACCATCCGGGAGAAGCCGATGACCCGCGCGGAGACGACGGAGCGCCTGATGGAGGCGTATGGAGAAACTCATGCCGCGGAAGCGGGCATCCGGCTGCGGAACACCCCCGCGCCGCTGTACCGACTGCTCACCCTGTGCGTGCTGTTCTCGGTCCGCATCAAGGCCGACATCGCGGTGGCCGCGGCCCGCGAGCTGTTCGAGGCCGGTATGCGGACACCGCAGGCCATGAAGGCCGCGTCGTGGCAGGACCTGGTGGACGCGCTGGGCCGCGGCCGTTACCGCCGCTACGACGAGAGCACGGCGAGCGCGCTGGGGGCCGGGGCCGAGTTCGTCCTCGACCGGTACCGAGGAGACCTGCGCCGCCTGCGCGAGGAGGCGGACGGAGACCCGGGGCGGGTGCGCGAACTGCTGCAGGAAGTCCCGCGGATCGGGCCGGTCGGGGCGGACATCTTCTGCCGGGAGGCACAGGGCCTGTGGCCCGAGCTCCGCCCGTCGTTCGACCGCCGTGCCCGCCACGCCGCCGGTCGGCTGGGGCTCCCCGAGACGCCCGAGGGGCTGGCAGAGCTCGTCAACGCCGAGGAGCTGCCGCAGCTGGCAGCTGCCCTGGTCCGGTTCGAGCTGTCCGGGGAAACCGCCGCTGACCTGGGCAAAGCGGGCTGACCACACGTGGCTCCGTACCCCGGTCAGTATTCCGGTGGCTGCTGAGCCCACGCAGCGGGGCTCTTCGACACTTATCCCCGGCCCCTGGCCGGGCCTGTGCCCCGCGGTCACTCACACAGGCACGGAGCGGCGCAGACGGTCCGCTGCCGCTCGGAGCGAGCGGGCGCGCGGAGGAGGGCTCCAGGGGCTGTCCCCGAGGAGCTGGTCGGCATCGGCGAGGGTCCAGCGGCGCGCGTTGAGGTCGGGATCGCTGAGACCGTCCCATCGCGGATGAGGGGGAGCGGGTAGGCGCCGTGCAGCCCCGCCGAAGCGGCTGCCCGGCTTCGCCCCGCCCACCCGCACCGGTCTCGAACAGCCGGGTGGGGGAGCAGCCACACAGGCGGCCCACACCCATCAGCGCCTCCCACGCCCTCGAAATGCGCACGCGTCTGTGTCGAACGAGCCGGGCGCGAACTGCTTGGAGGGGCCGGCGGAGGGCAGGCGCTCGGATAGCAGGCCGCCGGGCCCGACTGCGCGGCCGAACGAATCCGGGGAGACCCCGTGACTACCGCACGCGAGATCATGACGCCTGCCCGTGATCGACGGCCACACCCTCGTCGGCGTCGTCGCCCAGGCCGAGGTCGCCCGCGCCCTGCCCGACCCGCAGGTCGGCGAACTCCTCGAAGCACTCTCCAGCTGACACTCGGCAGCCCGGCGTCGCCCCGCGACGCCGTGTGACCGGAGGAGGCGTGATGAAGGCCGTGACCTGGCAGGGCCGCCGCAACATCGAGGTGGCGACCGTTGCGGACCCGCGGATCGTCGATCCGACCGATGCCGTGATCAAGGTGACCACGACCGGGTTGTGCGGGTCCGATCTGCACCTGTACGAGGTGCTGGGGCCGTTCCTCGACGCGGGGGACATCCTGGGACATGAGCCGATGGGGGTGGTCGCCGAGGTGGGGCCCGAGGTGCGCGGCCTGGGGGTCGGCGACCGGGTCGTCGTCCCGTTCAACGTGTCCTGCGGTACCTGCTTCATGTGCGAGCGCGGCCTGCACTCGCAGTGCGAGACGACCCAGGTCCACGAACACGGCAGCGGCGCGAGCCTCTTCGGGTACACCAAGCTCTACGGCCAGGTGCCCGGCGGCCAGGCCGAATACCTGCGCGTCCCCTTCGCCGACACCCTCCCCATCCCCGTCCCCGAGGGGCCGGCGGACGAACGGTTCGTGTACCTGTCGGACGTCCTGCCGACCGCCTGGCAGGCCGTCGTCTACGCGGACGTCCCGCCCGGCGGCAGCGTCGCCGTCCTGGGGCTCGGGCCCATCGGCGACATGTGCACCCGCATCGCCGCCCACCGCGGGGCCGCAAAGGTCATCGGCATCGACCTGGTGCCCGCACGCCTCGCCCGCGCCGCCGGGCACGGCGTGCAGGTCTACGACCTGTCGCAGTACGGGGACCAGCTCGTCGACGCGGTCCGCGGCGCAACGGGAGGCCGAGGCCCGGACGCCGTGATCGACGCGGTCGGCATGGAGGCCCACGGCAGCGCCGGCGCACGGGCCGCGCAGACCGCGGCCGGCCTGCTCCCGGACGCCCTGGGCGCCGCGCTGATGAAGAAGGCCGGCGTGGACTGCCTGAGCGCCCTGAACCTGGCGATCGAGCTCGTACGCCGTGGCGGCACCCTCTCCCTGTCCGGCGTCTACGGCGGAGCCGCCGACCCACTGCCGCTGCTCACGATGTTCGACAAGCAGATCCAGCTGCGCATGGGACAGGCCAACGTCCGCCGGTGGGTCGATGACCTGCTGCCCCTGCTGACCGACGCAGACCCCCTCGGCGTCGAGGGCTTCGCCACCCACCACCTGCCCCTGGACGACGCCCCGCAGGCGTACGCAGACTTCCAGAAGAAGCAGGACAACATGGTCAAGGTCCTCTTTCATCCCTGACGACCGACAGGTCAGCCGGTTCTGCTGGTCAGCAGCCGCTTCAGGGGCCAAGTCGTGATCAACCGGTCGGCTCCCAGGCCGATCCGTGCCGCGCGTGCGTAGCCCGTGCTCTGCCAGCGCAGCTGCTCGGGGGCGTGGGCGTCGGTGTCCACGGCGAAGCGGCAGCCCGAGGCGGCGGCCTGCACGAGGAGGTCGTGTAGCCGTAGTGGAACGGCAGGAAGACGACGCCCTGGCGGATGCCGGTGACACGGACCCGGGCCCGGACACTGCCGCGCCGGGTCGCCACTTCGGCGAAGTCGCCTTCGCCGATGCCGGCTGCCGCCGCGTCGGCTTCGGACATCTCGATCCACATGTCCGGTGCGGCCGAACGCAGTTCGGGAACGCGGCCGGTGCGGGTACGGGTGTGGAACTGGTAGAGGGTGCGCCCGGTGATCAGCCACAGCGGATAGCCGGCGTCCGGGGACTCGGCAGGCGGGGCGTAGGCCGCAGGGCGCAGGAGCGCTTTGCCGTCCGGGTTCAGGGACCGGTACGCCTCCTCGTCGAGGGAGCTTCCCGTGAGGAGGTCGCGGCCGTAGCTCTCGCAGTCCTCGGGGCGGCTGCGGAAGTCTCCGTGGGTGTAGAGGCGCTCGGTGCCGTCGGGATGGTCGGTCGTGCAGGGCCACTGGATGCCACCGCGGTCATGCAGCAGGGCGTAGGTCAGTCCGCTGTAGTCACAGGGTCGGCCGCTGCTGCACTCCTTCCACGCCTCGAAGACTTCCTCGGGGGTGCCCCAGGGCAGAAGCGGTGCGTCCGACGCGTCGCGGAGGTCCATGCGGCGGGCGAAGTCGAGGAAGACGTCGAGGTCGGGGCGTGCCTCTCCGGGTGGGTCGACCGCCTTGAGGGAGAGGTGCACGGTGCGGTCGGCGTTGGTGAACGTGCCGGTCTTTTCACCCCAGCCGGCAGCGGGCAGCACCACGTCGGCGAACTCCGTCGTCTCGGTCGGGAAGAGGTCCTGGACGACGAGGAACAGCCGGTCCTGGCCGAGCACGGCCCGGATGCGCTGCAGTTCCGGGAGGGAGACGGCGGGGTTGGTGCCGGAGACCCACAGCATGCGCAGGGAGCCTTCTTCGGCGAGGTGGATCATCTGCATGAGGTGGGTGGGCGGCCCGTCGTGGGGGATGCGGTCCGTGGCGACGTTCCAGACCTTGGCGAGTTCCTCGACGTGGCGGGGGTTGGCCCAGTTCCGGAAGCCCGGCAGGTCGCCGTCGGCGCCGCACTCGCGGGTGTTCTGCGCGGTGGGCTGGCCGTTCATCTGCAGGACGCCGCAGCCCGGCCGTCCGAGCATGCCGCGGATCAGGTGCAGGTTGTTGACCTGGACGGCTGCCGCGGTGGCCTGGTGGGACTGGTAGAAGCCCTGCAGGACCGTGGACAGCAGCCGGCCGGCCTGGCCGAGCAGGCGGGCCGCGGTACGGATCTGTTCCGCGGGCACGCCGGTGGCCGCGGCGGCGGCTTCGGCGGGGAAGAGCGCCACCTGCTGTTCGAGCCGGTCGAAGCCCGCGACGTGCGCGTCGATGTAGGACCGGTCGATCCAGCCGTTCGCGATCACTTCGTGCAGGAGTCCGTTCATGAGCGCGAGGTTGGTTCCGGGCTTCGGCTGGAGATGAAGGGTGGCCGCATCGGACACCGGTCCCGGACGAGGATCCACGCACAGCAGGACAGGCGGCTCGGGCCCCGCGAGGCGGTCCAGGACCCGGCTCCACAGCACGCCCTGGGTCTCCGCCATGTTGTGCCCGAACAGCGCGATGGTGTCGGCATGGTCGATGTCGGCGTACGAGCCGGGCTGGCCGTCGCAGCCGAAGGACTCCTTGAGCGCCTCGCCGGCCGTGGCCGTGCACAGCCGGGTGTTCCCGTCCAGGTGCTTGGTACCCAGCCCGCCGCGGGCGAGGACGGCCAGCGCGTAGTACTCCTCCAGGAACAGCTGGCCGCTGGTGTAGAAGCCGATCGAGGAGGCACCGGGGCCGTCGAGGAGCGCACGTGTGCGCTCCACGACGAGGTCCATGGCGGTGTCCCAGTCGGCTTCGCGGAGGCTGCCGCCCTCCCGGACCAGCGGACCGGTCAGCCGGTCGGGCGAGCCGATGGCCTGCCAGCCGTACAGGTCCTTGGGGTCGAGGCGGCCGCGGTTGACGCGGTCGCGGGCCATCCCCCGGACACCGACCAGCCGGCCGTCCCGCACCGCCAGCTCCATCGCATCGCCGTTCGAATGGAGGTTCGAAGCCGTCTGGACCCACCGGTCGACGTCATCGCCGCCGCGGTCGCCGGCAAGGTACCGGTCCACGCGAGCGGGCCAGGGGTCCCCGCGCCCGTACGGGGTGCGGCGCCCCCACGGATCAGCGATACGCCCAGCCGGAACGGGTTCTGTCGTCATGCGCAGCGCCTGCCCCCGCCTGAGGTTGCCATGCCGGGGGCGACTCGAGCCGGAGGTGGCCGGGGACGCCGGGAGCCCCACCACGCCCGCGGTGCGCCGTGAGGCGGCTGTACAGCCGGGGGGGAGGGTGCGCGTCAAGAGTGGTACCGCCGCGCCCGGGCGCCGAGGCGTCGTTGAAGGTGGTTGACCTCGAGATGAGGGGGCAGGGGCAGCACCGGGGGATGCCAGGACAGGAGGATGCCCATGACCCCGAAGTCGCACCCCGAGCACGGAGAAGGGCCCAGCCGACACGAAGGGACCGAGCAGCACGGATGGTCGGTCGACGTCGACTCCACGCACACGCAGGACAACCCCAGCGCCCGACGCTCCTTCGACACGCCGGAAAAAACCCAGGGCAACCCGCGCAAGAGCCGGCCCTCGCACAAGGCCGACGAGGGAACGCCGGTCGAGTCCACTTCGCGAAGCGGCGAGGACCTGGCCGGCAAGGGCCGGAAGGGCCACCACGACCTGGGGCCCCGAGGGCGCTCACAGCGTCCCAGCGGCGGCAAGGACGCTTCCGCGTTCACCGGCGTTGACACGCAGGACGGATCGAAACCACTGAGGAAGGGCTGACCCGCCCCGCCACCGCATCTTGGTGCGCCCGAGGTCCTCAAACTCCTCCCCTGGTGCTTCCCGACGCCCCAGGGGACTCGGCGGAGATGTTGAGGGGCCGTGTCCGGCGCGGTGGGCGTAGGCGCGACCACCGTAGGCAGCAGCCGGTCCTCCACTCCTGCGGTACGCCCGGTGGGGTCGGGGCCGTGCCCGTCGTCGGCCTTCAAGTCCCGTTTGTGGTCGTGAAGTCGACGTCGTGGCACGGGGTGGAGGCCGGCGGGCGGCCGGATCCGTTCCTGCGGAGAGTTCCCCCTATGATCAACATCAACAGATTTTGATGTTGATCATAGGGGGAAGTCACTGTGCGCAACCGCATGGCCAAAATCGCCGCCGTCGCCGCAGCTCCGCTGCTCGCCGTCACGCTCGGTGCCGGAACCGCCCACGCCGGATACGGCGCGGGAGAGATCCGGTTCAACGGCGGTTTCTGCCTCGACGTCTCCGGCGGCAACTTCGTTTCCGGTCAGAAGGTCCAGATCTGGGGCTGCAACGGCACCTCCGCTCAGCAGTGGTGGATGTTGAAGCAGGACGCCACCCACTTCAAGATCCAGGCGGCCCAGACCTACGACCCCCAGGGCCGCCTCCTGTGCGTGAACAACTGGGAGGGCGGCGACACCACTGGCAACCACATGCGCCTCTACCCCTGCGACAGCGGCTCCGCAGGCGACACCCAGTTCAACTTCGTCTACGCGGGCAACGGCCGGCAGCTTCAGCCGCGCGTCGCCTCCACCAACTGCATCAACTCGTGGGGCGGCCTCTACCAGGGCGCTGAGGCGCGCCTGTACCCCTGCTCCCACAGCGTCGAAGAGGACATCGTCTCCTACCCGTCGATCACCTGACCCCGCCACACCCACCCCCTCTCGGGCTGCCAGAGCCCCCTGTGCGCCCAACGGCGGGAAGCTGTTGGTCGATTCGGGGTCGTTTCCGCTACGTCGCCCCGTCGAGCCGCTGCTCGGCGGGGGCGATGTCGATCGCGGCGGCCGGAGTTGCGGGCGGCGGGCCGGCTGACGGCAGGCCGTGCGCGGGTCGCCGTCCAGACCGGGTGGCCAGACGCACGGCCCACGCCACGGCCCACCAGCGCGCCGCCCCGCCGCCGGCGCCCGACCAGTGCTGGACCGGCCGGCCACCTCCCGCGCACAGCCGGTGCGACAGGGGCGGGGGTGGAGCCCCGGTATGGCCGGCTCGTCGTGCGGCCGTGCGGGGGCTGTCACTTTCGGCGGCGCGGCGTGCTGTCGTCGGAGGAGGACGAGGCTTCGAGGATGGTCTCGATCTCCGGAGTGGTCCGCCGCGTGCGGCCCGACTTCACGCGCTGTTCGTGCTGGGCCCCGCCGGGAGCCCCCTGTGCGAAGTCCCTGATGGCCTCTATCGCCTCGTGCTCCGGGTCGGCCTGCCGCCGCAGCGTGCTGCGGAGTATCTTCGTCGAACCCTCGGCGCGGAGTTCCTCGGCGTTCGCGATTCCCATGATCATCGCCGCTGCCCGGCGCTGTTCGTCGCTCATCCCGGCGAGCACCTCCTCGCTCGGCTGCCGCCCCTTCAACGCCTCGGCCAGCGGCAGGAAGTGCTCGGCGTCGAGGGTCGGGATCAGCCCGACGTACTGGCCCTCCTCCTCGCGGACGTAGCGGCCGTCGATACTCGGCGTTCCCGGGTACTGGGCCTGGTTGGTGGTGACGTAAGGAGCCCCGCCGCGCCCGGGCCGCTCGTTGACCGGGCCGAACGGGGTCTCCTGCGTGGTGAACTCGGTCACCGGCCGGGCGTCGCCGCGCTTGATGGAGCGCTCCCCCATCCGCTGCCGCTTCCTCTCGGCGTAGGCCCGCTGCTCGTCGGTGTACCGCTGCCGCTTCCCTTCGGCCTGGTCCCCGTCCTTGTCGGTGACCCGCTGCACGTAGGCGGTGGCGGCGGCGTTCCCCGCCAGGTGCCCGACGGCCTGCACGGAGGACCGCGTGACCTGGCGGCTCCCGGGGAGGAACGCCGCATCGGTGTGCGGGGCGGCCGGGGACCGGGGCGGTAGCGCCTTCCCGTCCCGCTCGCCCTGCTCCTTCTTCCGGTCGAAACCCATGACGCCGCAGCTTCCTGTAAGGGCACCTGCGGCCGGGCGTGACGCCCGGCCCCGGACCGTTCGGCCAGTCCCCGCCGACGGTAGGCGTCGCGGGCGGGGTACGTACATGTCCGCGAGGGCAGTCCTCCACCGCAGAGGGGCAGACCTGCTCCGGCGGTGGTCGGGGCGACCGCGCCCCCGGTGCACGGCGCGGCCGGGGTGGCCTGCGAGGGCTGAAGGCCGGGAAAGGATCAAAGCCTGACCAGGGGTGCGGCTCCCCGGATGGGGCATACGCTGGTGGCAACCAGCCTGGTCTGGTGGGAGACCCCGTGCCGCCATCCGGTCACCTCGTGTGGTTGACGGAGGGTTCGGGTGGTCTTGCCCGGCTGTGCGCGGCCCGGTGCCGTGCGCTTGACGGCCTCCTCCGCCCCGATCCGGGGAGCCGACCGTAATGGGCTCGATCCCCGAACGGCGGACCAGACCATGCCTGCCGCCTTTGACGTCGCCGTGACCGCCCCCAGTCCTGGCAGGGCTGTGGTGGCGGTGTCCGGCGAGCTCGATGTGGACACCGGACCCCAACTCACCGAGGCCACCGACGCCCTCACCCTGCCCGGCCTGGACCTCACCCTGGACCTGTCGGCGGTGACCTTCATGGATTCCTGCGGCCTGAACACCCTCCTGCGGCTGCGCCGGCGCGCCTGCGCGGAGGGCGCGATGCTGCGGCTGTGCGGTGCCCCGCAGCAGGCCCTGCGGGTCCTGGACCTCACCGGCACTACGGGTCTGTTCGTTCTGCTGCCGTCGCAGACCGGCGTGGCGGCGGGGCAGGCTGCCGGGCCTGTGCCGGCTTTGCCGGTGGCGAGGGGTGGGGCCTGCAACCCGTCGTGAGACTTCTCACCGTCCGCGACATCGCCTCCGGCGTCGGCGCCGTTCCCGGCGAAGCGGAGCGGGGACGGTCGGCCTCGTGGGTGCTGCCCGGTCGGGTACTGGATTGCGACGGGTGGGGTGCGCGCCGACGCTTTGGCTGCGGAGGGATGGGCCCGGCCGCAGACGCATGCGGCCGAGGCCCGGCAGTCTTCTGCCGGGCCTCGGTTCACGCGGCGAGAAGCGCGGACTGGCCGCCGTCTCCGCGCAGGTGTGTCACGGGGGCGGCGGCGCAGGCCGGACCGCCTCGGGGGTGGTCAGGGGATGATGAGGGAGAACTGCTTGTTCTCCGGTTCGTCCCGGGAGTTGGTGGTGACGACCAGGAGCGTGTCGGCGCGGTTGCCGCACTCACTGGTCGCCCCCGGGTGGACGTAGATCTGGCCGGGGTAGCCCCCGGTGGTCAGCGTCGCGATCGGGATGATCTCGTTGACGTTCAGTCCCACCGGGTCGAGCCTCACGCAGAACCGGCCGGCGTAGGGACTGGTCACCGAGCTGATGCCCTTGGAACGCACGATGCTCGTGTCGGCGTTGACGATCGCTGCTGCCTGCGTGTGCCCGGCGTTCGCCCCTCCGGGCGCCGCAGCCGCCGCCACGGCCACACCGCCCGCCGTCGCCGCCAGACACAGCCCGGCACCGGCCAAGGCGACGACGCGGGCTCGCCTGCTCTGGAACATGCGGCTCTTGAACGACATGCTGGCTCCCTCCACATGAAGGCCACCGCCCCCCTGGGCGGCGGCGTGTCCCACGCTAGGGACATCGGTGCATCCACCACCGATTTCTGAGGGCCAAACCACCGGTTCAGAGGGCACGGGAAGCTCTGTGATGATCCCGGCGCTCCCCCCACGCGCCCCTGTGGTCGTGCCGTCGATGTCCGTCCGTGACCGAACGATGACGTAGTGGCGAAGGGTCTGTAACTCGATGCGGGATACAAAGAGTTCCGACCGTTTGTATGCGCTACCTGCCTGGGGATCACCATGAAGCTGTCCCGCACCGCCGTGCTCGCCGCTCTCGGCCTCGCCGCGGCTCTGTCGCTTACCGCTTGCAACAACGGTGAGGATGCCGCGCAGGCCCCAGCAGCCAAGGACCCCTCGTCTTCGTCGTCCTCGTCGTCGGGCGGCGGGCCGTCCTCGGGCCACGGTTCGGGCTCCGGTGGTGCGCAGGGGGGAAACGCGAAGCCTGGCTCGGGGAAGGGATCCTCGTCGTCTCCCAGTGCGGTGAACGGCGGGGCGGAGAGCGGTGGCAAGACCCCGTTCTGCAAGACGCAGGACCTGGCCATGGAGGCTACGAACGCCGCGCCTGACCAGAGTTCCGGCAGGATCAACATCACGATGGTCAACCGAGGGTCGGGCACCTGCTCGGCGACGGGCTTCGCGGGCGTCGACATCAAGGACGCCGACCACACGTCGAACCCCATCGAGCGGGGACAGGCCCAGCCGCGCGTCACCACTCTCAAGCCCGGCGACGCCGCTGTCTTCGATCTCGCCTACACCATCGACGGCAGCGGCACGGGCCTCGCGCACCCGACCGACATCATGGTGACGCCGCCGAACGAGACCCATGCGGTGAGCCTGAAGTGGCCTGCGGGCGCGGGCGGGATCAAGGGCGCCTACACCGACGTCCAGGTCTACCCCACGCACACGACCAACTGAGCGCATCGCCGCGGTCTCGTCCTGCCGGCCGTCCTCCCTCCCCGCGGAGGCCTCCTCCGCGGGGAGGGAACGGACCGTGCCGGGTTCGCTGTTCGCTCTGGCGGAAGGGCCACGCGTCCTGCACGGACTTCTCCAGCACGGCCGTCAGGCCGACGCCCTCGGCCGAGGCGGCCGCCCTCCGCGGACGGCGCCGGCGGGGGTGCTGGTGCCGGGCTCCGCAGCGATGACCTCCGGACGTCAACCCGGACCAGGCCGCCGCCCTCGCCCGGCGCCGTGACCCGGCCGTCCTCCTCGACCGGCACGTCCGCTTCAACTCGGACCAAGCCGCACGGCCTCTCCGGTCCGCCGCCGGAGCGGGCGGGCATGAGCCCTCGGGGGAGCCTCAGGTGGGTGGCGAGGCGGGGCAAGGTCGCGGGGAGTTCGGCGAGCGTCGTTGTGCGCACCGCAGGGCGGCCACTGCAGCCGGGGCGCGTGGCCATGGCTGTGATGCAGGCTGCTGTGGCCGCCAGCCCCGGCCCCGTCGCCTTCTCCGCCCGCTCCGCCCCCGCCCCGTGCCTCGACTGATCCGGTGAAATAAATAGCTTGCTGATCCGGTGGGCCTATGTCACTGTCCCACCTGGATATGCAGCCTGACAAGAGAATTGGCGCCATGGAGAATCAGTACGAGGATGAGTGCCGTCGGTCGTTGGCCGAAGAGCAGGCGAAGAGCCTTGCCGAGACCAACAACTGGGAGCACGTCGACAGGCCTCAGGTCCACCAGGACTGGGACGTTCTCTACCGAGAGATCGCGGCCTGCCTGGACGGGTCCCTGCCTGGGGATCCCCAGATCCAGGAGCTCGTCCGCCGGCATTTTGGCATAGCCTGCCGATTCTACGCCCCCAGCAGGCAGGCGTACGTCGGGATGGCACTCTTCTATGCCGAAGACGATGCCATGAGGGACTTTCACAACTCCTACCATCCCAGGATGGTGGAATTCCTGGGCGAGGCGATGAGGATATTCGCCGAACGGGGAGTCGGCTTCACCGCGTAGTACTCCAGACGCAGATCGTGATCTTGCCGGTTGAGGCATGGGGAGAGCCTCCGGAGCCGGCACACGTCAGGACAGCGGTCCTCGCCGGTCCCTCAGCCGCTCGGCGAACGCCCGCGCGGCCGGCAGGTCTCCGGCGTTCGGCCGCTGCTTGATCCTGCGAGCCGACGGCGGCGCGTTCTCGCCGAGGCGGGCGAGGAGGCAACCCGAGCAAGCGCCGTCGGAGAGAGGCAGGGCCTGATCGGCGAGGGCATCGGCGACGCCGAGCGACGGCCCCCTCGTACCCGGCGGCGACTGCCGCCCGCCCCCGTGCCCACACCCGTGCGCCCGGATTCGTCGGCGGTGGTGGCGGCCATCCGGTGCCGGCGTACGGCCGCGCCCGTCGGAGCCGGGGAACGTCTTCGCCCGGCGCTGGATGTCGGCCGTGCCCATGGACGTCGTGTCGGTCCCGTGCACCGCGAGCCGGTGTCACCCGTTGCGCAGAACCACCGGCCCCCGGGCGATCAGGACGTCGGCTTCACGGTGCCAGCCCAGGGAGGAGTAGAGGTGCTGGCCCTCCTCGCTGGCGATGAGGAGGCCGGTACGGGCGCCCTGGGCCACGGCGGCTTCCGCCAGTGCGCTCATCAGGGCACGGCCCAGGCCGCGACGGCGGTGCGCCGGGTCCGTCTCGATGCGGTCGGCGATCGCGTCGGCGCCGACCACGGCGATGGCGCCGCGCGCCGCAACCTCTCCGGAGGGGCCGTGGAGGGAGACGACCGTGACCGGTCCCTGCGTTCGGACCTCGCCCTCGTACGGCGCGGCGGGCGCGTGCCGCGGGTGCTCGGTCAGATCGGTCGTCATGAACCACTCGGACCGGTGGAGCAGCTCCAGTCCGGCCGTGGTGACGACGGCTTCGACGGCGCGCGGGCGCAGCGTGGCTACCGTGAGCCAGGTGGTCTGCCTCGCGGCGGCGACGGCTGCCGCCAGCCGTGCCAGGGACTCGGGCTCCTCGTCCGCGCGCAGTGCGAACACCTCGACCTCACGGCCGGGTTGGCCGCACCGGGACCGCAGGCCGTCCCCGGCGGACTCGACCGGCTCGGCCTCGGGCAGGGAGCGGGCCACGGTCCAGCCGCTCAGCCAGCGTCGTATCAGCTCTGATTCGATCTTCGCCATCCGGGGATTAGAACATGACCGGCAGCGGTGGACGGGCGAACAGCCCGATGTGGTGCTGTCCGCTACGGTGGCGGTTCGAGGTCTCGCCGCATCCCCCGTCGGTGAGACCTCGATCTCTCCGCCCGGCCTTCATCGGCCGGCCGAGGACGCCGGTCTTCCCGTGAACCCCGTTGGCAGGGGGCGGCGACTGTGCCGAGGCGTGGGGCTTGGGGGACTGCGTGCGACTGGTGCCCAGGGGAAAGATGTTCCGCCCCAGGTGGGGTGCGGGTTACTGCCCCTGTACGCACGATCCCTTGAGGCGGAGCACCACAGGCACGTCGTCGAATGTGAAGCCCGGCCTGGGTGCCCACTCGGTGTCACCAGCCCGGGCGGATACCGCGTGGGCTCTCCTGTGCGACGGGACGGTTGCCTTGCTGCGGCTCAGGGCGCGTCTACGGGCTCGTAGAGCACGTCGGTTCTGAGAATTGTTTTCGTACCCTCTAGAAGCGGGGCCGAGTCGTGGAGCGTCCGATGCCAGAAGAGGAGCGCATCGCCCGGTTCGGGGTGGTGGGCGCTCAATATTTCCTCAGGCTTCGCGAGCCGGGGCCAGTCCGAGAAGTCGCGTTGCGCAAAGGGAAGATCGTTCTGCTGATCGGCGATGAACCGAGTTTCTCCGCCCACTGCCTCGTACGACAGGTAGACGACGACCGTCAGGAGGGTTCGCCGTCCGTCGGGGGCAAAGTAGGGCGAATCGTAGTGCGGGACGATGAATCCGCCGTGTTCGTACGTGACGAAGCGCATGCGCGGATTGACGGCCGCCGGTTTCCAGGCTCTTCCGTCTGAATCCGTCGGAGCGTCCGAGCCCACTTCAGGCGACAGGAACGTCCGCAGCCTGCGGTAGAACTCTGCCGCCAAGGTTTCGGAGTCGGCGGTGGCGCGGAGATGCGCGACCGGATCTCCCTCCGCATAGTTGGCGGCAACCCCGTCCTGGCCCACCGGTGCAAAGCGCTGGGCAGCCAGTTCGGCCGCGAATGCCTTCACTTCGGCCGGAGTGAGGAAATGGCGAATCACCCTGGCGCCGACCTCTGGTATCTCCGACTTGATCGGGGCCCACGAGTCATCGGCGGATATTCGGCTCAGCGCTTCTTCGGAGAGCTCGAAGGGATTCACCGGCATTTCGAACATGCTCACTTCTCCGTCCCGAGGTCACCGTCGATACCGACGTGGCCGTGGACCCGACCGACCGGAACGGCCGGGGGCGGCACATTGAGGTGAACGGTGGGCGTGCGGGCCGCGTACTTGAGCGCGTCGGATCCGCGGAGGGGCTCGAGGTTCCTGGAGTCGATGTGTGCAGGGGGCGGAGACCACTGAGCTGTTATCGTCATGGTGACGATATTAGGTCGGGGCGAACCCACAAAGCAAGCAGGGCGTACCCAACGCGGCGGAGGGGGCCGGGAGACGGGGCGGGGACCGGCTCGTGGGACTACCGCTGCGCGGTGGTCCGACGCAGCGCTGGGCCGCTCCGTACCGGGTGACCGCACGTGCGGTGGGGGAACACCGCTCTTGACGCGGGGCCAAGCCGCCCGGCGCCGGGGCCTGCACCTGTCCAGCGTGCTCATGCCCGGCCATGACAACGACGCCACCGCGTGCGCCCAGGTCCTCGACGGAGCCGCATCCCACGCATCGCCAAAGGCCGCCCGCGCACGGCACTGGTGCGGGTCTGGGTGACAAGGCCTACTCCAGCAGGGCGATCCGGCACCTGCTGCGGCGTCAGGTATCGCCGTCACGATCCCCGAGTGTCGCGACCAAGCGGCCAACCGGCGCCGAGGGCGCCTCGGCGGCCGGCTGCCCGCCTTCGACAAGGAGATCCACCGCGACCACAACGTGGTCGAACGATGCTTCGCACGTCTCAAGCAGTTCTGCGCGATCGCGACCAGGCCGCAAGGCCCCGCTGACCGAGACCGGGCGACTTCGCCTGGCCCGCTGTGTCGTCGATGACGGCTGGCCCGTGCGGCGGGCCGCCGAGCGTTTCCAGGTCAGCCACACCACCGCGGCCCGCTGGGCCACCCGCTACCGAGAGCCCGGCGTCGCCGGAATGAGTGACCGCTCCAGGCGCCCGCACCACCAGCCCCGCAGGACTGCGGCCACCGTCGAGGAACAGGTACTGCGGCCGTGGCGCGAGCACCGGATCGGGCCGCTGCGGCCGGCCGCCCGCTGCGGCATCGGCCTCTCGCCCGCCCACCGCATCCTGGTCCGCCACGGCCTGCCGCCCCTGGCGTCCCTGGACCGGGCCACCGGCGAGCCCGTGCGCCGCTACGAACGCGCACGCCCGGGCGAGCCGCTCCTCGACCTTCATGAGTACGCCCTGGGGACGGTGTGCGCGGCCGTGCCCATCCGGACCGGCACCGACCCCGAGTGTGTGGCCCCGTCCCTTCCGACCCCGGACCCGCTCAAGCTCGCCCAGGCTGCCCGGGTCCTGCGCAACGAGGCGATCGCCGTCGTCCTGGCCCTCCTCGTCGGAGGCAGCGACCCGCCACCGCCCATCGCGCCGAACATCCCCTGCGTGGTGATCCCCCGATAGCCGGCAGGCCGCAGGCTCGCGCGGACAGGCGGGCGGGAGAACGCCGCCCGTCCGCGCGAAGCCAGACCAAGGCCGAGCCGTGAAGATGTCGGGGGCTAGCCCCCGGTTCAGCGGACTTCGGCCGTTCGTGCGCGCCAGCGGCCGCAGTCAGGCGATCGTCTGCCCGGGCCGGCGACCGCAGAACGGTGGGAGAGCCTCTTGGAGGACGACGAGACCCGGACGTCCGACGAGTACGGCACCTCGCGCGAGGGCCGAGTCGGGGTGCACCTCGCGGACATCCCACCAGGCCGTCTCCTCGGGCTCTCGCACCCGGACGGCGAGGTGGACGCGGTCAGCGGTCCTGGAGCAGGGCGACCGCTTCGGCGAAGTCGGCGTGCGCCGGTTCGAAGGTCCGCGCCGCGACGAGGAACATCGCCCGGTCCGTGAGGGCGCGGGCGAGGCGTGCGGGGTCGTCGGGCAGGCGGCGGCCGAGGGTCACGCCCTCGTCGAAGTACGGCCTGAGCCGCTCCTCGAACAGGTGGTGGTGGTCGCCGTGGCGGACGACCGCGCGGATGGCGATCCTGCGCAGGACGTCGACCAGCTCCGGCAACCGGTCGGCCCCGCGCAGTCCCGCCGCCTCCGCTTCGAGGCCGGGCAGCATGCCGTGAAAGCGGCCCCGCGCGTCGCCGGACCAACCGTGCTCCGTGCCGAACGGCGGCATCGGGGAGCCGGGGCTCGCGGCGGGCTCGGCGGCCCGCCCCGACAGGGTGAAGAGCGTGCTCCACCACCCGAGGATGCTGCTCCAGTTCTTCGGCTCGCCGGTCGTCGCGAGCTCCTCCAGGACGCCCAGGGCCTCGCGGCGGGCGGCCGCGGCACCCGCCCCGTCCCCGGCGGCCTCCCGCATCCGGGAGAAGTGGACCAACTCCCAGGTGAGTATCGACAGGGAGGTCCGCTGTTCGGCCGTCCTGCGCCGGGTCTCCTCCAGAAGCTCGCCGAAGACGGCCGCTGCGGCATCGGGCAGCCCGGCACCCTCCAGATTCGCCGCCCACCGGACCATGTCCCAGAAGGAGTGCTCCGGGACTCCGTTCCGGGCGGCCACTCGGTTGAGCTCCGCGGCCTCCCTGAACCGCCCCTCCTCGGCCAGGACGGTCGCCAGCGGCCCGCCCCAGCCGGCTTCGGCCAACTCCTCGCAGACCGCGCGCCCTTCCGCCCTGCGTCCGAGTGCGAACAAGGAAACCTGGAGGGCGTTCAGGGCCCGTCGCAACCGCTCCGCCCGGTCGGGCGCGTCGGTCTCCATCCTGCGGGCCGCCCGGGAAGCCTCGGCGGCCAGCGCGAGGTCCACCTCCGGATCCCGGCTCTCGTAGCCCAGCGAGAGCAGGGCGTCCACCAACTTCGGCCCGTACGCCTTCGGACTCGCCTCGGCCAGAACCCGGTACGCGCCCACCAGCTCGGCCCGGCTCTGCCGACCGGACCCCAGCAGCAGCACACGGGCCCGAAGCACCGCGTCGTGATCGATCGTCACCATTCCCCCTGTCTCCGGATGACGCACGAAGGAGATTCTGGGAGGCGGGGAACGGATCGGACAAGCCTCGCGAACTGTGCGTTCCGTCCTACGAAAAACGGCGCTGACCTGTCATGGTGGACATGCTTTCGTCCTGGATCCGCGAGCGGCCCGCGGGCCGTGGCCGGGACCCTCCGGCCGAACGGGCTGCTACCTTCGGCCGCATGAAAGCGCTGGTCTTCGACAACGCATTCCGCGAGCGCGCCCGGCGCAAGCAGGCCTGGGGATTCTCTCTGCTGGCCGCCTCCGCCGGCATCTGGCTCTGGATCGCCGCACAGCTGTTGCTGCCCTACTCCGTGACGGGACGCGACGCGGAGTGCCAGTCCCGGGTGTTCTACACGAAGGAGGCCGAACGGGGCCGCCCCTACCAGGGCTACGCCGACGCCGAGGGCACCCGCTGCGCCGCCGAACGCGACTGGGCGGGGCTCCTCGCCCTGCTGTTGCTCTCGCTCCCGACGGCCGTGGTGGGCACGGTCCTCTACACCTCGGGCGGTACCGGGCATCGACTCAGCGAACACGCGGCAGAGGTCAACCGGCTGAAGGAGTTCTCGGCCTAGCGCTTCAGGCGGCTGCGGACGGCCAGGGCGGCGAGTCCGAGGAGGGCCGGCTCGGTGAGGCGGGACGCCATCTCGGTGTAGGTGCCGGCCGTGGTCAGGTTCTGGCCGGAGGAGCGGAAGACCACCGAGTTGACGACCACCCGCAGGGACTTCTCGAACCGGTCGGTCGTCAGGCGTTCGCGGTAGCGGCCGTCCGGGTTGGCCGGGCCGGGTACGTCGGTGGTCATCGTGATGCTGCGGCCGGCCACCGTGCCGGTGGTCCTCGGCTTCGGGTCGTTCTGCGGCAGGCCCCACAGCATCATCGCCAGCACGGTGACGGTCATGGCCGCCAGGAGCCAGCCCAGGGCGCGCGAGGCCCGCTGCCCGTAGCCGGACAGCGCCCAGTACGCGGTGAGCAGGCTCCGCTCGGACCGGGGGATGTCGCCTGCGTGGCGGCGCATCTCCATCTCGCCGTAGTAGAAGTCGGCGGCACCCGGTTCGTGCTTGCCGTCCTCGAAGGCCTTGCGCAGCTGCCGGTACACCGGGGCCAGTGCGGCAGCCTCCTGCACCTCCTCCCCGGCCGGCGCGGGCGTCCAGCCGTCGGCTGCCCGGCCGCGGGTGGCCCGCCAGTGGTGCTCCTCGGCCAGCGTCCGGCGCGGGGTCCATCGCGCGGGCCGTATCCCCCGTCGGCGCAGGCCGGCGGGGGCGGCGGCGAAGGTGTACTTGCCTTCGAGCCGGAGCTGGTCGAGGTGGACGGTTCCGGCGAGCAGGCACTCGGTGAGGTCCACGCCGGTCAGCACCAGATGCGCGGCGTCCACTCCCCGTAACGACATGATCCGCACGCCAGGGTCCGGGCGGCCGGCTCCGCCCGGCCAACCCCGTTCGTCCACTTCCCCGCCGTCCACGGCGAACGGCCGGGCTCGGGCGGTGATGCTCAGCGGGCTCTCGACGACCGCGTCGCAGAGGTCCACGGCCGCGTACCGCAGCCGCAGCGCCGCCGTGGAGGTCCACCGCGTCCGCCGGCACCACAGCGTTGGCGCGGCGGCCTCCAGCGTCATGGCGGCCCCGAACACCGCCTCGGACAGGTCCAGCGTCCCCGCGCAGACCAGCGGGCCGACCCGTGCGGAGCCCTCGAAAGCCACCCCGGCGAACGACACCCGGCCGCTGGCCGTCAGCCCGCGGAGCGTGGTGGCGAGGTTGATCCTGGCCCGGTCGAAGTGGCCGTCACCGCCGATGCGGGCCCGGTCGAGGGAGAGGAAGCCGCCGACCTCCAGCCCCTTGAAATCCGCGTCCCGCCCGGTCCTCAGCCCGTCGAAGACGGCACGGCCGTCCACGCGCATCCGTTCGAACGAGGCACTGCCGCCAACCTGCGCTCCCTCGAACACGGCACGCCGGCGGACCGTCATCCGCTCGAAGCCGGCGTCCCCGCCGATCCTCACCTGCCGGAAGAGGGCGCGGCCGCCGATCTCGGCCCGGTCGAAGGAGACGTTGCCGGCGATCTCGGCCCCGTCGAACAGGGCGTCGCCGTCGATCCGCACCAGGTCGAAGCGCACGGCGCCGTGGAACAACGCCTCCTCGAAACGGGCCTGGCCGATGCGCGGCCCGGCCGTGGAGGGCTCCGTGAGCGCGGTGAGGAGCTCCCTGAGCAGCCCTTCGGTGAAGCGGGTGCCGCGGTGGTCAAGGTCGGCGCCGGGCCGGAGTCCCGCGAGGTGGGCGGCGCGTTCGGCGTCGGGGAGGTGGGCCAGGCATACGGCGTACGGCTCGACCCGCCGGCCCCTGCAACCGGCGCCGCCCGGCGGGGCTTCGGCGCAGTGCGGCCATGACGGTACGTCCGGTGCGGTGCGGCGGTACGGGGCAGCGGTCATGTCCATGAGACGTGGCACGGCAAGCGACCGGTTGCGGCAAGCCCGTGACGCGCCCACCGGGGGCCGGGGCCGGGGGCCGAGGACCAATGACCGCGGTCGGCCCCGTCGCCAGAACCGGGCACCGGAGTCCGAGCCGGAGCCGGGGGCCAGGGGGACCAGAGCCAGGGCCGGAGCCGGAGCCTGGGCCTGGGCCTGGGCGGGAGCCGGAATCGGAGCCGTGGCCGTGGCCTACGGGCACCCTCACCACAGCCGCCATCAGACGCTGTGGCCCGTGCTCGGCGGGCGTGGCCCGCTGGGCCCGGTCAGACCGGAACGGTGGGGGCGCCGATGGCAATGACCTCGTCGTCGGCGATGACGCGGATCGACACGTCGGTGAAGTCGCTGATGGTCGCGTCCTCGTAGCCGCACAGGAACGGAGACGTCACCGGAGCAGACGCCTGCGGGGCCGGCGTGGTCCCGGGAGGCCGGGCGCGCCCGGAGGCGAGGAGCAGGGGCCACGTCACTCCAACGGCCGAGCCCCGGGTGCCCGGGCCTGGGGCCGGAGGCAATCCTGGGGAGGCTGCCTGTCCGCCGGAAGGGGTACTGCCGTGATACCGAGGAACGAGCGCATCAGGCCCAGCTCCAGGACCAGGCCCCGCCACGCGTACACGCACGTGCACGTCACCGTGACGCGGAGGCCGTCGGCCACTCGGATCGAGGGTGAGCACCCGGGCCTGTGCGACGTCGACGGGGGCGCGGGAGACGTCTCGTTCGCGTTCAGTCTTCCCCATGCCCCGGAAGCGGTTCCCGTAGTGGGGCCGGACGCACGAGGCGCGGACCTGGTGCTGGAGCATGCCCGTCTGGTGGACGAGCTGCTCGGCTGCGCCGTCGACGCGCCGCGTGCGACCGTCGCCCACCTCCTGGCGAGCCAGGACTTCCATACGGCCAGGCTGGGCCGGGCCGTACGGGCCATACAGGAAGAATTGCTGCGGGCCGAGCGGAACACCGACGGCTCCCTCCACTCCCCACCCTCGCGTTCCGGTACGACCGTGCTCGACCCGGTGACCCACGACCCCGCCTGGTGACCCCCCGGCAGCTTCCCAACCGGGGGGCGCTCAGGAAGGTTCCGTCATGTGCGCCACCGACGCCGTTCCGGTGAAGAAGGTCCTGGTCAGCGACCTCGACGGCACGCTCCTCGGAGGCGACGAGGACAGCCGCCGCCGGCTGCGCCGCGCGTTGGACCGCCATCGCGACGTCACCGTCGTCTACGCGACGGGCCGCTCCCTCGCCTCGGTCCGGTCCCTGCTCGCCGAGGACCTCTTCGTCCCCTGGCCGCAATGGATCATCGCGGACGTCGGGGCGAGTGTCATCGACACAACGGACATGTCGCATTGCGAGCCGCTCGAGACGGCGCTGCGTACCGGATGGCCGGGGGAGCGCCGAGTCCGGCAGGCACTGCGCCGCTTTCCGCAGCTCGTCTACCAGGACGCCGTCGCGCAGGAAGGCCGGTGCTCCTACTACCTGGCCGCCGGCGAGCCGTCGGACGAGATCACGGCGGCCGTCAAGGCGCTGGGATGTTCCTGGACGCATTCCGCCGAGCTGTACTTCGACGTGCTTCCGCCGCGTGCGGGCAAGGGTCCGGCCCTGCAAGAACTCATGCGCCGCCTCCACTGGCCGCAGGCGGACCTGCTCGTGGCCGGGGACTCGCTCAACGACCTGTCGCTCTTTCGGCTCGGCGCGCACGGAGTCGTCGTCGGCAACGCCGAACCGGCACTGGTCGCGCAGGTGGCCGGCGACCCGCTTGTCCACCGCCCGGCACTGGAGGGCGCCGCGGCCGTGCTGGACGCGCTGGAACGGCTCGGCTGGGTGCGCTCGCCCAGACGCGTGGTGATCGGGTACCACCGCCCGCCGTGGCAGCGGTACGAAGGCCGCTGGCTGCCGCCGGCGAGCCCCAACGGGATCCTGCCGACCCTGGTGTCCGCGCTGGGGGCCGGCACCGGTGAGCTGGACGCCGTATGGGCCGCCGCCACCACCGAGGACGCGGCCACGGCTGCCACGATCCCGCCGGGACTGCCCCTGAGGCTGCTTCCGCTGCCGGCCGGCCAGTGGGCCGGCTACTTCCACCGCGCCTGCAAGGAGACTCTGTGGCCGGCCCTGACCTCCCAGGCGCACCTCATCCGCCACGACCCGGCCGCCTGGGCGGACTACGAAGCTGTCAACGCAGCTTTCGCGCGGCACGTCAGTGCCCACGCCGAGTACGGCGGGACCGTGTGGCTGCACGACTACAACCTGTGGCTGGTCCCCGCTCTGCTCAGACGGCACCGACCCGATCTGACGGTCGGCCTGTTCCACCACACTCCGTTCCCCGACCCGCCGACGTTCCGGCGGCTCCCCGAGGCCGAGCAGCTGTGCGCCTCCCTCGCACAGCTTGACTGGGCCGGCTTCCACACCGCAGGGTTCGCCGGGAACTTCCGCAGCCTGCTGGCCGGCGCCGCCCGCATGCCCCGCACCGGCGTGCACCCCCTGGGCATCGACCGCGAGGCCGTCGCCTCCCTCGCCCGATCCCGAGCCCGAGCCCGGACCCGGGCTGCTGCCGCGACCGGGACGGACGGCGGGGAGGACCGGGTGATCCTCTCCGTGGAGCGACTCGACTACGCCAAAGCCCCCGTGCACAAGATCCACGCCCTGGGACACATCCTGGACAGGTATCCGGCGTTGCGCGGACGAACGCGCTTCCGTCTCGTGTGCCCGCCGCCGGAGAAGGGGATCCACGCCTACGACACCACCCGCGCGGAACTCGAAGAGGCCATCGCCGAACTGAACGGGCACTGGCGCAAGGACGACTGGGAACCGGTCGAGTACATCACCACGACGCTGCCCTTCGAAGAGGTCGTCGACCATTACCTGGCGGCCGATGTCTTCTGGGTGACGTCCCTGGCCGACGGCATGAACCTCACCGCTCAGGAGTACGTCACCGCCCAGGCGGCGACCGGCGGGTCGGGCGTGCTGGTCCTCTCGCGCTATGCCGGTGCCGCCGACTACCTCAAGGGCCATGCCCTCCTCACCGACCCGCACTCCCCGCACGACCTCGTGGAGAAACTGCGCGCCGCCCTGGCGATGACCCCCACGCAGGGCCGGGCGCACACGGCCCGTCTCGCCGGTCTCCTGGCGGCACCGGCTCCCGCCGAATGGGCCCGCGGCATCGTTGCGGCCATCGGCGAGGGGGACGACTGCCGGTCCGCGTCAGCCCGGTCGTGAGGTGTCCGCCCGTGGCGGTCCTCCCGGGCAGCCGCGAAGGCGCAGACGGCGGCTCCGGGGAGGGAGGGCGTATGGGGCTCCGGTGAATCCGCTGCCCCGGCGGGGTGAGGCCGCTGCCGTTCAGGCCTTCTGATGACGGCCGGGACGGTATCCGGCCTTCCGGCAGATCCCGGCAGATCCCGGCGGGCAGCGACGGCCGCGGGAGCGGATACGGGGGCCGCGAGCGGACGGTGCGCGGCCGACCGCGCGACATCAGGTTCTTGATCGCTGGCCGGTGATACCGGGATCCGCCGGAAGCGCCGCCCGCTCCGTGCCGCTGCCGGACGAGACCCGCGCCACCGCACACGGCCGCGATGAGATCCGCCGCGTCAAGACCGCCACCGTCATCTGTGGCCTCGACTTCCCCCGCGCCGCCCAGGCCGTGCAGATCGTGCGCCGCCGCCGGACCGCAGCCACGTCCGCGACACCACCTTCGCCGAGGACGCCCCGCGCGTGCGCCCTGGGCGCGCACCCCGGACCATGGCCGCACTGCCCAACCTCGCCATCGGCGTCCTCCACCTCACCGGCTGCGACGACTTCGCCGCCGGCCTGCGCGAACACGGCCGAGACGCCGCCCGCCCCTGGCCACCCTCGGCAGCACATGATCGGTGCGGGAACGGCCGGGCGGCCGGGGCGGTGGGGTCGCCTCAGAAAGCCGCTGCGGGAACGAGGCGGTCGAGTCCCTGCGCGCTGCCCGCCGCGGCCTCGTTCGAGCGCGGCAGCATGATGCTCTCGTAGGCGCGGACGGCGTCGTGGATGCTGGATCCGGTGACGAGGGCGTGGGCGAGGTCGGAGCCGTGGAGCATGGCCAGATTGGCGCCCAGCCCAACCGGGGGCATCAGGTGCGCGGCATCGCCGAGCAGCGTGACGCCGGGAACGTGCTCCCAGGTGTGCGGGGCAGGCAGGACGTACAGGGGCCGGTTGACGAACCCGCTGTCGTTGTTGCTCAGGAGGTAGCGCAGGCTCTCGTCCCAGCCGTCGAACATCCTCAACAGGTGTGTCCGCACGGCCCGCTGTTCGCCGAGGTCGATACCGGCAGCCACGTGCCAGTCCTCCGGTGTACGGAGCGCGATGTAGGCGCGGATGTGACCGTTGCTGTTGCGCTGGGCGACCAGGGACCTGCCGACGCCCTTCGCCAGCATGGATCCGTTGCCGACCAGCCGCGCGAGGTCGGGATGACGGGTGTCGCAGTGGTCGAATCCGGTCTCGACGAAGGTGACGCCGGTGTAGGCGGGTGCGGCCTGCGACAGGGCAGGGCGGACGCGCGACCAGGCGCCGTCGGCGCCGACCACCAGGTCGAAGTCCTCGGCGGTGCCGTCACCGAAGAGCAGTCGGCAGGTGCCGTCCGGCAGCGGGGTGACCCCGGTGACGGCGCGGTCCCACCGCACCGTGCCCTCGGCGAGCGAGCCCAGGAGCAACCCGCGCAATTGGCCTCGGTCGATCTCCGGGCGGCCGCCGGCGGCGGACGGCCCCTGATGCATCAGGAGGGCGGCGTTGGCGAAGTCGAGCACGCGCCACTCCTCCCCTTCGGGGCGGGAGAGGGCCTGGAACTGCTCGAGGAGCCCCGCCGCACGCAGGGCGGCCTGACCGGTGTCGGCGTGCAGGTCGAGGGTGCCGCCCTGGGGGCGGGCGTCGGCGGAGGCCTCGCGTTCGAAGACGGCGACGGAGCGTCCGTGTTGCTGCAGGACTCGGGCGCAAGTGAGGCCACCGGGGCCGGCGCCGACAATCGCGATGCGGGAATCACGAGCAGAGTTCATGGGAGTGTCCCTCGGGAGGCGGGTGAGCCGCCGGGAGGCCCGGCCGTACCAAGAAAGCACGCTCGATAAATAAGTGCAACGACTCAACTTTTACAGTTGCTTCACCTTGAGGTACGGTATGCGGGTGACCGAACCACCGACCGGGCGCCGCGAGCGCAAGAAGGCCCAGACCCGTCAGTCCCTGGCCGACGCCGCACTCGAGCTCTTCCTCGACCGCGGCTACGACCAGGTCGGCGTCAAGGACGTCGCCGACGCCGCCGACGTCTCGGTGACCACCTTGTTCAAGCACTTCTCCGGCAAGGAAGCCCTGGTCTTCGACCAGGACGACGACCTGGAGGCGGCGCTTGTCGCCGCCGTGCGCGACCGCGTCCCCGGCACGTCGATCCCGCAGGCTCTGCGCGAGCACATCCTGCTGAAGCAGACCCAGTTCGCCGTGCATGCCACGGACCCGCGGTTCGCCGATTTCACGCGCATGGTGCAGGAGACTCCTGCGCTGCGCGACTACGCCCACCGCATGTGGATGCGCCACGAAGCAGCTCTGGCGCGGGCCATCGCCGAGGCCGTCGGCGCCCCCGAGGACGACATAAGCTGCACCGCCCTGGCTCACTTCGCCCTTGAGGCCCGCGGCTTCATCCTGCGGCACGCCGAGCCGCACCGCGCCGCCGACGAGGCCTTCGCGTTGCTCGAACGCGGCTGGGCCGCCTCCCACCCGGGCAGCTGACCCGGCCTGCGCGGAGCCCTGGTGCGCGTGGACGCGTTGCGAGCCCCCAGAGGTTCAACCTGAGTAACTGCGCCGCCACACAAGCCACCTGAACCGGCATCCAGCGGGACAAAACCTCTGAACGACACCGCCCCGACTCATCAGTGGTGCCCACCGAGTGGAGGCCATCGGACGCACGGTGCGCACCAGTGAGCCTCCGCCAACCTGAAGTCACATGTCAAAGGGCTGGTGTGGCCCGCGCTCGGGGTGCTCACGCTGGTCGTGGGCGGCGGTCTGCGGAGAAGATCGTCTGTCGCCCGTACAGCTGCGGCGACAGTTTCATGCGCGGGCCGAACGGTGCACTGGCCAGGGCCGGACGGCCCTGGGCGGTCCTTGCGCCCGGAGAGAAGCTGGAGAGGACCGACCCGCGTCCGGCCGGCCGGGCGGTCGGGACAGGAAACGGCCCGAAAGGGTGATGACCATGCCCAGGACGAGCAGGCGGACCGCCGCCGTGCTGGCGGCTCTCGCGCTGGCCGGCACGCTGGCTGCCGGATGCGCGGCAGCCGACAGCACCTCCAGCGGCACCTCACTCCGCCCGGCCGCCGCGCCGAGCCCTTCCGGCAGCGACTGCTGGAGGTCGGGCACATCGGGCGACGACTGGGACGACTGGGATTCGTGGGGGCCCGGTATGGGGCCGGGAATGATGGGCCGCGATGACTGCTCGTGGGGGACGGGCATGGTGGGCGGGCAGTACTGGCAGCGGGGTGACGGCGCTCCGGTGAAGACCCTGGACCAGGCCCGGCAGCGGGCTGATGCCTTTGCCGACCGGCTTGACCTGCGTGTCGGTGAGGTCATGCAGTTCTCGAAGAACTTCTACGCCGAACTGGAGACCCCTAGCGGGAAGCCGGCCACCGAGATCCTCGTCGACCCGGCCGACGGTGACACAGGGATCGAGTACGGCCCGGCGATGATGTGGAACACCGACTACGGCATGCACGGCGGCGGCCTGACCCAGACCCGCATCTCCCCCGACCAGGCCCAGGACCGTGCCCAGCAGTGGCTGCGCGGCCGGGACGGCAACCTGGCCGCAGGCGAGGCCGAGGCGTTCCCCGGCTACTACACCCTGCACACCCTGCGCGACGGGAAGATCAACGGCATGCTCTCGGTCAACGCCTCCACCGGTGCCGTATGGCCCCACACCTGGCACGGCACGTACATCGCCACCAGCGAGCACTGACAGGCACGGGAGAAGCCACGGCGGTCCCAGACCGGGACTACCAGCGCATCATCACCGCCGTGCGGCAGGCCGCCGGACCGGTCATGGCCCGCGAGGTCGGCGAGGTAGTAGGGGTGGACATCAGTGTGAAGGCCAACCTGGAACCGCTACGCAGCAAGCTGGTCAGACTCGTCGATCGCGGCTGGCTGCGGAAACTGCCCGACGGCCGGTTCGCCACCCGCCTTTGACCAGCAACACCGCCACTCGGAGCGGCTCAGAACGCGCGTAACCGGGTCGCCCCCGGTGCTCGTTGGAATCGTGTGACGAATGCCAAACAGCTCGCCGAGGACACCCGCCCGCTTGTCCACCAGTGCCGTCTGCCGCTGTCCACGCGCACCGTCAACCACCTCGCCGAGCTGCTCAGGCCCCATCTGAAGGCGATCCGGTCCAGGTGTCCTGCCGCCGGGGAAGATCGCGGTGATCGTCCTGGCCGTACTGCGCCACGACCAGCGCCTGGCCGACATGGCCGGCGGAAATGACGTGTCCGAGTCCACCGTTCGCCGCTGGCGGGACGAGCTGATCGGACTGCTCGCCGCCCAGGCTCCGCGCCTGGACCGCGCCCTGAAGAAGGTCGCCAGGCAAAGTGGGGAGGTGGTCCTGATCGACGGCACTCTCATCCGCACCAGGCGCCGCACCGGCAAGGCCGACCGGCGGAACTATTCCGGCAAGCACCGCAGCCATGGCCTGCACTTTCTCGCCCTGACCGACGAGAACGGGCGCCTGATCTGGATATCCGCCGCCCGGCCCGGCCGCACCCACGACAACACCGCCGCCCGCCACGACCACCTCCTGGCCCACCTGCGCGCCGCCGGCCTTGGGGCGTTGGCCGAACTCGGCTTCCCCGGCCTGGACAACGACATCCTCGACCCCGTGATCGTCACCGGCTACGCCGCCAGTCGCACCCACAAGCTCACCCCAGGCCAGAAGGAAGCCAACCGCGTCCTCGCCGTCGGACGCGCGCCGGTCGAGCATGGCTTCGCCCACCTCAAGAAACTGGCGGATCCTCACCAAGCTCCGCACCGATCCCTCCCGTGCCACCCAAGTCCTGCGGGCTCTGCTCGTCCTGACGAACCTCGAAGTCAACCGCTGACGGATGATCTTCTCCGCGGGCTCCCGCCCACGACCAGCGTGAGGCCCCCGAGCACCGGTCATACCAGCCCTTTGACCTGCGACTTCAAGAGGGCGGCAACTCAGTGATGGCGACTGTTCCGGCCCTGTGCGCATGGTGCTTCTCTCCATGCGCCGGGAGGCCGGCTCCGTAGTGGCTCCGTGTGCTGCTGGCGTTCCACCGCCCATCTGCAGGGCAGTGGCCTCCTCGTCGCCGGCGCCCTTGCCGGACCGGTGGCCGGACCTGGTGGCGGCCGCAGCCGGGCAACTGCCGCACGGCCTGGTCTTCGACGGCGAGCCGGTCGTCTGGGACGCCGAGGAGGGCCGACTGTCGTTTGAGGCGTTGCAGCGCCGTGCCGCCGCCCGCGCCCGCGGTGCTGTCGGCCTGGCCGCCCTGCGGCTGCCGGCCTGCTTCGTGGCCTTCGACGTCCTGCAGCTGCACGGCGAGGAACTGCTGCGACGGCCGTACAGGGACCGCAGGACTGAACCGGAGAAGTTGTTCACCGACTACGCCCTGATGGCCCCGTGGACGCTGTGCCCGATGACGACGGACCTGGCCAAGGCCCGGGAGCGGCTTCAGACCTGGACCGGCGCATCCGGGGTGGAAGACATGTTGTGCACATAGCTCAGCGCTGACCCGATGACCGCTGGGCTTCCACGTCATCGTCTTGTGACGGTCGGATCAAGGGAGTACCCGAACAGGCCTTGATCGCCCCCGGCGTACAGGGAGCGGCTGTCCGGTCCGAACGCGAGGGTGTGGACGGCGCTGCCGGTGCGGATGAGAGTCAGTGCGCCGTCCTGGCCGGGATCCCAGATCCGCACGCTCATGTCGGCGCCGGCCGACGCGATCACGGTGCCGTCCGGGCTGATGGCCACCGCGTTCACCGGACCGGTGTGCCCGCTGAGTGTGCGGAGCGGCCGTCTGTCTCGGGTGTCCCAGATCTGGATCGTGCCGTGTCCCTGGGCGGCAGCCAGCCACGTGTCGTCGGGGCTGATCGCCACACCGGTGACCTCCATCCACTCACTCCTGTTGCGAAGGTGGCGACGGTCGTCCGAAAGCCATCCGTCCCCGGTTTGAATCGTGATGCCCTCACGGGCCCCGATCACGAACCAGGAACCGTCGGAGTTGACGGCCACGGAGCTGGGGGAGGTGATGCCGCCGATCTCGCGTGCGTGCGAGTAGCGGCAGAGTTCTACGGTGCCGTTCTGACTGATCGTGATGACCGCTGTGTTGTCCGGTCGGACGGCCAGTGCTCGAACGCCGCCTCGTTGGTGTGAGACCGACTCCTGCTGGGTGAAGCGGTTGAGCAGGCGTACGGATCCGTCTCGCGCGCCCGTGGCGATCATGCTGCCGTCCGGGCTGATGCCCACTGCTTCGAGATGGCCGCGATGGCCGGTCAGTATCCCCGTTTCCTCCCCTGTCACGGGATTCCATGTGTGAGCCAGCCCGTCGTCGCCGGTCGTCGCGAGCCAGGTGCCGTCCGGGCTCACTGCGAGGGTGCGTACGGCGAGGCTGGACCGTGTTCCGCTGGTCGGTGCCGTACCGACGGACGTGTCACAGATGTGTACCGCACCGGATTGCGTGAGGGCGGCCAGCCACGTGCGGTCGGGACTGATGGAGAGGCTCCGCACGTGTTCGATTCCGGGTGGCGGGTCGAGTTCCGCACCGGTCGCGGTGTCCCAAAGTCGCAGCGTGCCGTCTGTGCTGCTGGTGGCCAGCCACGTGCCGTCGGGGCTGAAGGAGAGGGAATCCACCGCGCGAGGTGTGGTCAACGTCCGGATCTCGGTCCCGGTGTCCGTCGCATACAGACTCACCGTGCCGTCGCTCCCGGCGATGGCGAGCCACCTGGCGTCCGGGCTGACGGTGGCCGCGCTCACAGAACCTGTACCACAGGTCAACGTGGCCAGTAGGGTGCCGTCCGCGGTGTTCCAGGTCCGCGCCGTACGAGCGGCGTCGACTGTGGTGAGCCGAGCGCCGTCAGGGCTCGCGCCGGCCGCGCGTATGGCGTTCAGGGACCAGGCCTCCGGTGCGCCGCTCGGCGGGGCGAGCGTGCGAAGCGGTCTCCAGGAGGTGGTGCTCCACAGTTGCACGGTGCCGTCGCGGTTGACGGTGGCGAGCCATGCGGCGTTCGGATCGGCGATCAGTGCGGTTACCCAGCTCGTGTTGCCGGCGAGGGCCTGCACGTGAGCTCCGGATGCCGAGTCCCAGACACGTACGCTGCCGTCTGTGCCGGCGGTCGCCAGCCACGCGTCCGTCGGGCCGATGACCAGTGTGTCCAACGGGCCGTTCCGTGCGCCGCCCAACACCCTGATCTGCGTGCCGGTGCTGACGCTCCGGATGCGAACGGTGCCGTCCCGGCCGGAGGTGGCGAGCCATGTGCCGTGCGCGCTGACGGCAAGGGCTGAAGCTCCGTGGTCCGTATCGGAATGGCTGCGCAGCAGTGAAGGGTCGGGGAGGTCGGGCGGGGCCCACTTGTTCACCAGGGTGCGACGGGAGGCGGGGAGGGGGATGTGGTCCGTGTTCCAGTGGGGAAGCGGCCCGAGTCGGCTGCGGAGCACGCAGTCGAGGGCCTCGGGCGGCTCGGTCGGTGTGAGCAGGTGCGCCGCACGGGCCAGATCTCGCGCCATGGTGCGCGCGGCAGGGGTCCGGACCCGGTCGAGGTCTCGGATGGCCGCGTTGGGACCCAGCCGGTCGAGGTGCGCCCTGATCCAGCGCAGGTCACCGGCCAGCGCCTCGGCGAGGTCGGTCCGGTCGGCGTCCACGAGGTGCTCGATGAGGTGGTCCTGCACATAGCGGCTCTCGGTCTGCCACCAAGCTCTGATCACGAGCGTTGCGCGGTCCGAGGCGGAGGCTGTCCGGGGAAGGTCCACGGCCAGGGAGTCCACGAACGCTCGATTCACTACGGCCAGCTCGCCGGCGAGTTCGGCGCGCTGGTAGTCCCGTACGACGTCGTGGACCTGGACGACACCTCCGGCCACGCTGGTATCGAGAGTGAGCAAGGACAGGTCCGCCATCTGCTTGCACAGGGCTCGCGCCTGTGCTTCCTCCAGATGCCCGGTGGCCTGCCACAGCCGCAGTACCAGTGGCACCGGTACAGTCTCGTCCTCCGCGAAAATGCCGAGTTCGGAGAAACGACGGGCGCCGTCGGGCGGTAACAGCGTGGTGGCGGCCTCAATGCTCGCGCGTACGGCGGCGTTGCGCCGCCCGGGGTCATTCAAATCCAAAGGGGCATCAGGATCGTCCGCGCCGGTCGGCCCCTGAACGCGCAGCCGGGTCAGGAGCTGATAGGCAGCGGCGGCAGGGTCGGCACCGGTGGCGGCCTGAGCGACCAGACGCTGATTGGCCATGCGCAGCAGCAATGCCCACCGGCCCGTGGCGTCGACCAGGGCCCGTGAGATCGACTCGGGCAGATCCAGACCGTGCTCCAGGACCGCGAGTGCCTGCCGAGCGGACATCCGGTCAACGGTGACGGGCCTGGATCCCGACGGCAGCACACCGGGGTTGCGCGTGGTGACCAGCCTGACGCACGTGCGCGAAGCGCCCTGCAGAAAGGGCGCCAGCTGCTCGGCCTCCCAGACATCGTCCAGCACGAGCAGCATGCGGGGCCGCTGCTCGAGAAGGCCCGCCAGATGCCGACCCGCCAGGTCGGGATCCTGACCGATGTCGCGTGCGTCACCGGTGAGATACCGGGTCACCTCCGCCACCTTCGCCGCGATCGCCGACCGGCCGCGCACCTCGCGCCCGATCGTGACGACGTAGACATGACCGCGGAAATGTCGGCGGACCTTGGGATCTGCACACACCAGGTTGGCCAGCACGGTCTTCCCGAAGCCGCCCGCCCCATGGAGACCCGTGGTGATACCGACCGCCCCACCACCCTGCCGACGGCACACCGCGGTGACGACCTGCCTCACCTCCGCCCTGTCCACCACCCACTCGGGCACCACCGGCGCCGCGGATGGCGGAAGCCCCGACTCTGGGGGCTGACCGGTGAGAGACGTACGCAACGTCACGATCAGTGCGGCGATCCCGGCCGTGGCTCCCAGCACACTGGCCACGGGGTCAGCCTCACCCCAACCGTCCCGCACTGCCATCACGCCCAGCCAGACGGCCGCGGCCACGCAAACAGCCACTCCCGCACGGACGCCCCAGTTGCTTCCCCCACCCATGGGGGTGATCCTCGCCGCCCGCCCCGCAGCACGCCACCCCTTCGCCGCGGCCGGTGGCACCGCAAGCTGTCCATCAACCGCGGGCGTGCTCCAGTTCCTCCGGACCCGGACAGCTGTCGCTGACCCATGCCGCGGATGCGTCGGACGTCATCCGTTCACGGGCAGACATCCCGCCTTCCCCCTAGCCAGGCACCGGGTTGGTCGTGCCGGCGGCGACCATGGCACTGATGTCGGCGAGCCTTTCGTCGGTCTGGCGGAATCCTGGCTGGTGAGTGACGCTCTGGGCATGGCGTCGGTAGAGGTAGACCTCTTCGGGTACCCATACGCCGCGGAAGCGGCTGGTCAGAACGGCCCACAGGCAGGTGTCCTCCGCGCGTCGGCGCCTGTCGCCCGGCCAGCCCCCCACCGCGCGCACTGCTTCGGTATGCGCCAGCGTTGCGGTGCACAGGAAAGGCAGTCCCCCAAGGCGTAGTTTTGCCTCCCAGAAGGAGTGCGTCACCTCGATGGGTCCCGGTGCGAAGTAGTCTGGAGGGCCGTTCCAGGTGCGCCGGCCCTCGCGATCGGTATGGGGTGCCCGTCCTGCCGCCCAGGCTGCGGCGGGCGTGGATTCCACTGCTTGAAGCAGGGCGCACATGCCTTCGGCGGCGATGGTGTCGTCGCTGTCCAGAGTGATGAGCCACGGTGCGTTCACGTGCGCGAGCCCGGTATTGCGCGCCGGGCCGGGCCCAGGGGGCCCGGGGTTGCTGAGCACGGTGACGGCCACGTCGGCGGCCCTGGCGATGCTTCGCACGCGAAGGGTGTGATCGTCGACGGAGCGTTCCATACCGTCCAGGACAACGAACCACTCCACCCCTTGACGTGCGCCCCGCCTCACGCAGGCAAGTCCGGAAAGGGAGTCCGCAGCAAGCTCAAGGAGGTCGTACTCGGGTCTGCCCATCGCGGTGATGACGCCGAAGAGAGGCGCGGTCACCGGGAAGTCCCCGCCCGGGCCGACGTCGGCTCGAACAGCGCCTGGTGTCCGCGCAGCCAGGCTAGGAGGGCTTCCAGGTAGACGTGTACCTCGGCCAGGCCGGGGTATGGGTAGTCGATGGCTGGTCCGGCATCGGGGAACCGTCTTGTGAACGTCTCGTGGGCCATCCGCAGCCGGTCCTCGGGCATGCCGCTGAGATCCAGGAGCTCCATGAGGCACAGCGGTACCCACTTCTGGTACTTGACGAGCCAGAATCCCTCTTCGTGGGCTTTGGTGGCATTGATGACGACCAGGCGGACTCGCTGGCACAGGTGGGTCAGCCGTGCGACGGCCTCGGAGAGGGACGGACGGGGAAGGTGTGTCAGGAGGTCCGGCCCGTACAGGCGCACACCGGCTCGCGCGACGTTGGTGTAGAAGTGCCGGCTCCATCCGGGGTGGAGTCCTGCGGTGATTTCACCGTGCTTCAAGATCGTCGCTTCCACTTCCGGCAGCCGGGTACGCATCTGTTGGGCACACGACAGCAGGACGGGCGTGGGGATCGTGTCCCGCACGGCGACGAGGATGTCGATGTCGCTGCGGCCGGGAGCGTAGTCATCGCGCAGCGAGCTGCCGTACTGCCAGGCTGCGAGTACGTCAGGGATCGCGGAGAACAGGCCGGTGAGCCGCTGCCCTTGCGGGCCGTGGTCGTGAGTGGCGACGCGGGCAGGGTTGGCGGCGTTCGTCATGTGGGATTGAGCCGGCGCTGGACGTCCGACCAGGGCGGCGGTGTCGACGTGCGGCGTTCGGTCGCCAGGGCCCCCCAGACGGTGGCCACGTCCATGGCCCGCGGGAGAGAAACGCCGTGAGTCCACTGATGTACGAGGCCGGCCAGGTAGGCGTCGCCGGCGCCGGTCGCGTCGATCGGGGAGGCGGCCGCGGCAGGCCGGACGTGTGTGTCGCCGGTGGGCAGGTAGGCCCGGGATCCCAGCGCTCCCTCGGTGACGACGATGGCGCCGAACCGGTGGAGTTGCGACCTGAGGGTGGAGGGATCCGCGACCTCGGTGCTGGAACCGATTGCCAGGTCGGCCTCGGGGGCTGCGGGATCCTGCAGGGCCCGCAGGCCGACGACGGTTCGGCATCCGGCGGCCCTCGCACGCGCCAGCTCGTCGCCAAATCCGGGTCGCCACTGGGGGAAGACCACTACGTCGTGGCTGCCAAGGCTGATGGACGCCATGTCGATCTCGCTGAGCAGATCGTCAGTCAGCCCGACGATCGTTCGCTCACCCGAGGGCTCGACCATGATCAGGGAAGCGGGCGTGGCACCGGGTACCGCGCGTATGCGCGTCTCCAGCCCCCGCTCTGCGAGTTCTGTGCGCAGCCACTTCCCCCGCGCGTCCGTGCCCACACACCCCACGAGGACGCATGCGCACCCGGCGCCCGTCAGACCGGTCGCGATGTTCACCGCGCACCCGCCGATCCTCTCGGCCGTGGCCGCGGCCTGCACGAACCCCCCGGGCGTGAGGGGGCGCGGCAAAGAGGTGACGATGTCCACCGCGACGCCGCCGACGACGATGACCGAGGCAGATGCGTGGAAGTCTTGCCGAAGGGTCGGCCGCGTCGTGGCGCAGACCTCCGGGCTCCCGGACGCCGGCCCATGGGGAGAGCCGTCAGTCTGTTCCCGCCCGCCATCTGGTATAGGGCCTGGGGTCATGGCGCCATGGTGGCAGCGCCGCTCGTCCGCGACAAGGACGCCTCTGGCAGGCAAGCCACCAGCGTCTGCCGCGAAGTCACCAGGGCCGTCCTGCCTCAAGGCTTGCCGTTTGCGCCACGTGGACGGCGCCGACCAGACGGACGCACCAGCAGGCAGAGGCATCGTCCGCGTCGGCACGTCGTCGGGGGCCATGCCGCCGCGTCTTTTCTCTGGCGGCCCGTGCCCGTTGGCGCGCGGGGCGGGCCGCTGCTTCTCTGACGGTCGTGACGGACCAGGCAGCCGACTCCCTCAAGTGACCTTTCGAAAATGACGGCAATCGTGAAGTGCGTCAGAGCGCTTCGTGAAGTGGGTCAGAGTGCTTGGGGATCGGCGGTGGGAGCGACCTCGTGTTCGGCCGGTACGACTTCGGTGGGGACCGGGCTGTCGACTGGGTGGACTTCGAGCGCCCGGCTGCCGGGACGGCCCGTGAATGCGGGCGGGACATCGCCTCACCCCAGGTCGAGGTCCTGCTTTCGGCATACGGGGAGGCGTGGGAGAAGCTGCGCTGGCTGGACCTCGCCCATGAGGGTGGGGTGACGCTGGCGCAGTGGCGGGAGGGACTGGCCGACCGGCCTGTGCGGGAGCGGATCGAAGACGTTTTCGGCAGCGCCGCGGACGCGGAGTTCACTCTCGCCGACCTTGATCAGGACCACGAACTGTCTGTGGACGAACTCCTCGACCTCCTGTCCGGTGCCGCGCTCCATCCACTTGACGCCGTGGAGATGGCGCGGCGGTGCTCCGCCGCCGACTCGGGGATCACCCGCCGGGTCTACCGGGAGGCCCGCCTGCGCCTCGACGCACTCTGAAGCACTGTTCTGGGCGCTGGCCCCTGCGCTGTCGGCACGACATCTGGTGGGGCGCTTTCCCGGTCCCGCCGTGGGCGGTGGGACCGGACGGCTCGGTTCGGCGCTGGCGTGGGACCTGGGTTGAGGGGTAGCCGAGCATGCCGGGGGTGTCTGTGGCGGGGCGCGGGGCGGGTAGTGGTGCTCGTCTTCGGCAGGTGTCCATGCCGCCGGAGCTGTCGCCGACGCGACACGCGAGTTGCCCGGCGTCGGTTCGAGGCCGTGTACCAGGAGTCATTGAGGCCGGCGTCCTCCTTCCGGGTCTGACCTGCGACCTCCGAGACCGCCTGCGGTCACCCTTGTGTCCAGTCCGCACTACGTCACGGCAGTCATCTGTGAAAACAGGCCGCACCCGGTCGTTTCCCGTCGGCCGGCGGCGGAGAGGCACACCTGTGCCGGCCCGTCCGGGCAGGCATGCGGAAAGGACACTCCCATGGGAGACCGACCCGAGGACCGCCCTGTCCTTCAGGACGTGATCGCCAACGTCCACTCCACCGTCGCGGGCGCTCTGGCGTACGCGGCCACCGGTAGCGAGGAGATCGGGGGCATGGTCAAGGAGGGTACCAAGAACCTGATCAACAACACCCTCGACGAGAACCGGCGCACCATGAGCGACGACGAGATGGACGAGTACGTCAAGTGGCAGGAGATTGCCACACCGTACATGGGCGGATGACCCCGGCTGCGCAGAGCAGGCGTGTTTGCGAGCTCCATTCGCTCTGCCCCCGGGCAACGGCTTAGCCGAGGATCAGCGCGGCGGCGTGGGGGGCCGGCCGGCCCCCCACGCTCCGATGCGTCGCGCTCGCGCTCGGCGAGCGCCTCGGGCGGCCCGGCGGGAGTCTTGGGCCTCAGCGGTCCTTCCGGGCCTGGGGGCCTGGACGTGGAGCTGGTCGGCCAGGTCGCCCCGGAATGGTGAATGGCGTCCGGCCCGGCTGGCGCGGGGTGATGGCCGTCGGCGATCGGGCAGGTCCGTCGTCGTGCTCGTGGGCGGTGACCCCCGGTCAGCGGTACGACCGGCCTGGTCCCGTTCCGCCCACCCCTCCTGCGGGGCCACGACTGTCAGCCCCAGCGGTGACGCCTCTTGCCCTGAGGGCCGGTGTGGGGCCTGCCGCCCGGTGTTGGGGCCCCGGACGCGCTCTCGAACCTCCGAGACGCGGTCTGCCCCGCTCGCCTGCCGTCACCGGTCGCAGTCCTCCCTGTGTCGAAGGCTGGTCGGAGGACGTCCGGCGGGCTGCGGCTGACACGCGGGTCCGCATCCGGTCTCGGCCGGCCTGACTACGGGGCGGGCGCCTGCTGCGTTGCGGCGGGTGTACGTTGCCTGCCGATGCCTGCCCGACGCGGCTGAGGCCCCGGAGCGCCGGCTTCGTGCATCTTCTTGCCGGTAGCGAGGACGTCCTTGGCGATCTGGGCGAGGAGCTCGTCGCGCATGGGCGGCTCGAGGCGGTCGACGACGCGCTCTGCCGACAGGAAGTACTGATTGAGCACCGGTTGGTTGAAGTACTGGTTGAGCTGCTGGAGCGAGCGGTCGTAGACGACCATGAAGGTCTTGCTGAGGTACCCGACGAAGGCGGTCGATACAAGCGCGAGAGATCCGATGAAGATGCGTTCGCCCAGGGCGTTGAAGTGCATCGATGCGATGAACGCGACGACGAGGACGAGCAGGCCGACGATCATGGCGGCGATGCTGCTGTAGAACGACTTGTTGGCTTGCTTGGTGGCGATGCCGTGGTACCGCTCCAGGAGGATGCGGTTGAAGTTGACGAGGCTGGCCAGCTCCATCTTCTCCTGTAGGTGTTCGGCTGCGTTTTCGAGTCGCTCGCGCTCTTCTCGTCGGACTGCGGCCTTTGCGCGCTCCCGGACGACCAGTGCCGCGACGAACGCGATTGCCAGCAGAAGCACGACGGCTCCCATGACCGTCAGGAACCAGACGGGAAGCGGATCGTGTGCCTGGTTCTTGTGGTCAGTGGCGACGATGACCAGTCCGCCGGACGCGGCCATCATCGCCACTGACCCGGCAAAGATGGCGATCCGCCCCAGTGTGCGACTTGTGATGATGCCTTGTTCGACGGCCGTCACTAGCGATTCCGCTGCCTCAAAGGCCATGTATCCCCCACGTTCTCGGTCAGGGGCGTCAGGCTGGCCAAGCCCTCGTCACGATGCGGGTCGTTCCGCCACAGGGGGTGTCGAGCCACGACGCTGCCTGTCGCCTTGGAGTTCCGTCTGCCGGACGGCTGGGACGCTGTTGAACCGGACAAGGCTGGCCGGCCGTCCGCGGCCCTCGTCGCCCGTCGGCTCCGGCCCGGAGATCCCCTTGCGAGGGCTCCGGGCGGTGTCGCGCTGCAGCCGGCTGCTCCTCTGAGGCTGTTCCCGCCGCGCCGGCCGGGTCTCCTGCCGCCCGCTGCGCCCGTCGCGTCCGAGGCACTGACGCCCGCTTCGATTCGGCCGGACCGTCACCGTCGCCTGCCTGCGGAATCCGGGGCTGGGGCCGACGCAGCCCCTGCCCCGGTCCGGGGAGCGGCTGCGCGGTGGCGGTGGGAGGTGGGCGCGGTCTGTGGCCACGGCCGGGCTGATGTCCGCTGGCCCCGGGTGCCGGCACAGCCGCGGGGCGTGGTGTTGGTGGCCCCCGCCTTCTCGGTGATCTGGCGTGTGGTCGCCCGTCCCCGACCCAACCGCGCCGATCGGGCGGGTGCCTGCTGCCGCTCAGCTGTTCGCCGCCCGCCGGCCTGGGGCCGCCGCCACCTGCACCAGCCCGCATGGAAGGGGAGTATGCGATGTAGCAAATTGCAGAATTTTGCAATTTGCTACTATGGCTCCTCCACTGCGTGGATGCCTGTGGGTCGGCCGGGCGGTCGCACCCCCCGGTCTCTCGCGTCCCGACGTCCAGAAACCCGCGTGAATGAGCGACAACCTGCCGCCGTGTCCGCAGTGCTCCAGCGAGTACACCTACGAAATGAACGCTCTGATGGTCTGCCCGGAGTGCGGCCACGAATGGGTACCCGCCGCGAGTGCTGAAGGCGACGCCGGCGCCACCGCGGAGCGGGTGGTCAAGGACGCCGTCGGCAACGTGCTGTGCGACGGCGACAGTGTGACTGTCGTCAAAGCACTGAAGGTCAAGGGCAGCCCCTCGGGCATCAAGGCGGGCACCAAGGTCCGTAACATCCGCTTGATCGACGGCGTCGACGGCCACGACATCGACTGTCGCATCGAGGGTTTCGGAGCCATGCAGCTCAAGTCGAGCGTGGTCAAGAAGGCCTGACCCGCAGATCGTGCACGCGGGGTTGCCCACCTCGTGAAGGCCGGCCTCCTGGTCCACCCCGGCGGCGAGGTGCAGTTCCCCGACGCCACCCGGACCAGGAGGCAGTCCTCGCCCGCCGCCGGGACCTCCCTGCCGTCCTCGACCGGCACGTCCCCCTCGGCCCGGGCCGGGCCGTGCGCCGGCTCGGGGTCCGCCGAACGGACTTCAACTTGATCACCGGCCGCTTCGGGTGGCTGTCCCGGGTCGCCTCCGTGACCGTCGACCACAAGCACCACGGCGGGGTGTGACCGGGGTCCCCCTCTACGACGCCCAGCAGATCGCGCTCCTGGAGGTGGTCCGCCCGTCGGTTTCGTCAGGTCCCCGGTTGAACGGCCTTAGGGAGAGGCCAGGAGGCCGGTGAGTGTGTAGTCCCCGGAGTTGTCGATCTGGTAGACCGAGGACGCCAGCCAGGCTGCTTCCCCGGAGCTGGGGGTAAGGCTGCAGAAGTTTTGGTAGACGTCTTCGTCCGGGTTTATTTCGCAGCTCCAGTGGTAATTTCCTGCGGCGAGGTAGATTCTCCTCGATGCGTTTCCATAGCTTGTTCCGTATGTGTTATGCGTAATTTTCACCTGCCAGGTGTAGGTGCCGGCGTTGAGCCAGATGTCCCGATCGGCGAAGGCTGAAGCCGAGTATTTCGAAGGGAACTTGCTGAGGAAGACGATGCGGTCTACCGTGGCTGTTCCTGCGTGTGCCGGCCCCCCGGCGAGGAACACCATCGCCATACCTGCTGCGATCATTCCCGCAATGCGTGTGGTCAATTTCTGCCCGGACACTTCATCCCCCCTCGGAGTGACGGCAACCGAACAGACTTTATGATCCTGCATCGTTTCGGTCAAGTACCGGTAAGGAATCCGGCTTACCTCGTCTCGGTTCGCATGGCTTTGAGGCAAGTCGTCCGAAGCTCGTGTGCGGAATTTCTATCGGTCGATCGATTTCGTCTACGTCCGCCTTTTTGCCGGTGGATTGATGGGCGTCTCTGATTCTTCAGGGTCGCCGTCAGAGGGGGACCGGGGGTGACCGGAGAGAGGCCCCTCCCGCATCAGACATGGCCTGTTCTCGCAGGTCAGACCCGAGGGCTTCGCGCACCTGTCAGGCATGGCCGTCCGCGGAGCCGAAGCCCGCGCCCTCATCACGGCCGCCGTCGACGCCCTGGGGTGCCCGGCCCGTTACGGCCAGCCCTCCCCGGCCCTGATCGAGCGGGCCAGGCGCGGCTGGCAGCGGCTCGACAGCCTCCACGAGCGGCTGCGCCAAGCGGATGCCCGCTGAGAGACGTCAGCGATCAGCCGTCGCCGCCCACCTCTCGACGGGTTGCGCCTCGGACTCGACAAGTGGCTGCTGACCCCGGTACCAGGAGATCGAGGCCGACACCGAAGACGCCGTCCGGCGATGGCCAACCGCCCGGGCCGCGACCGCGCCGAGCCCTCGGGCGGGAACACCACCGCCGCTACGCCCGCTGCGGCATCAACTCCCGCTGCGGCATCAACTCACGCCCCCGCACTGCTACGGCCTGGGGCGGGCTGCACCACCCGTGCACCACTCGAACCGGCCCGTCGAACCGGCGGTCGGCCGGTACCGCCACCCGCGCGACTTCGTGAAGCCCGAGGTCTGGGACCGCGAGATCCAGCGGCTCATGCGCGACTACCGGTTCGACGAGGTGATGGCGACCCGGCTGTTCCACGCCGCGGTCTCCTACCTGATCACCGCGATGAAGAAGGGAGAAGTGGGACGAGCCGGTGCCGCTGGAGATGGGCTGCGGCCGGATCGTGGACATCGCCGTGCACGTGTTCATCCTCGACACCAAGAACTACCGCGAGTTCTACGCCGAGCACTGGGACAAGTACCGCCCCCACCGCGGCGAGGAGCCCCAGCAGCGGCCGGCGGCCGACGGCTTCGACTGGACGGGCCTGCCCGGCAACGGCCCCGGCGCCGAGATCCTCGGCGCCCCGAAGACCGCGCTGGACCTCGGCCCGGCGGAAGGCCCGCCTTCCTCGCCCGCTCCGGCATCGAGGTGACCGCGGTCGACTTCTCCCCGATCCAGGTCGACCGCGCCCGCGCGTTCTGGCAGGACTTGCCGAACCTGGAGTTCGTCCACGCCGAAGCCTGCGCCTTCCTCGAGCAGGACGTCCGGCTGTGGGACGTCGTCTACTCGACGTGGGGAGCCGTCTGGTTCACCGACCCCGAAGAGCTGTTCCCCCGCATCGCCCCTCGCCCGGCTCCCGGCGGCACCTTCGCCTTCTCCCACCGCGAGCCCATCGCCGGCCAGTACGGCGCCCAGCGGATGGGCGGCAAGTGGCTCGAAGGCCGCGCGTGCCAACGCCGCAGCATGAGCGAGACGTCCTGGGCGAAGTGAGGGCTGTTCCCCACCGCCGAAGAACCCTGGGACCGCGACTACCGCCCTGGGGGCAGTACCACCGGGCCGCCTACGCCATGACGACGCCTGCGGACCCAGAGGCGGATTCGGTGCCGGCTCCTGGGCCCTGAGCATGGGCAAGCAGGCCCGGGGTGTGGGGACGGGCCCGGTGTGGACCAGACCGTTGCCGTCGTCACCACGGCCCGCAGCCGGAAGCACGCGAAGACCGAGGCGGGCCAGACGTCACCGACGATCACTGCGTCGTTGGACTTCGGGGGTGCGAGCAAGAGCCTGACGACGCGTGCGGTGCTCATGGCCCGGCCGATCGGAGGCGGAACAGCGTGTCAAGGGACAGTAGAAGTTCCCCGCTCGCAGACAGTTGATCTTCCCGCTTGTGGGTCAGGCGAGTGGGACGACGCCTCGCCCGGTGGTGGCCTCGGCGAGACGGTGGCTGTCGCCCTGTGTGACGACGACGTGGGCGTGATGCAGGAGCCGGTCGACGGTCGCGGTGGCGAGGGTCTTGGGCATGATCTCGTCGAATCCAGATGGATGAAGGTTGCTGCTGACGGCCAGACTCCGCCGTTCGTAGGCCGCATCGACCAGGCGGTAGAAGTCTTCGGCGGCGTCGGGCGAGACGGGCAGGAGCCCGATATCGACAGCGATGATCAAGTCGGTTCGGGTGATCCGGCCGATGGCCTTCGAGACGGAGTCGTCGACGCGGTGACGGCGGATCAGGTCTCCGAGGTCCTCGATGGGGAACCAGGCGACGGTCATCCCGGCATCGACCGCCGACTGGCCGAGGGCCTCGCAGAAGTGCGACTTTCCGGTCCCGGAGGGGCCGACGACGCAGAGGTTCTCGCGTCGGCCGACCCATTCCAGGGTCCGCAGTGCGGACTGCGTCGGGACCGGGATTGAGGAGGCTTCCTCGTTCCAGATGTGGAAGGTCTTGCCGGTCGGGAAGGCCGCCCGGGTGCGGCGAATGCGGAGGTTGGCCGCGTCCCGGAGGGCGACCTCCTCGGCCAGAAATGCCCGGACGATCTCGGCGGGATCCCAGCGCTGGGCCCTCGCGGTTGGGATGATCTCCGTCATCGCCCGGCGGATGTGCGGCAGCTTCAACCTTCGGGTCAGGGCGATCGCTTCGTCGAATGCGGCGCCGGTCGTTGCCGAGACGGCTGAGGCCGGGGCAGCCATCCTGGGCCGGGCGGGTGCGGTTGCCGTGTCAGTCATCAAGGGTTCCTTCTCTGCGTTGGCTAGATTGAGCGAATGTTCGAACGAGTTGGTGATGAAGAGTCCGCGGCTCTGCAGAAGCTCGCCAGGAGGGTCCGCGACGAGCTGGCCGCCGCGGGCCTGCCCGTGGTCGCGCCGGAACTCGCCCCGGTTCTGGCCGGCGGCGCCGAGGTGGACATCGACGACGGTGACGATGCGGCGGGCGGTGTGTTCGTGGGCTGGCAGGCGAGCCCGCGCCTGCGGGCCTGCACGAGCCGCGCGTTTCGGCTGAAGCAGCTGGACGAGCCGGTGCTGCGGCATTCCAGCGCGGTCCGGTCCGCGATGATGCAGGCGATGGTTCAGGTTCTGGCCTCGGCCGGCTTCAGCGTTGAGGACGCGCGCGACGAATACCGCCCCCAGCAGTTGCGGGTCCTGGCGGGACCGCCGTCCGGGCAGGGGCCGGTGTGGGCACTTCGTGACGACGAGCTGGAGTTGCCCGGCTGGTAGGACGGCCCGACCGGTGGTGCCGGCTCAGACCACGGCGGATCACGGTGTCGTGAACCCGGACCAGGCGGAGGTGCCCGGCTGCAGGCTGTGGGTTCACTGCGTCGGATCGGCTCCGCGCGGTCGTTCTCGCCCTGGTGGTCCAGGATCGACAGCAGGTCGCCCTCGGCGAACCGACCGACCGTCGCCGCGGTGCCAAGAGCGCGGTCGACATCAGCGGTCCCGTGGAGCTTGGCGAGCGCGACCGCGTCGGCCATCTTCGCCCGGATCCTGCGGACGCCGGTCGCCGCGGCCTCGACCAGCCAGGCGGCCGCCCCAGGTCCGATCGCCAGGAACTGGGCCTCGGCCGGGTTCGTCGGCTTCGGCGTGCGTTCGCCGCGCGGGGCGTCCGGGTCGTGCTCGTCGGCGATCCGCGGCCTGCCCGGCGTCGAGCGCGGGTGGCGGGCGACCTCGACCGCGCTACCCGCGGACATCGCGGTGACGATCAGCTCGTCGCCGTGGAAGCGGACCCAGACGCGCTCGTCGACGAGCTGGTGCGGGACCGAGTAGCGGACCGACTCGACCGAGATCGTGGAGTCCTTGCCGACCCGGGGGGTCTCGCCGAACGCGGCGGTGACGGCTGCTCGGGCACCGGGTGCAGCCGCAGCCGTTCCTCGGCCGGCAGCTCGGCCGGGATCCGGCGGGTCTCGCGGTGGATGCGGCCGTTCACTTCGGCCATGAAGTCTGCGCAGGCCTCCTGGAGTTCGGCGAAGTCGCCGTAGTCGGGGCGGAGGTTGACCGCGGTGGGGACCAGGTCCCGCTTCGCGATCCGGACCGTCGCCTCCGTCCCGCCCTTCGAGGCCGGGTCGGCCGGCATGCACGACCTGACGACCGTGCCGTAGTAACGGGCGATCGGCACCAGCTCGGGGTTGCGGACCGCGATCCGGGCCACGTGCTCGACCGTGACGGTCTTCTCGTTGTCGGTCAGGCAGTAGGTCGGGACTCCGCCCAGGGTCCGGCACGTTGCCTCCAGGCGGGCAGCGACCGTGGGCAGGGTCTTGTCGAGCACCGGGATGACCACCTGGAAGCGGGACCAGGCCAGCCACGCGCACCACAGGCTGGTGCGTCTGCCGTCGATGCCTGGGCCTTCGCCCCAGTCCCATTGCAGTCACATCGCCGGCTCGGGTATCCACGGGCGGAAGACCCTGTGGTCCCCGCCCCGGTAGGACACCTTCGCCGCGGCGACGGCCCGACGGGTCGTGCGGTCGGTGCCGCTGAAGCCCATCGCGGCGATCTTCTTGTGAACAGCGTCGGCGCCGACCCTGCCGCGGGACCGCTCGACCAGTTCCTCGACCTTCGGCAGGAAGCCGTCGATCAGCTTCGACCGCACCGCCCGCTTCGTCGGATCGACCCCCTGCCCGCGCAGCTGCACGTAACGACGCACCGTGTGGTGGTCGCAGCCGGCAAGCTCGGCCGCCTTCCGGTAACTCCCGGTGAGGTCGTAAGCCTCAAGAATCTTCATGATTTCCTCATCGCTCTTCACCCCGCCCACTCTGTGTCATGGGCTGGGTGGGTCTGCGGGGAGACCAGCTGTCCGCTACCGGGGAGAGATCATGTCCACCGGTGGGGAGGCCAACTGGCCGCCAACGGGGAGTCTTCCGTGTCCTCTGACAACAGCGGTGGGCGGGCGCCGCCGTTCCTGCTGCGCCGGGTACCGGCAGGTGAATGCGGCACGTGCGTCGTCCCCTTCGGGCGGGCAGCCGATTGCAGGGTCGCGTAGACGAACGCGTGCTCACGTGGCACGAAACCGTCGGGTCGCGCGTTCCCGGCGAGCGGGACCCGTCCGAGACCGTCCGTACCCACCGTGGTGTGCGGTCTGAGCCACCGTGGACGCGCGGTTTTCGGAACGGCCGTGCGAAGAGCGCCCTCGCCCGGCCGGGCGAGGGCGCTGTTGGGGCTTGTGGGCGGGCGGTGTTCAGAAAGTGATGGTCTGTCCCTCACGCTCGGCTTGTCGCGCGGTGTAGGCGACGCCGTGGACCTTGAGGCCGTCCGGGTCGAGGAGGGTGATCGTGCCGCCTTGGCTGTCGAGGTGGAATCCGTCGCGTCTCGGGACGGTGAGGGTGGTGCCGGGCTGGAGCAGGCCGGCGGGGAGCGGGAGGGTGTGCTGGTTGCGGTCGGCGAGGTGCCAGCCCTGGAGGTCGATCGGCGTGGGGGAGGCGTTGAGTACGGTGACGGTTTCGGCTTCGGGCGCCGGGCCGGCGGGGTTGACCAGTGCGGCCATGATCCGCAGGGGTTCCTCGCGTTCACGGGGGCGGGGTGGTGCGGTGTCGACGGGGTCGCCGGTGGTGTCGTCGGTGTGCCAGGCCTGGGACTGGAAGGCGAGGAAGACCGCGACCCAGCGGTTTTCGGCGGGTAGGTGTACGAGCAGTGCACCGTCCTGCCAGATTCCGTTGTCGGAGCGGAACTTTCCGCTGTTGCCCTGGTTCATGTGGATGTCGTGGACGCCGTTGCCGGGCCGGAACCCGAACACCTTGTCGGGGATGTTCGCCTCGGGGCCGAACCGTTGCCCGAAGATGTACAGGCCGGCGGTGGGGTCGGCGATGGCCCGCTGCACGTAGTGGTCGAGCAGGTCGGCCAGGTCGTTGTCGGCGCCCGGGAGATCGGGCGGGAGCAGCCGCATCGCGGAGGGGTCGAACAGGTTGCCGCGGATGAAGTCCAGGCCGGCCTTCCCGGGTTGCGATGCCAGGGCCGTCCATCCACTGCCGGCCGGCGGGAGCACTGCGGTCATCGGGTGGCGGAAGTCGTCGTCGGCCAGGTACAGCAGCTCCGAGGGTGCTTGCTGGGACTCGACGTTGACGGCGGCCCGGTAGTGGGTGCCGGCGTTGTCGGTGAGGTGGATCTGGTAGTGCGGGGTGTCGCTGGATCCCTCCCGGCGCCGGTCGAGGGCGCGGGCGGCCAGGACACCGTACTTTTGGATCGGCAAGGGTCGTCCTTCGGATGCGGTGGAAGCGGCACGGCCGGGGTTGGTCGTGCCGATGGGGGCAACGGCCGGGCCGGGGCACGGTCGGAGGCGGGCTGTCCCCGGCGTGAGGTGGGGCCGCCGCTGACGGAGGGCACGGGCTGTCCGGCCCCGGTGGAGGTGTGCTCGACGCGGGCCGGCAGGGCGCGGCCGGCCAGGATGCGGTCGACGGCTCCTGGTGGGGTCGAGGAGGCGTTCCGCCGCGTCGCGAGGGCTGAGCAATCGTCAGGGGCGCTCGGCCGTCTGCACCCCGGACGGCACCACCACGTCCAAGGGGTGACCGGGGGGCGGGCCCGACAGGTACCGCGAGGGCGCTGCTGCCGTTGTGGATGACCGCCATGTCCCACCCCCGTCGCGCGCGGGCAGCCCTGCCGGCTGCCGCTCCTCCTCAGCGTTATCCCCCGACCACGCCCAGGCGGGACGCCGAACCACCCGATGTTCACCCGCCTTGCCCTGCGGCCCTTCTCGGCCACCGGCGACTCGGTCGAACCAGCCTGTGATCGCGGCGGTCAGAGGGGTCGACAGCCTCGACAGCCGTGAAGGTTCAAGTACCTCAGCCGGAGATCATCCGGGGCCGGCGGCCGACCGGCCGTTGCTGTGCATGGGTGCGGCGGTGGTATCGAACGGGCGTCGGCGAGGGCGGGAGGGCTGTTCCTGCTCATGCTGCTCAGCGATGGTGATCACGGCTGCCTGAGGTGACCAGGTTGCTGCCGTCAGACGCCCATCGGGGGATGGCCGGCCGTCATGGGCGCGCCTGTTCACGCCTCGGCCCTTGCGCCTGAACCCGGCTTCGATATTCAGAACGTGTTCAATTAACGTGCGGGTGGGGAAGGACATGTGGTGGCCGAGGATCGGAAGGTGTCAGCCCGGCAGCGGGGTTGGGCCGTGGCGGGGGCGCTGGCGGCATGGGGCCCGTGGCCTTGTGGTTCGCTCGCGGTGTCGAGCCGAACCGGGCGTTCGTCGTCTTCGTGCTCACCGCGATCGCGGGCACCGTCCCGCTCCTGCTGCAAGACGGACCCCGGACCTTCGTTCGAGCCTGTCTCGTCAGCGGGTTGGTCCTGGCGGCGTGGGGACCGCTCGCTCCCCGGCACGGCATGTTCCTGTTCGCTCCCGCCGCTGTCCTGCTGCTCGTCGCCGCCTACGGGCACGTCGGCAACCGTCCGGGGGCGTGGTTCTCGGTGATCGCGCCCTTCACCGCCGTGGTGGTCACGGCGCTGTGCCTCGCGCCGATGTAGGCGATCGCGCGGCCTCCCTCCCCGCTCCCGCCTCCCTCCACGCGATGCCCGCAGTCGACGCGGAATGCCGGTGATCGCCTGGGCGCACGCCGGGTCGCCGGGGAGCCCGGACGATGAGCGCTTCCGGTCCCGGCCAGGACGGATCCTCCTCGGTGCGCACGCCGCCGGAGCGGGTGCCGACCAGGCCGCAGCCGCCGTCACACCGCGGCCGGGCCCGCGCCCGCCACCGGTGTGCCGGCCGCCCGGCCCGCGCCGAACCCGGCCCCGGCCGGTCCCCCTGAGGAGCCGGTGGTGGTGAGCGCGGACGCCCGCGCGATGTGGGGTCCGCTGAGCGAGGGCCTGGCCGTCCCGAACGACCGGGACCTGTCCGACCGGCCCGCCGCACTCGAGCGACTCGGCGTCGGCGCGGCGGCGGGCAACCAGCTGGTGGCCGTCACCTCCGAGCACGTCGGCTCCGAGCGGGAGGCGGCCCTGCTGGTCTTCTCCCGGGCCTGGCCCCTGCGCGCGGCCCGCACGGCCGACACCGTCCGCGGCCCGGAAGACGAGCAAGGCCTGCGCGCCCGGTTGAAGTGTGCGGTCGGTGCGCTTCGGTGTGCGGGCCTCTGCGGGGCCGGTGGCGGCCGGGGGGAGCGTGCAAGCCGCTGTGGTCGCCTCGGCGGCTGCGCGGGGTGCCTTGGCCGGCCCGGCGGGTGCTCGGGTGGCGTGACGCCGTCGCGTTCGGTGGTTGCCACCCGGGCATACAGGTGCTGCGGTCTGGTGTCCCTGCGGAAGCGCCCGTGGAGTCGTGGGGTGCCGGGCCGGGCTGGTCTTCGTCTTCGACGGGAACGTGTGGTGGCTGGGCGTGGCCCTGATCATGGTGGGTGGGATGCTGGCGAAGGAGCTCCAGGCCCGCCCGTGATCCGGGCCACGCCCGGCCCCGCGGTCAGCTGAAGAGGGCCGAGCGGAACTTCTGCTGCGCGCTGCCGCGGCCCGTGAGCGGGCGCAGGGTGAAGAAGTCGCCCTCGCAGTCGGGATCGGCGAACAGCGTCCGTTCCGGCCGGCACGCCACCGCCCTGGGCCAGGCCGTCACGGGGCTCGGCCCGACCGGAGCTGACGCTCGCCGCGAACTTGCGCGGCTGGGGTGCTGGAGCCCTTACCAGCCCCATCCGAGCTGTCTCCAGTAGTCGCTGGACGTCGGCCGTAGCGGCAGGGTGACTGGTGTGTGCCAGTGGATTGGCCGGGATGCCTCTTCTCCAGGTGTCCCTCCCCTCTCATTCTTTGACCTGACCATGGCGAGTGCAGGTTTCAAGGGGAAAGACGGAGGATGACATGTCCGTTCGGAAACGTCTGGCCGGCTCGGCGGCGGCTCTCGCGCTCGCCGCTGCCGGCCTGGCGGCCGCGCCCGCGACAGCTTCGGCCGCACCGGTACCTCGCGCAGCGGGCTGCTACGGCAACGACCTGCTGGGGTCCGGGGGACACAGGGGCATGGCGATCTGGTGCCTAGGAGGCACCTACAGCTACTACGGCCGGATCCTGTGCCAGAAGACGGACGGCACCTACTTCAACTACTGGCACTACGGCCCGGCAGTGGGCCCTGGGCTGACGTCCACAGTTTGGTGCGACAGGGAAGCCAAAGTGATCGACTGGGGCATCTCCGTCGTTTAGCCCTGGCCACCGCACCCCGCAGCGCCCCTCCCGCACGCGCGGGGAGGGGTGCTGCGGGGTGCGGACGGGCATACATGGCTCCGGCGCCATACGGTACGGGCCTCCACCTACCGGTGGAGCTACGACGGTACGGATTGCCCGGCCCCCTCGGGGCCGTCAGGGGGCGGCGGCCCACTCCACGCCGAGGTCGGCGAGCGCACCCGGTTGCCCGGCGTCGAGCCGGTCGCGGCGTTGGCGCCGGTTGGCCGGCCACACCCCCGTGCGGTGCTCGCTGCCGTCCGGGATGCGCTCGATGTGCGACCGCCCCGGAGCACCGCCGCCCTCCCGCGCGAGGTGCGATGTGCTGGATTCGTGGCAGGGGCCGCAGTCATTGACAGCGCATCAGGTGCGGATCCTTCTCCAGCGGGCCGACGAGCCTGAACCCCCGATCGTCTTCGGGTCCGCCGCGCGCAGCCCACTCCGACTCACCCGGCTCCCTCTGAGACGTACGGTGGTCGCGGACCGCGGCGCCCCGGCGGTCCTTCGCCCGCGGTGCGCGCCCTCCTCGATCCGGCTCAGGATCAGGGTGCCGGCGCGCGACTCGGTGGGTGCGCGATCCGTTGTGGCCGACACCGAGCTGTGCCACCGGAGCGGGCGACCGCCCGGCGCGCAGCGGCGGGCGGGCGGGATCGGCAAGGGGTTCGAGACGTGTGGAGGTGAGGGGAGTGCGCTGTCAGTGCACCGGGGCCGGTATGCCCGCCGGGTCATGTCCCCGGATCCTCCGTCACGGGCAGGCACTCGGCGAGCAGGTCCACGACGTCGCGCCAGGCTCGCTGCGCGTGCCGTGGGTGGTAGCCGACGCCGGGGACCGTGGGGTGATCGACCGGCGGGTGGTGGAAGGCGTGCAGGGCGCCGCCGTAGACGGTGAGGCGCCAGTCGACGCCCGCGGCCTGCATCTCGGCGGTGAAGGCGTTCCGTTGCGCAGGCGGCATGATCGGGTCTTGCGACCCGACCCCGGCCCACACCGGGCAGCGGATGCGCGCCGCTTCGCCCGGCCGGCCCGTGGTCAGTGCGTTGACTGTCGCGATCGCGCGCAGGCCGACGCCGCCGCGCCCGAGTTCCAGCCCGACGGCACCCCCCGTGCCGTAGCCGACGGCGGCGATCCGGTCGGGGTCGGTCCGCGGTTCGGCGCACAACACATCGAGCGCCGCATGGCCGATGCCCCGCATCCGCTCGGGGTCGGCGAGCAGCGGCATGCAACGGTCCAGCATCTCCTGGGGGTCGCCCAGATAGCGCCCGCCGTGAAGGTCGAAGGCCAGCGCCACGTATCCCAGCTCGGCGAGGGCATCGGCCCGGTGGCGCTCGACGTCGCTGAGCCCCATGCCCTCCGGTCCGAGCAGCACCGCGGGCCGGCGGTCGACACCGGCCGGGAGCGCGAGGTGCCCGATCATCGTCAAACCGTCGGCCGGATACTCGACCGTGCGCATCGTAATCGTCGTCATGAGACCGGACTGTAGTGAGCGTCGAGCCCGGCCGGGATGGAACTCCCAGCGCACAAGTTCAAGCCGGGCTTCTTCGGCCGGGAAGCAGCTGGTCAAGGCGGTGGGAAGAGCCTTGTCATCCCGGATGCGAGATGAGTATCGGGCCGTTATCGATGATCCGGTGGCAGTGGCAGCACCACGACCAGTACGGGCATGAAGTCTGAGACGTCATCGCAGCTGCCTGCGGGATCGGTGCGGCGGATGCGCTCACGGGCAGCAGCACGCTACCGGCGGCAAAGGCCCCGAAGGCAATGGTCGTCGCGACACGGCGCGTCCAGTTGATGCAGTTCATGACGAGTGTCCTTTCTTTGCTGGCCGTCATTTATGGTCCTGCGGTAATCAAAACAGTCGCAGGCCGTGGCTGATTTCAAAAGGCGCGCATCTTCGTGCCTTGACGAGCCGGACATCACGCAGTAGCGGTCGGCGACCGCGACCACCTTGGTACGGCGGGGCCGTGCGCGGTGTGCCGGCTGGATCCCGGTCCGACGGACCGGCGATCGCCCGACCCCGGGCCAGAGGGCCGTCGACCGTCGTGCCGCTCACGGCCTTTGGATATCCAGCGGCGTGACGTATTTCGGGTTTCGGGTGTCAATGGAGAAACGGTCGGACACGGAGCGGTCAGCGCACCCGCATCGTCCGGAACGACCCTGGTGGTGAGGTGTGCCGGGTATCCGTCCCGTTCGAAATACTCGTGCATGACAGGGCGTGTCCGCACCATTTCATGCTGTTTATCGGAGGAGATTTCCCATGGCTCTTGAGTCCCCGATCGCGCCCTCCGATACCGGTGGCGGAGTGCTCGGCGGCGGCCGAGGGGGCCGCGGGGGAGGTGGGATGGACGGGGGATTCCTGCTGTATCACAGGATTACGGGCCGATCGTCCTTCCGCGACGTGTGGTCGGGTTGCATCTTCTGCGGTGTCACACCGGCTCGCCCTTGACGGCAGGCAGGGGCGGCAGGGGGGCCACGGGCTCTCGAGTGGCGCCCCTGTAAGGCCTCCCATGGGTGCCGGCCCTACTGCGCCCAGTCCACGCCCAGCTCGGCGAGCGGCGGCGCGCTGACCGGTGTCGTTGCTCGGCCCCGTCGGGCAGCACCTGTACGACGGCGCGCCCTGGCATGCCTCCCTCCCGTGCGACGTACTGCGCGAGGGCCGGCAGGCCCTTCTGGAAGGCTGCAGCGCCCCGCCCGGACGTGGTGGTCGCTCTCGTCTTCGCGGGTGTCTGGCGGGTACGGTCCGTGCCGGGGTGATGCCGAGCGCACCGAGCCGGGCTGCTGGTCGGCGTTCAGCCGGCCCCGTCCCGCCATGGGGTGGCCGGCCACCGGCCGACGTACTCGCCGTGCCGGGTCACCCCGGCGGTGATGGCCTTCAGGCGGGGGCCTTCGTCCAGGATCCGGGTGAGGCAGGTGCGGTGCCGCTGGCAGGCGACCGTCCACCCGCGTTCGCCCGGCTCAGTCCCGGTCACGCGGCCAGCGCCGCCGCCCGACGTGTGGCGCGCACCGGGGTGGCGCGCAGCGCGGAGCCGCTGCTGGAGCAGGTGCTGTGTTCCGCTGCCTGCCGCACCTTCCGCGCACGGAACCGTAACGGCGGGCGGGGTGCGGCGGTGCGTGTGAGGGAGGCTGCGGCCGCCTCGTTACGGCTGGCCGTGCGGGATACCCGTTACCCGTTACTGCAGCGGGGCGTGTCGGCGGAGCGCCTACCGCCGCTCCCGCCCGCCCCGAACCTGATCCCGGACTCAGCCTCTTCAGCCCCTTTGGCTCCGTGATGAAGGGAGGACGGAGGGGCTGGGACGCCGCCGGTCCCCCTGCCTGCGAGGGCCGGCAGCGGATGGCCGACCGGCTCCAGTCGGCCTGCCCGCCGATTCCCACGGCCACGCCACGTCCGCCGCAGGCCGGACGGGTTGGACGGCGTTCTTGCCGGTCCCGCACGGGCCCGGCAAGTCGGCATGTTCGGGCCCATCGGTCGGTCCAGGCCCTGGAGGGCTTGGACGTGGGGCCTGCCTGGGTGTGCCGCGCCCCGGCAACGCGCGTCCTGGTTGGCCCTCTTCCGCTCGCGGAGACTCGGTCGGGCAGGACGGACCTGCGACCGTCGTCGAGGGGAAGGGCAGCATGACCGAGGTCGTGGCAATCACCGGAGCGAGCAGCGGGATCGGGGAGGCGAGCGCCAGGCGGCTCGCGGCCGACGGGCACCGTGTCCTCCTCGGGGCGCGGCGCACCGAGCGGCTCCAAGCGCTGAGCAAGGAGATCAACGCCGCCGGCGGTGCCGCGTCGTACCGGCGGCTCGACGTAACGGACGCCGTCGACGTACGGGCCTTCGTGGCCGCGGCGGGTGAGCGGTACGGGCGGCTGGACGTGATGATCAACAACGCCGGGGTGATGCCGCTCTCGCCGCTGGACGCGCTCGCGGTCGACGAGTGGGACCTGATGATCGACGCGAACGTACGGGGCGTTCTGCACGGGATCGCCGCCGCCCTGCCCGTGATGCGGGCCCGGGGCGCAGGGCACATCGTGAACATCGCCTCGGTGGGTGCCTACGAAGTGTCACCCACCGCCGCCGTGTACTGCGCCGCCGAATTCGCCGTACGGGCCGTCTCCGAAGGGCTGCGGCAGGAGTCCGGCGGTGACGTACGGGTCACCCTCGTCTCCCCGGGGGTGACCGAGTCCGAACTCGCCGACCGCATCGGCGACCCGGTGGCGCGGGAGGCCATGCAGGCCTACCGCGCCGTGGCGCTGCCGGCCTCCGCCGTCGCGGACGCCATCGCGTACGCGGTGTCCCAGCCGCCGGAGGTCGACGTCAACGAGATCGTCGTCCGTCCCGCCGCGAGCGCGCAGTGACCGCCCCGGCCGACCGCGACGACCTGGCCCGCCGGTTGCGGGTACTGGAGGACAAGGAGGCACTGCGCTGCCTGCTGGTCCGGGGGTGGCGGGCACTGGACCGCAAGGACTGGGCGGCCTGGGCCGAGTGCTGGGCCGAGGACGCGGTGCTGGAATTCGGGCCATGGGGGGAGATACGCGGCAGGGAGGCGATCCGGGAGCAGGTGCAGCAGGCGGAGGCGCCCTTCCCGAGCATGCAGCACCACATCCTCAACACGCACTTCGAGGTGGACGGGGACCGGGCGACCGGCATCGGCTACATGTGGTTCGTCGCCGTCACGGGCAACGGGGCGCCCTCCGCTCCGTACTCCATGGGAGGCCCCTACGACTGGGAGTTCCACAGGGCCCCGGACGGCGGCTGGCGCCTGGCCCGCCAGAGGCTCGGAGTCTGGTGGACCTCCGGCGGGGAAACCGGCCCCGAAGCCTTCCGCTGAGGCGTGTCGACGCAGCGCCGGCCACCCGAAGGGCGGGCGCAGGGCAGGCGGGACTTTGCGGACATGGCCCAGAGATGCGCCGAGGGCTCCGCCCATCACCTCGCGGCTCGGCTCGGACCGGTGAGGGCAGACAGCACCTGGCCGAACCCGGTGTGCGGACCGCGCCGTTGCGGATCGGCGGCAGCGTACCGGCGCAGTCGGACGAGCATCGCCCGCTGTCGGAGTGGGGGCAGGTCCTCCGCCAGGGACCGGGCCTGCTCCACCGCCTGGGTGGTCCGGCCGGCCTCGGTGTCCAGGAGGAGCCGCAGCAGCGGACCCGCGTCGTCGTGGTCCAGGAGCCGGGGGTGCAGGTCGGCGAGGTTGCGTACGGTCGCGGCGTCACCGTCCTCGACTGCGGCGAGTACCGCAGCCGCGGCGCGGGCCGTGCTGCTCGCCAGCTGTCGCACGTGCTCGGCACGATGACCGGTCGTCAGGAGGCGCAGCACCGCGAGGTGCTGCCGGGCGACGGGGTCGGTGTGGCGGCGGACGAGGGCTTCTGCGACCGCCGGTGCGGTCAGCCGGTCGGCGTGGCGGGTGAGGTGGGCGAAGGAGGCGGCCCAGGTCGGAGCGGTCAGCCAGGTGTCGAGGAGGACGGTGCGTTCGTGGTCCTCGTCGAAGGCGGCGAGGGTGTCGGGCAATCCGGTAGCGCGGATGCGGGCGAGCAGGGCGGCGACGGCGCCCCGGCGGGGGTGGCCGGGGTCGAGTGCGGCCCGCACGCGCAGGCTCGCGGTCCAGGTGTCGCGCTCGGCGGCCGCGGAGTTGGCCAGGAGGGCGCTTCGGGTCCGGGGCCAGTCCGGGGCGGCCAGCAGGGCGTCGATCAGGATGTCGTCCTCCGGTGGGACGGGCGCGAGCGCCCACTCGGGCAGTCCTCGGGGCGGCGGCCGGAGGATGCGGGCGACGGCCCGGATCTCGCGGCGCGCGCGGGTGGCCGTCGCAGTGGTGTCGGTGTCCTGCACGGACCGTGCGGCGGCGCGCAGGAAGGCGGCGGCCCAAGGTGATCCGCGCTCCGCGCACCAGCGGGCGCTCGCGGCGAGGACGTTCCCGCGGGCGGGAGGGTGCACGGCCCACGCGCTGCGGAGCCAGCTCACGGCGGCGATGCGGTGCGCCGGTCGCGGGCCGAGCAGCCGGACGCGGTGGGCGCTGATGTCGGCGAGCCCGCCGGTGGCCCGTACGAGCCCGGGCAGGGCGCGTTGCGGATCGACGGAGGCTGCCTTGCGGTGGAGCCGGACCGAGGCTGCTGTCCGTCTGGCCGCCGTACGGTGGTCACCGTCGGCCAGGCTCCACCGGCCCGCCAGGTACAAGTAGCGGGCGCAGTTCGCGAGGCGTTCGGGATCGCGGTCGAAGGCGCGGACGCGGACCAGTCGGACGGCCTCCTCGATCGTGGCGCGGGCCGAGGCCCGGTCGTCCAGACCGGCGTGGACGCGGGCGGCGACGTTCAGGGCCTCGGCGAGGTGCGCGGCCGCCCGGGGGCGGCCGGCGGCGTGCACGCGCCGCAGCAGCTGGACGGCCTCGGCTGCGCTTTCGCCGGCTTCGGTCCACTCACCGGTGCGGGCCTGGCACTCCGCAAGGACGTCGAGTGCGTCGGCGAACTCGTACGGACTCCCTTCCGGTGCCTCCCCCGTCGGCGTCCGGTGTGCTGCCACGGCCCGGGCCGAAGCCTCGTAGGCTCCCTCTGTGTCGTCCAGTTCCAGGCGCAGGCGCGCCAGGGTGGTGAGCGTGGTTCCGAGATCCCTGCGGCCGGCGGAGTCGCCCCACAGCTCCAGCGCCTCGGCGAGCGCCTCGGCAGCGGTGTCGACGTCCCCGTGTTTCACCTGCTCATGGGCGAGTTCCTGGAGTGCCGTCGCCAGCCGGATCCTGACGGCCGGTTCGCTGGCCGGGGCCTCACGCAGCAGCCGGACGGCTTCCGCCAGCAGTTCGGTCGCGGCGGCGTGATCGCCCGTCCGGGCTCGTACGAGGGCGAAGACAGTGAGGCTTTCGGCGAGGTCCTCGCCGTGGACGTCGGTGTTGTGTGCCGCGAGTCCCCGGTACAGGGTGCAACTCTCGCCGGCCGCCGCCAGGGCCTCGGTGAGCTCGCCGCTCTCGGCCCGGACGGCCGAGAGCTGGCGCAGGGCCCGCGCGAGGCGATCCTGCGCATCCGGTTTCCCCGCCAGGGCGGCGGCCCGGAACATCCGCACGGCCTGTTCCACGGAGTGCGCCGCGCCCTCGGTGTCGAGCTCCAGGGACCGGATCTGGGACAGGGTGAGGTGGGCGTCGGCCAGGTCTGCGTCGTACCGCTCCGGTTCGGATGCGGCCCGTGGTGCCAGCACGGCGACCGCCTCGTGTGCGGCGGCCGCAGCAGAGGGGAGGTCGTCGTCCTCGGCAGCGGCGATGGCGGTGGCGATCAGTGCACGGGCGTGTGCGCCGGCGAAGCGGTCCGGCAGGCCGGTCGCGAGGTCTGCGTAGAGCCGGGCCGCTTCGCCGGCGGCCGTTCGCGCGGCCGCGGCCTCGTCCCGGCGGTTGCGGGCGCGGGCGAGGGTGAGCAGGACCCCTGCGAGGTCCTCGGCGTAGGCGGCCGGCTGCGCGGTGTGCAAGGGCCGTACGAGGCGGAGTGCCTCCTCGGCGGCGTCTGCCGCGCCCTGGTCGTCGCCCATGTGCCGGCGTCGGTTGGAGAGGTTCCACAGGGCCCGTGCCAGGTCGGCCGCGAGGCCCGACGGGTTGTCGGCGGTGAACTCCCGGCGCAGGGTGACCGCGAGCTCCGAGGCCGTGAGCGCGCCCGCGGGGTCGTCGGCCGCCGCCCGGACGGTTCCGAGGTTGGTGAGGGCGGCGGCCCAGTCCGGGGCGAAGACCTCCCGCGCCCGGGCGGCGAGGACGCGGTAGTGCTCGACGGCCTCCTCCGCCGCGTCCAGGGCCTGGGGGATGCGTCCGGTGTCGCACCGGGCGGCGGCGAGGTTGGTGAGGGCGTCGGCGAGGCCGGGCCGGTGCTCGGCGGGGTCGGCGTCGTACATCCTGCGGCGCAGGGCCACGGCTTCGGCTGCGGTGTCCGCGGCGGCGGCGTCCCGTCCGGCTTCGGAGAGCCAGGCGGCGAGGTTGCTGAGCGCTCCTGCGTACGAGCGGGTGCGGGGGTCGGGCAGCGGGGCGGCGGTCTGGCGGAAGTACGCGACGGCCTCGGTGGCGGCCTCCAAGGCGCCCAGGCGGTCGCCGGTCTGTGCGCGCCGGACCGCCTGGTCGTTGAGGGCCTGGGCGAGATCGGCCAGGTGGACCGCCGGTTCGGCCCGTGCCAGGGTGCGCCGGAGGGCGACGGTCTCGGTCATGGCGGCCAGCGAACCGGTCAGGTCGCCCTCGTCGGCCCGCCGTTGGCTCAGCTCGGCCAGCAGGCGGGCCCGTTCGGCCGGGGTGGTGTCCCCCTGCCCGGCTTCGGCGAGGCGTCGGGACGCCGCCTTCCGGGCGAGGGTGACCAGGCCCAGCCTGGTGCGGGGCAGGGCGTCGGCCAGCTCGGCGACCGGCAGCGGTCCCCCGGGAACATCGACCAGGTTCTCCAGAGCGGCGGCGGCGGCACCGCGCTCGTTCATGGCCAGTTCGAGGACGGGCCGCCACCGCGCCGGTTGTGAGGTGAGGGCCGTCTCGATGAGGCCGGTGCTGCGCAACGGGCCGCCCTGGCCGGCCCGGTTGAGCCGGCCGAGGGCTGCGGGGGTGCCGCTCGGGCCGGTGTGGGCGAGGGCGCGTTCGAGCAGCGAGTCCGCGGCCGTCGGGGCAGCGGCCAGGTCGCGGTGGAGCACCGTCACCATGAGGTGGTCTCCGACCCGGTCGGGGCGGACCGCGAGGCCTTCGCCGGGTGCCGGGCGCAGGCATGCGGTGAAGGTGTCGGCCAGCAGTCGGCGCCGGTCGGCGGCTTCGGCGGCGGCCAGTTCGGGGACGGCCGTGAGGGCGTCCGCGGCGGCCTCCGGCGGGGGCGCGAGCAGGGTCAGGCAGGCCGCCGCGGACTGCAGGAGGCCGCGTCGGGGCTCGGTGCCCGCGAGTCGGCGGTGGACGGCGGCCCAGTAGCGCTGCTCGTGCCGCAGGCTCTCCCGGTAGAGGCGGTCGGGGTCGGTGGGGAGGTCGGTGCCGCCGAGCGCGACCAGCCGGGCGAGCAGGACGAGGTCCAGGGTGGACCAGTGGGCCGAGCCGAGGTCGGGGCGGGGCGCCGGGGCACCGGGGGGAAGGGCGTCGGCAGGCGCATCGGGGGGCCCGGCGCCTGTGAGGGTTTCCAGGGTGGTGTCGTAGAGGTCGTCGCCGTGGGGGTGTCGGAGCGGGAGGGCGAAGCTTTCCATCAGGTGCGGGTGGCCGTCGGTGATCAGCCGGTCGAGTACGGCACGCAGCCAGTCCGCCTCCTCCGTGCCCATCGGTGTCTCCTGGTAGGCCGAGCGGGAGGTGAGGAGGACGGCGGCGGGTGACCTGGCCCGGCCGCGCAGGACGCTCAGCAGCGCCGTCACCTCCTCGACCCTGGTGTCCGCGTAGTCGACGACCACGCAGAGCGGCGAGGTGACGGTGGCGAGCCACGGGAGGGCGGTGGGATCGGCCCGGTGCAGGCCCTCGCGGAGCGGTCCCGCGTACCAGCCGCGCTGCCGAAGCCAGGCGGCGGCCTCCAGGGCGAGCCGGGTCTTCCCGGAGCCGCCGTCGCCGTGCAGGACTACCAGCCCGGTACTGCTGCCGCGGGCGATGCCTTCGCACAGGTCGGTGAGGACGGGCAGTTCGTCGCGCGGCTGGAAGGGCGTCAGCCGGTACTCGGGGCGCAGCAGGCGCAGCGCGGGGCCGCCGGTCTCCGTGTCCCGGCCTTCCGGGACGGCTGTGGCGCCCGGTGGATCCGTACCCGTGGGGCGTGCATCCCGTGCGGGGTGGATTTCGCCGAGCGGGAGCACGGCGGGCAGCGGGGCGGGGCGGTACCGCTTCCGGCCGGCGGGGAGCACGGGCGGTCCGGCGACGCGGAGTCCGAGGCGCCAGCCCCAGGCGTCCGAGGTGAGGTAGCGGTGTCCGGATGCGGTGGCCTCGTCGGTGGTGAGGGCCGTATGGGCCGTGCGGGCGGTGCCCAGCGAACGGGCGAGGCCCACCGGGTCGAGGGCGGCGAGCGGGCGGGGCCGGTCGAGTTGCGGTCTGAGGTGGTCGTCGGCGCCCGGGGGTGCGCTCGTCAGGGGTTCGGCGGTGTCCCAGCCGGGCGGCCACTGTCCGGCGAGGGCGACGACCACCAGGGCGTGGCGGAGCGGTGTGAGCCGTCCGCGTTCGACGATGACGACGGCGGCGGGGAGCCCGGCGTGGCCGCAGGCCGCGGCCAGTACGAGGGCCAGGTCGAGGCAGGTGGCGTTGGCGGGCGCGACCAGTACCTCGGCGGGAGGCCGGATCGGCTGGCCGGCGGCGCCGGAGCCGGGTGGCTCGTGGGCGTAGCGGATGCCGGCGCCGGCGATTTCCGCCCAAACCGTCCGCAGTCGGGTGACGGCCGACTCGTCGGATCCGGCGGGCAGCCGCAGGTGCCGGGCGACGGTCTCGGGGAGCACGTACGAGGCCAGGGAGGCGGGGTCGTCCTCCAGGGACCAGAGCGGCCAGTGCACTGCGGAAGCTGCGGGCTCGGAGGCCGGGCCGTCAGTCGAGGTCGGCATCGTCGAGTACCTCGACGGTGGCGAGGCCGGCGAGGTCGCCGCCGCCCGGGACGCCCTCGGCGGTGACCCGGACGTCGTACAGCCCCGGTGGCAGCGAGGCCAGTTCTCCGGTGAAGGCGCGGCCCTCGCCGTCGAGGTCCAGCGGCACCTCCTGGAGGCGCCGGCCGGGTTCACCCGCCGGGGTGACGGTCGCCCACACCGGTACGTCGCGCAGGTCGGGGTCCGCTCCGGTGACGGACGCGGCCAGCGGCACCGCCGTTCCGGTCAGTTGGAGTTCCTCGATGTCGAGGCCGAGGACGACGGGCCGTTCCTCTCCGCGGATGGGGAGCTGCCTGGGCCGTTCCTCCAGGCCCTGGACCCAGTCTGCGGTCCCGGCGAGGTCGGCGATGGTGCCGTGCCGCTCGGCGACCAGCAGCCCGGTCTCGTACTGGCCGCGGTGTTCGGCGGGCTGCCCGCTGAAGGCGGGGACGGTGCCGTCGCCCAGGTCCTCGCGCCAGGCGCCGAAGTCGACGTTGTCCGGGGCCTTGCGGGACGCCCGGAGGCGGCGGCCGTCCCAGGACGCGGAGCGCACGGTGTGGTGCCCGTATCCGATCCGGGCGAGGACCTGCGGTCCGTCCCGGGGGATCGTGCGCCAGCCGTCGGCGATCTTCTGATGGAGGAGGCGCCCCTGAGCAGCGGGTCCGGCCAGACCGGGGACGGGCAGTGCTTCGGGCCACAGCCATTGCGGTCCGGGGTCCTGCACCGCGGACACCGGACCGGTGGTCCGGGCGGCGGGGCCCTCGGCGCGGACGGCGGCGTAGGCGGGCAGCAGGTCGGCCATCGACGTCCAGGTGCCGAGCACGGGGCCCAGCCGCTCGCGCAGGATGTGGCCGCCCAGCAGTGGCACGCCGTTCACGAGGACGTCCAGGGCCTTCGGAGCGCCGGCGTGCGGGGTCCCCAAGGTGAGCAGGGCCCGGCAGCGCTCCCAGTTCTCCTTCGCCCCCGCCAGCCAGTACCGGGCGACGAGGCCGCCGAGCGAGTGCGCCACGATGATCAGCCGCTTGTCGTGCGCACCCCGGTCGGGCCAGAGCGCGGTGAGCCGCTCGTCGACAGCGGCTCCGAACCGCTCGGCGGCGTCCCGTACGCCGAGGCGGAAGTCGTAGCCGAACCCGACGACGGTCGCCGCGGTGGTGCGTCCGGCCGGTGTGCCATCGTCCAACACCGCCCCCGGCAGTGCGCCCAGACGTGCCAGCAGACCGTTGTAGCCGTGCACCGGTGTCCAGAACGGCATCGCCTTGCGCGTGGGCACCAGTCCGACCGGCACCAGCCGGGGGTTCACCTCCACGCTGAGCGGCTCCGGCCGGCGCAGCAGCCGGAGGTCGCGGGTGGCGGCCGACCAGACCGGGCGCTCCGGCTCTCCCCGCTCCGCGAGGAGACTGCCTCCGATGCCCGGCACGACCATCACCAGGTGTTGACGGTCCGGCACGTTCCGGCCTCCTCCCCGAGCCTGACCCGGACGCCCAGTATGCCGGAATCCCCTTCCCTCCGGGACTCGTTGAGCCCCTCCGCGGCTCTCACCTCCGGTGGGTGACGGCCGAGGGCAGGTGGCCGCCGGGGGCGGGAGCTGACCGGGTGTGAACGTGCGGGACGACCATGATCCCCGGATCCCCGGATCCCCGATACGCCCGGCCGAACGGCGCCGGGTGCGGGCAGCGGGCCCGGCCGCGTGTCCGACGGTGTGGGCCTTGACTGCCGTGCGCCCCTCGGAGAGCGTGGGCCGTGCGCGCGGTCCATGTTTCTGCTGTCGTGCCGGGGAACGGAGGTCACCCACGTGGGAGAGAACGAGCGGCGGATGTCGGCCGGTGAGTGGTTCCTCCCCGACGATCCCGAACTCGCGGCCGCCACCCTGCGCCGGATCGAGCTGTGCGCGCGGTTCAACGATGCCCCGGCCGCGCTTGTGCCGGAGCGGCGGGACGCCATCCTGCGGGAACTGCTCGGTTCGGTGGGCGAAGGGGTCCGGATCCGGTCGCCCTTCCACTGCGACTTCGGCCGCCACATCCGGATCGGCGACGGAACCTTCGTCAATTTCGGCGCGGTCTTCCTCGACACCGCGCCGATCACCATCGGCGCGCACACCCAGATCGGCCCGAACGTCCAGCTACTGACCCCCACGCATCCCCTGGACCCCGCCCTCCGGCGGGCCGGATGGGAGCGCGGGCTGCCGGTGACCCTCGGCGACAACGTGTGGCTCGGCGGCGGAACGATCGTCTGCCCAGGGGTGACCATCGGCGACGACACGGTGGTCGGCGCCGGTTCCGTGGTCGTCAAGGACCTCCCGGCCGGCGTCCTGGCCGTCGGCAACCCGGCTCGCGTCGTACGTTCCCTCGGCCGCGCCGGGACCGACCCGGGCCTTCCGGACGGAGACCTGCCCCTCACCCCGTAGAGAGGGCACCCCGCCACCCGCGCCCCCCAGGGCTTCGGCCCCGACGGGGACCGGGCCGTCGACATCACCGCCGCCGTCCTCCGCCCCGAAGCCGGCCGCAGCCCCACGAGGGACCTGCACGACCTCGTCGGCGAACTCACCCGCGCCCACGAGGGACTGGAGGAGACGGACCGTGCCTCGGTGCGGGTGAACCGGGCGGCGTGAGCCTCGATGGTCCACGGCCGACCGGTCACCGTGGGTCCTTCCACCCGACCAGGCTTCGCCTGCTGGCCTCCCCGCCGGGCTGTGCACCCGGGGAGCGCTGTGCTGACCTGGGCCGATACCCTCGGGCGCCGTATAGCCGTACCGAGGGGAAAGGGGCCGTCATGCCTGGCCCGCAGACCGAAGAAGCGCCACCCGCAACAGCACGAGTCCCACAGCACAGGTCCGGATGGAGCAGGTGGTGGCGGACCAACCCCGGCCGCCTCACCCTGATTGCCGCCGTGCCCGTCCTGGGCCTGCTCGAACTGCGCCTGGGCGCGGTCGCGCTGGTCGTCGCACTGGTCGCGCTGTGGCGGGGCACCGCTTGGCCCGCCGCGGGCAAGGTGGCGGCTTCAGTGGCCGCCCTGGCCCTGCTGGGCGCCGCAGTGCCTTCTGCCCCCGAGAACGCCGCAGCCCACAAGCACACGCCGCACGCGACACCCCGGCTGCCGACGGCCCCCGCGCCCAAGACCTCACCGACGCACACCGCGGCACCGCTGGCCGACCTGCGCGGACAGTCCCTGCAGGCTGCCTCCGAGCAGGCTCTCCACGCCGACTTCCTGGTCCGCAGCCACGACGCCTCCGAGAAGAACGCGTTCGTACGAGACACGTCCCGATGGACCGTCTGCTTCCAGCAGACCGGCTGGGACGGGCACAAGCCCACGGCGGAATTCGGCGTCGTGCCCACCGGCGCGCCGTGCCCCGCCACGGACGGCGATCCCATCCCCTGGCCCGGGATGCCGGATCTGGTGTGGAAGACGTGGTCCGCGGCCCGGACCGAGGCGCTCGCACTCGGGGTGCGCGATGACCACGTCCAGGCGCGTGCCGCTTACCTCAACGACACGCTGCCTGCCGAGGGCGAGTACGACGACTGGCGGGTCTGCCGCCAGGATCCCGCAGCGGGCACCGCCGTCCAGCCCGGCGCCCGGGTGGAACTGCGACTGGCCGCCCAGGACAACGGGTGTCCCGAGCCGGACCGCGGAACGGGCACCGGCGCACGGCTTCCCGACCGAGACGGTGACGGCGACCCCGACTACCACGATCCGTTCCCCTCTGACCGCAACCGCACCCGCGCCTTCCCCGACGGCTTCCCCGACACCAGCCGCTCCGACGACTCCTCGACCTCCGGCGGCCACGGCTGGAACCCGTGCCACCACACCCGCCTGTGCTGACGCCTCAGCGACCGCTCCAAGCCCAGAAGGAACCCGACGTCTGAGTTCTCCATCCCCGCGTGGGCCCTCTCTCCTCTGGGCGCCGGCCGTGCCGGCCCCGCTCCCCACGTCCTCGACCGCACCGGCACCGGCGCGGGGCCGGCACGGCGGGTCGCCGGGTTGCATCCCGCGCAGCAGCACCTCGGTGATGCAGGGGCCGCCGGTGGTGCAGGCGTGTCCGGGGTGTCGGGGGCGATCCGGTCCGCGTCGGCGGGCGAGTGGATCACGGCCGTGTGGTGCTGTCCGCTACGGTGGCGGTTCGAGGTCTCGCCGTTTCCCCCGTCGGTGAGACCTCGGTCTTTCGGCCCTTCGCCTTCACCGGCCGACCGAGGAAGCCGGTCTTCCCGTGAACCCGCTTGGCCGACGGCTGCGATGTGCTGAGGAGTGGGCCTCGAGGGAGTGCGTGAGACGCCTGCCCGGGGGATCGGGCGCAGCCGGCCGGGGCGATGAGGCGCTGTGGTCGAGCTGGTCGGTGCGGCGGGCGGTGAGGTGGACGAGGATCTGCGGCAGGAAGTGTTTCAGGACCGCATGCCCCCGCGTGCAGGACTTCTCCTGCCCTTGCGCTCGGGGGGCATCCAGAGGATCAGCAGGCGTGCGGTCCTGCGGGGGACGGCCCGGTCGTCCGCAGCGGTGGTCGACCTGGTCCGGCTCGAAGACGTCACCCGACTCGACTACGTCCGCCGGTCGCTCGACGGGCTCCCCGCCCGCTGGGGAAAGCCCGCATACACCGCGACGGCCGCCTCGTCGGCTACGCCCAACCCGGCTCCGACGCGAAGCCCTCGCGTTCCAGCGGGACCGGCGGCCAAGTTGATCACTGAAGGCTCAGGGGGAGCTGGCCGACGACCTATCGGAGCGAAGCAGGGCCCGCAACCCGTCGGGGGTGACAGGCCCCGGGTCGCGAACGGGCTGGCCGACGTCGGCAGGCCAACTGGGTCGGAAGCGTTCGACGAAGTCTGTGAAGTCGGTCCGCAGATACCGAGAGTCGGACGGCTTCAGCCGGATCTGCCGGCGGCTGTCTGCCCACCAGATCTCGAAATCGGTAACCGTTCCCTCCGCCGGCCAGTCTTCGCCCTCGCTCGGCAGCAGCAGAACGTCGACGAAACCTCCGACGCCCAGGCCGATGTCCACGAAGATCCCGATCGCACCAGGCCGGGGAACTTTCACCACGGTGCCCTCGAAGACCTGCCCGAAGCACAGGTCCCTCCGAATCCGCGCCCACTCGGCATCTATCACCACGAGCAGATCATCACACCTTCGTCCGTCTGTCGCAGTGGCACGTCACCGCCGTCAATGCCGGCGTCGGCCTTGATCCTCGATTCATCCTCAGAACAGCGCCAGCGGTGCGACAACCCGCGCGCACCTGGTTCGAGATCCCTTCGAAGACCGGGATCCACATGCCGGCCAAGTTCAGTGGGACGTCCTTCAAGAACGGCCCGGGAGGCACCATGGTGCTTCGGGTGGAGAGGTCGCGGAAGGTCCTGCGGGAGGTCAGCGCGGGTGGTGAGGTCGGGCTCAGCGACATCGTCGCGAAGGCCGAGGTCTCCACTGACCACGGTCGTGGCCCTCGCCCTCACCTCCTTCCTCACGGCCGGCTGCGGCGCCGGAGTCACGCCGGCGTCGGCAGCCGAGGAACCCCGGGAGATCCGCGCCAAGGGCCTGCTCGAACAGGTTCCGCCCGACTCACCGGAGTTCGTGGAATCCGGCCTGGAAAGGCTCCGGGACGGCGTACACGCCCGCTCCACCCTCACCCAGGACAGGGGTACAACCTTCAGCCGCTGATCGCTGCCATGCCCGAGAAGGCACCTGGGATCCTCCGACTGCGCTTCACCGAAGAGCTGATCCAGTCGGTCATCGCCGGACCTCTCGGCATCCTCAGGCCGCTTTGCATACCGGCCCGACCGACCGACCCGCGGCCGCCCGGACGCCTATGGGTGGTAGAGCGCGTGGGCGGGCCTCAGGTCGGCAGGCCCGTCCTGGCCGAGGCTCAGGAAGTACTGCACCTGCCATGCCTGGGTGCTGCGAGCCTGTCGGCCGGCTGTGGTCACCCACGGCGGATAGACGCGGAATCCGCGCTTCCCGCCGGACCCGTTGCGGGAGACGACGCCGCGCTCGCACAACACCTCACGCGGGAACACGAACTGCCCGAAGTGGTCGTCGACGCGGCAGCTGATGACGAAGAGGTCCACGCCGTCGTCGGCGTCAAAGGGGCGGATCGGCCCGTCCTCGGACCGCTGCCACACAGTGACGAACTGGCCCGCCTTCGTCGGGGTGGTCTTGGCCACGCGGAACCGAACCGAGCGGCCATCGAGCATGAACGAGCAGGCCGCGTACTCGCCACTCTCCGGTTCGGGCACTGGCAGCGAGCACGCGAAACCGCTCGGGTCGTACACTGACGCCTTCGCCGCCAGCAGGTCGCCATGAAGCCCGGTCCACGGCCGATTGGTCACCATGCTGCCATCCTGCCATCCTGCCATCCGGCCATCGCGCCGTGGCCAGTGCCTTGGCGGCTCCCCTCGCGCCGCCAGCCCTGCTGTGCCCGTCGTCGATCCGTTCGCCGAGTCGATGGCCGAGGCCGCCCAGACCGAAGGGGCGGCCTTCCGGCTGCTGCTGACGATCTCCGACGCCGTACGCCCGCCGCCCGGAAACGGCGCCAGGACAAGGAAGACCGGCTCACCGGGGCGGAGGAGGAACACGCGCCGGGCTGGGCCGCCGACGCACTGCACCCGCCCCTGGACCGTGGGCCGACCTGCTGTGCAAGACGATGCCCGAGGGCTTGGTCCGCGACGCGATCCTCGCCTCACCCGCGTGGCCGGACATGGCAGCCCAGATGGCCCTCCTCAACACTTCGGGGGTGTGGCGATGCGGGTGGTGAGTCCGTCGAGGAGAGTGGTGAGGCCGTGGTGGAGGAGGGATTCGGGGGAGAGGGCGGAGCCCGCTCTCGCAGTGGCGAACGCGGGGAAGGCTCCGCCGTCCACCATGGCTGCCAGCCGCGTCTCCCGGGCTCGCATCCACTCCTCCCCGCTCACCCCGCTGGACCGTTCCGCCACCGACTCCGGTTCGAGGTCGACGGCGTGACCGCGGACGTATCCGAAGAGGGTGATGGCGGTGTGCATCCGGGTGTCGTTGTCCAGGCCGAGTCCGTCCAGGGCGGCGAGGGCCCAGTCGATGTGGCGGATGCCGTTGGGGATCAGCAGGGGTCGGCTGAGGTTCATGGCGCCGGCCAGCCAGGGGTGGGCCCGGTAGAGCCGCCATTGCAGGGCCGCGGACAGCTCCAGTCGTTCCCGCCAGCCGGTCGGCGGCCGCTCGGGCAGGGCCTGTTCCCCGAAGGCGGCGTCGGCCATCAGCACCACCAGCTGTTCCTTGTTGCTGACATGCCGGTACAGGGACATGGCCGAGACCCCCAGCTCTGCCCCGAGCCGGCGCATGGTCAGTGCCGCGATCCCTTCGGCGTCGGCGATGGCGACCGCCGCGCGGATGATGAGGGCGCGCTGCGCGGTGTCGTCCTCGGCGCCGGCGCGTCGGCCCGGTCCGCCGCTCGAGGGCCGGGCCGCGACCACGGTCCCCACCCCCGGCACCGCCCGCACCAGGCCTTCCTGCCCGAGTGCGCCCAGGGCCTTGCTCGCGGTGGCCATGGCGACCCCCCACCGCTGGGTGATGGCCCGTGTCGATGGCACCCGGTCCCCGGGCCGTAGTTCCCCGCGCTCGATGCGCCCGCGCAGCTCGGCCGCGATCCGCACGTACGGCGCCTGCGTCCGCTCCGTCATCCCGCCCTCTCCAGTGCACTAGTACGGGTGAACCGTAGTGCACTAGCTCGGTTTCCTCAATTTCCCTGTTCCACAACGGGATTACCGTCCGTACGTTGTACACATCACCCCGAGAGAGGACAGAGAAATTGAACAAGACCCAGACTCAGACCCAGAACCGGACCGTGCTGATCTCCGGCGGCAGCGTCGCGGGCCCCGCCCTCGCGTACTGGCTGCACCGCCACGGCTTCACCCCCACGATCGTCGAGCGGGCCCCCCCGGCTGCGCGACGGCGGCTACGCGGTGGACTTCCGCGGCGAGGCCCTGGATGTCCTGGACCGCATGGGCCTCCTGCAGCAGATTGAGGCGCTGGACACGGAGATGGGCGACGCGGCCGTGGTGGACGCCGAGGGCAACCGGTACGCCACCCTGCCCGCCGCGATATTCGCCGGGGACCTGGAGGTCCTCAAGGGCGACCTGACCCGCATCCTGTACGAGGCCACCCGCGAGAACACCGAGTACGTCTTCGGCGACTCCATCGCCACCCTGGATCAGGACGACGAGGGCGTCCTCGTCACCTTCGAACACGGCGCGCCCCGCCGCTTCGACCTGGTCGTCGGCGCCGACGGCCTGCACTCGCGCACCCGCGCCCTGGCCTTCGGCCCCGAGGAGCAGTACGTCCGCCACCTCGGCATCTACACGGCGATCTTCAACCTGGACAACTACCTCGGCCTGAAGAACACCGGCCGCCTCTACGCCGCCCCCGGCAAGGCCGCCAACGTCTTCACGGCCCGCGACAACACCGAGGCCCGCGCGGCCTTCCACTTCGCCGCCGACCACCTGGAACACGGCCACCGCGACCCCGCCGCGCACAAGCGGATCATCGCCGAGCGGTTCGCCGGTGAGGGCTGGGAAGTGCCCCGCCTGCTGAAGGAGATGGACGCCGCGCAGGAGTTCTTCTTCGACTCCAACGCCCAGGTCGAGATGGATCGCTGGTCCGCCGGCCGCGTCGTCCTCCTCGGTGACGCGGGCTACTGCGCCGGCCCCACCTCCGGCCGCGGCACCTCGCAGGCCCTGATCGGCGCCTACCTCCTCGCCGGGGAGCTCGCCGCCCGCGAAGGCGACCACACGGCCGCCTTCGCCGCCTACGAGCAGCAGATGCGCCCCTACGTCGCCGAACACCAGGCGCTGGGACGTGAGGGCGCCGAGCGGTTCTTCCTGCCGGCCCCCACCCAGGAGGTGCTGGACATGCTGGCCGCGAACGCCCCCGAGGACACCCGCACCGAACCGATCCGCCTCCCCGACTACATCCCTGCCACCTCCGCCTGAGAACGCGACGGAGCATCCATACGAGGAGAAGACCGCCCGGCCGGCATTGTGGCCAGGCGTGGCTGCCCTACTGCACATGCTGCGGGGAACCGAGAACCAGAACGCCGACTGACCGGATCTGCGGGATCGCCGTGGTGTGAATCGCCTGGTCATGGTGCACGGGCAGTCCCGTTACCAGGAGGGCAGCCAAGGACTACTGACCGGCAGCACTCTGCTGAACGTGGGTTCGGGCGCCGAGGCGCGAGAGCCCGGGTGTGCCCGCAGGCGGCGTCCGCCGATCGATGGCCGCCACGTCCGCACCGCAGCTGAAGCGGTTCCTGTGCGGGTGAGGATGGCCGCCTCCGCAGTATCCCTCCGGCGGCCGTTGCCGAGGGAACGACAACCTGCCCGGACATCCTCCTTGGCCGAGCAGTGAGCGAAGACCGGCTCGACCCGGCTTAGCGGGCCGCGCTCGCCGGCCTCGGCATCGGCTGGGCGTCACAGCCACACGGCAGGGTCTTCCTGTCTCGGGCAACACCACGGCAGCACGAGGGCCCGTACCGGGGAAGTGCACCCGGTACGGGCCCTCGCGGTGCTGCGGGGTCAGTCGTTCCAGACGTCGCCCTTGAAGTCGCCGCCGGTGCCCCGCTCGTAGTAGTGCTGCCCGTACAGGCCGCCCACGCAGGTCTGCTGG
>NZ_JBFBDP010000010.1:187975-260567 GCF_040701585.1 Streptomyces sp. NPDC093801 | reverse complement strand
GGGGGGGGGGGGGGGGGTGGCGCGGAGCCGGTCCCGCGCAGCGGCACCACCGGGCCCCCGGCGGGGCCCGCTACGCGGACTGGCGGAAGCGGGTCGTGCGGTGGACCGGGTCCGTGTCGATGTGCGGGATGACGTGCTCGCCGATCAGCTTGATCGTCGTCATCGTGTCCTCGTACGACACCCCGGTCGGCAGGCCGAAGGACAGCTGGTCGGCCCCCGCCTCCTCCCACCGCTTGCACTGGGCCCGGACCTCCGACGGGTCACCGCAGATCAGCAGCTCCTCCGCGATCAGCAGCTCGATGATCTCCGCGTTGTACTCCGGCAGGGTCTCGGGCCACTGCGGGATCGCCTCCGGCCGCGGGAAGGTGTCGTGGTAGCGGAACACCAGCGACTGGAAGCGGTTCATGTTCGCGTTGACCGCGATCTCGACCGCCTTCTCGTGCGTCTCCGCGCAGATCGCCGTCGAGGTGACCATGACGTTGTCGTTCACGAAGGCGCCGATCGCCTTCGCCTCCTGGATCGCCGTCTTGTACTGCTCCAGCACCCACTCCATGTCCGAGACCTTCTGGACGCTGAAGCCCAGCACCCCGAGGCCCTTCTTCGCCGCCATCGCGTACGAGGAGGGGGAGCCGGCGGCGTACCACATGGCCGGGTGGGCCTTGCCGTACGGCTTGGGGAAGATCTTGCGCGGCGGCAGCGACCAGTGCTTGCCCTGGAACCCCTCGTACTCCTCCTGGAGGAACATCTTGGGGAACTCCGCGATGGTCTCCTCCCAGATCTCCTTGGTGTGGTTCATGTCCGTGATGCCGGGCAGGAAGCCGAGGATCTCGTGGCTGCCGGCGCCGCGCCCGGTGCCGAACTCGAAGCGGCCCTTGGAGAGGTGGTCGAGCATGGTGACCTTCTCGGCGACCTTCACCGGGTGGTTCACCGGGGCGAGCGGGTTGAAGATGCCGGAGCCGAGGTGGATGCGCTCGGTGGCGGCGGCGAGGTAGCCGAGGAAGACCTCGTTCGCCGAGAGGTGGGAGTACTCCTCCAGGAAGTGGTGCTCGGAGGCCCAGGCGTACTTGAAGCCGGACTTGTCGGCCTGGATGACGTACTGGGTCTCCTCGAGCAGCGCCTTGTGCTCCGCCTCGGGGTCGACCTTGGACCGCGCCTCAGGCACGTATCCCTGCACGAAGAGCCCGAATTCCAAGGGGTTCACCGTCCTTAGGTTTCTGACGTGGCGTCAGATTCGATGGGTCCGACTGTTCCACCGCGCGGTGGGAGCGTCAAGAGCGGTGCGAAGCGCAACTGACGATCCGTCAGGTGCGTGGGCGGGCGGATCCTCAGAGGATGCTGACGCCCGCCATCCAGCCCCCGTCGATGACGAACGGCTGGCCGGTGATGTACGAGGAGTCCTCGGACGTCAGGAACAGCGCCAGCCTCGCGATCTCCTCCGGCCGCCCGACCCGCCCGAGCGGCACCACCCGCCGGTACAGGTCCGCCATCGCCTCCCGGGCCCCGTCCGTCGGCCCGGCCGGATCCAGCAGGCCCGGGTTGGCCATGGGGGTGTCCACCGCGCCCGGGCACATGGCGTTGACGCGGATGTTCTTCGCGGCCAGCTCCAGCGCCGCCACCCGCGTCAGCCCGAGGATCGCCGCCTTCGTCGCCGCGTAGGCGCCCACGTACGCCATGCCCGTCAGGCCCGTGTACGAGGAGGTGTTGACGATCGTCCCGCCGCCCGCCGCCCCGATCTCCGGGGCGACCGCCTTGATCCCGAGGAAGGCGCCGACCTGGTTGACCTGCACCACCTGCCGGAACTCCTCCAGCGGGGTCGAGGTCAGCTCGTTGAACCGCAGGATGCCCGCGTTGTTGACCAGCCCGTCGACCCGGCCGAAGGCCTCCTTCGCGACGGCCACGGCGGCCGCCCAGTCCTCCTCCCGGCTCACGTCCATCCGGACGTACCGCACCCGGTCCCCGCCCCACTCCTCGGCGATCTCCTTGGCGACGGCGGCGCCCTGCTCGTCGAGCACGTCGCCGAGCACCACCCTCGCCCCTTCGGCGGCGAAGAGCCGCGCCTCCTGTTCGCCCTGGCCCCGCGCCGCACCGGTGATGACGACGACACGCCCGTCCAGCTTGCCCACGGTCGCTCCCTCAGTCGGTCGGATCGGTCAGGCCGGCCGTACGGGCCGGGTCGACGGGGGCGCCCGGGCCGCTCCGGTCGTCGAGCAGCGGGGCCACCTCGGCCCCGAACGCCGTGATCTGGTCCACCAGCTCGGCGCGGTCGCGGCTGCGGAAGCGGACCTGGATCTGGTCCACGCCCAGCACCCGGTACTCCCGCAGGGACTCCGCGAGCGCCTCCGCCTTGCCGGTGAGCGTGCGCCGGCCCGTGTCCCAGCCGGGCTCGCCGACGTAGAGGGGCTCGGTGATCGCCCCCACCTCGAACGGCCCCTCCACCCCGGCCGCCTCCCGCAGCTCGCGGATCCGGGCGACCTGGGCGGGGATCCGGTCGCGCGGGTCGCCCTGCGGCAGCCAGCCGTCCCCGCGCACGGCGGCCCGGCGGACCGCGGCGGGCGAGGACCCGCCGACCCAGACGGGAATCCGCCGCTGGGCGGGGCGGGGCAGCTGGCCCAGGTCGCGGAAGGAGAACCGTTCCCCCTCGAACTCGGGGAACTCCTCCGGGCCGAGGGCGGCGCGCAGCGCGTCCAGGGTCTCGTCGAGGACCGGCCCGCGGCCCTCGAAGTCCGCCCCGAGCGCCTCGAACTCCTCCCGCACGTGCCCGGCCCCGACCCCGAGCACCAGGCGGCCCCCGGAGAGGTGGTCGAGGGTCGCGTACTGCTTGGCGGTGGCCAGCGGGTGGCGCAGGCCGACGATCGCGACGTGGCTGAGCAGCCGCACCCGCTCGGTGATGCCGGCCAGGAAGGCCAGGGTGGCCACCGGGTCGTACCAGACGGTGCCCATGGGCCCGGCCAGCCGGCGCGGGATGGCCACGTGGTCGCAGGTGGCCAGGTACCCGAAGCCGGCCCGGTCGGCGGCCCGCGCCACCGCGGCGAGGTCGGCCGCGCCGGCCGAGGCCTCCCACGGCTCGGCGTAGATGCTGCTCTGCGACTGGACCGGGAGCTGCATCCCGTACGCCAGCCGGCCTTCCGGAAACACGCGTGCCATGGCCGTCCGTCCCCGTCTCGTGGGTGGTGGGTGGCGGTCGCCGTCGTCGCGCTCCTCGCCCTCGGCCCCGGACGTGCGGGGTGCGGGGGCGGCGGCGACTGCCGGAGCGGCGCACCTGCGCCGCCGGGTCATCGTCGTAGCTGACGGGTCGTCAGGCAAGGGGTCGGGCGGGACCGGAGGCAACGGGCTGACCGTTGGCCCCGCGCGGCGCAGCGCCTAGGGTGCGCCCGTGGAACTGATACTGACCCTCGTCAGCGGGCTGGCCTGGACCCTCGTGTACGTCGAGGCGGTCCGGGTCGGGTTCCGCGACCGGACGTACGCCATGCCCGTCGCCGCCCTCGCGCTGAACCTCGCCTGGGAGGCCACCTACGCCGTCGGCGACCTCCGCTCCGGCCCCTCCCCGCAGGGGGTGGTCAACGTGGTGTGGGCCGCCGCCGACCTGGTGATCGTCTACACGTACCTGCGCCACGGGCGCGCCGAGCTGCCCGCCTTCGTCACCCGGCCGGTGTTCGCGGCGTGGAGCGCGCTCGTCTTCGCGACGGGCTTCGCCGTGCAGTGGCTGTTCCTCGCGCAGTTCGGCGCGCACGACGCCTCCCGCTACGCCGCCTTCCTGCAGAACCTGCTGATGTCGGGGCTGTTCCTGGGCCTGTACGCCGCCCGGCGCGGGCCGCGCGGGCAGTCGCTGCTGATCGCCGTCGCCAAATGGCTGGGCACCCTCGCGCCGACCGTGCTGTTCGGGGTGATGGAGGGGTCCGGGTTCATCCTGGGGCTGGGCGCGCTGTGCTCCGTCTTCGACCTCGCGTACATCGGGCTGCTGGCCCGGGGGAAGCGGTGGGACGCCGGCCCCGAGGGGGCGGCGCTCAGAAGCCGGCCGGACCCATCGCGATGACCGGGTGGGCCGCCGGGTCCAGGGTCTCCAGGAGCTGCTCCATCGCCGCCTTCGGCAGGCCGACGCAGCCCTGGGAGGGGCCGTCGTGGTCCACGTGGAGCCAGATGTTGCCGCCCCGGCCCTTGCCGTCCGGCATGACCGGGTCCAGCGGGGACACCCCCTGGCGGCGGTTGTAGTCGATGGCCACGACGTAGTCGAAGGAGCCCGCGAGGGACTCGCCGTTCACCCCGAGGCCCGTGGCGACGAAGCCGGAGTCCCGGTCGTACGGGAGCTTCGTGCCGGGCGGGGCGGACAGCAGGCCACCCGCGTCGCTGAGGGAGAACACGCCCTGCGGGGAGGTCAGGTCGCCGTACGCGCGCTCGGTGGACCAGCCCTTGGCACCGTTGCGGGCCGGCCACTGCGCGGCCCGGACCCAGTCCGCTGCGGGTGCGGGGCGGGTGTACAGGGCCGCGGTGGACTCCGAGGAGTCCTTCGCCTTGCCGGTGACGAGGACCAGCTGGCGCGCCTCGGCCGGGATGCGGGCCCGGGTGGACTCGCTGAGGGCCGCCACCGGGAGCCCCTGGAGGACGTCGGGACGCCGGCCGCCGCGCGCGGCGTGCTGCGGGGCATCGGCGTGGGCCTTGGGGCGGCCGTCGGAACGGGCCGGCGGCACGGGCGCGCCGGGCTGCTCGTAGAGGGCGTGCACCCATCCGGCCCCGAAGAGCAGCAGCCCGGCGGTGGCGACCAGCACCAGCGCCCGGGACGGCCGCCCGGCGGCCGCTCCCCGTCGCCGGGCGGACCCCCGGCGCCGCCCGCCGCGTTCCGGCGTACGGGCACGGGGGCTGGAGGCGGGAGAGGTTCCGGATCCGGCGCGGCGGTGCTTGCTCATCCCCCCGACGGTACATCAGCTGATCACATCCACCGGCGATCCGGGTTCCGCTTCCAGGAGGGGGCACCCCGATGGCGGGGCGGGGCGGTGGCGGGGAGGTCGGGCGGGGGCTTCGGCCGGGGTGGGCGGTGCGTCCTGGGCCGGGGCCGGCGGGGCGTCGGGGGGTTCCCTGCGGAAAGGACGGTCAGGACGCCGTACGGGACCGTGCTGCGCGTCAGATCGCCGTGCGCTCCCCATGTCCCGGCGTCCGGCGTGGGCCGGACCGGGCCGCAGATGACGAGCAGAGGCAAGCAGAAGACCCCGCCCTCCGAGAGGAGGACGGGGTCTTGATCGAGCGCTGGGCAGGCCTTGCACCTGCATCCCCCCACAGGAAGTGGGGTGCCTTTCCTTGGACCACCAACGCCAGTCCCACCGCCGGTTTCCCGGCCGCGAGCTCGAGATGAACTCTACAGCGAAGATCGGATCCGGACCACCCCTGACTGCCAATAAGCGGAGGCTGACGGCAATCCGACTGCCTCGCCGCCACCGAAGTCGGCTCCCAGGTGTCATTTTGTGCAGGTATCGACCTGAACCGACCACCAAGCAACGCAAGAAGAGGAGGGACTGACGGGCAGGCACCAGCGGCAGCCGGATGGCACCGGCGTGCTCTTCCACTGCGGCCGCCGTCCGCCAGACACCAAGAAACGGAACCGCATCGCGATGATGACGCCCCTGCCCACCCCGGCGAGTGCACAAAAGCCCTCTTCAGCACGTATCAGCCCCCGTCGACAGCCGGACGCCGGACGAAGAGGAGCGCGTGGCGATCCGACGCGCCCAAGGTCCCGGACGACGCCTCGGCCGTCCTTCCTCGCAGGTATCAGCCCCAGACGGCCGCCGGACGCCGAGACGGACCGGACCGGAAGGACAGTGGACCGGCGGGAAGCCCCCGACACCCCACCGACCCCGCCCCAGGATGCACCGCCCACCCCGGCCGAAGCCCCCGCCCGACCCCTCCCGCCCGCCCGGTCCCCGCCGTACGCTGCGTTGATGATGAGAACTCCGCGTCAGGCAGCGCGCCTTGTCGTCCTCTCCCCCGGCGGATCGGTGTTCCTCTTCCGGGAGAACAACGTCGAGGTCGGCATCCACTGGTTGCCCCCGGGCGGCGGGATGGATCCCGGTGAGACCCCCGAGGAGTGCGTGCGGCGGGAGCTGCGCGAGGAGACCGGGTGGACCGACCTGGAGCCGCAGCGGCTGCTGTGCACCTGGGAGCACGACTTCACCCACGAGGGCGTCCCCGTCCGGCAGCACGAGCACGTCTACGTCACCACGGGCCCCCGCCGGGAGCCCGTCCTCGAAGACCCCGGCATCCACTGGCAGTGGGTCTCCCCGGAGCGGCTGGCCGCCCTGGGCGAGCCGCTCTGGCCCCCGCGCCTGCCCGACCTCCTCGCCGACGCCTCGGCCGCGCCGGTCCACCTGGGCCTGGTGGGGTGACGGGGGCCTGGAGCCGGGCGGCCGGCGGAGCGCGCGGCCGGCGGCGGGCGGCTAGCGCGGCGCCGAGCGCTGGGTGCGCCAGGCGGTCAGGGCCTCGTCCCTCGTGCCGGCGGGGTGGTCGGCGTGCCAGGCGCGCAGGAAGCGGTTGAACTCGAACTGTGCACCGATCTCCTGGGGTTCGGCGGCGGCCGCCCGGGTGGCGTGCCAGTGGGCGACCGCTTCGGCCAGGGTGCGGCCCGCGTTCTGCGCGACGTACGCGCGCATGTACCCGTCGAAGTGGAACGCCGGGCCGATCTCCCGCCGGAAGAACTCCCTGAGCACCTGGCTGCACCGCTGCCCCTCGGGGATGACCGTCGCGCCGTCGACCGGGGCGGACAGCCGGCGGGCCGCCGCGGGACGGCGGGCCGGGGCCGCGGGGAGCGGCCGGCCGTCGAGTGCGGCCCGCAGCCGCTCCGTGAGCACGGCCTTCCCGCCGCCGCGCGGTACGTCGAGCCGCCGGGCCAGCGCGTTCAGCTCGGCCAGCGTCCAGTACCAGCGGGCGAGTTCGTCGCCGGTGAGGGCGGGCGTGAGGGGTGGGCGCGCCTCCGAGGGGTCCGCGGGCACCCCGGCATTCGAATTCATGTTCCCATGCTAGGCCCCGGGCGGGACGGCTCCCGGGGCGCTGAGGCGGTAGCCGCCCGCCGTCAGGCCCGCTTCGGGCGTCGCGGTGGAGCACCGCGGCATGTCCTGGTCGCCGGCCGGGGCGATGATGCCGACGCGCGCCGCGTCGGCGTCGCCCGGGCGGGGGACGTGGAAGCTGAGGCCCATGCGGGCGGGCAGGGGCTTGCGGTGGAGGAAGCGCTGCCAGACCGGTCCGGCGTCGACGAGGCGGCCCGTCACGGACACCTCGGTCCCGTCCACGCGCAGGCAGTCGACGCGGAAGTCGCCCCAGTTGAAGTTCCCGGGCCGCCCGTCCTCGGGGGGCGAGTAGTGCTGGATGCGGAAGGTGCCCCAGGAGCGGACCGCGAGGGAGGGTCCGGGCGGCGCCCCGGCGCCCGGCCGTGTGAACAGGCCGTGGGCGTCGACGGAGATCTGGACGTCGTCGCGGGGGTCTCCGTAGGCCATGCGGCCCCACCCGCTGATGCCGCCCACGGCGGGCACCCGCCTCCCCGCCCCGGCGGCGGCCGGAACCGGGGGCGAGTCCGCCGCCGAGGCGGGGAGGCAGGCCGGGGCGGCGAGGGCGGCGGCGAGGGCGAGGGGAACGGCGAGGCGCAGGGTCGTCCGGTGCATGGCGGTGGTCTCCTCCGGGAGCGGCGTTCGGGTCGCTGCCGATCCTGCTCGGGAGGCCCCTGCCGGGCATCGGGCACGGGAGGGAGCCGTCCTCCCCCGCGCGGGGGAGGACGGGTGCGCCGGACGGAGGGTCAGCGCTTGGGGGTGGTGGCCTTGGCGTAGAGCTGGGCGGCGTAGTCGCCGAGGACGGTGCTGGTGGAGACGTCGTCCGTGTCGCCGCCCGTCAGGATTCCGATGATCTTTCCGTCGCGGCCGAGCCAGGCGCTGCCGCTGGTCCCGCCGGGGAAGTCGGAGCAGTCGAAGCGCTGCTCGCGCTCGCCGGTGCGGACGGCGACGGCCGTGCAGGTGCGGGGGACCTTGCGGTCGGCGGGGTAGCCCGTCACCGTGACCTCCTCGCCCGCGCGGCCGGTGGTGTCGAGGGGGGCGCCGCCGGTGAGGTCCTCGATGTTGCGGCCCTTGTCGTCGGGGGCGACGCGGGCGAAGGCGAGGTCGTAGTCGTCGTCGGTGTCGTCGGCCCAGCGCTTGTCCTCGTAGACCTGCTCTATCTTCCAGACCCCGTACGGTGCGACACCGTTCGCGTACGCGGGTGCGAATACCGCACCGCCGTCGCGGGTCTGCTCGCCCTCCAGGAGGCAGTGGCCGGCGGTGATGAGCAGGTTCTTGCCGGGGCTGCGGACGACCGTCGCGGTGCAGAAGTGGTCGCCGTCCAGGCCGCCGGTGAACAGGGCGCCGGTGAAGGTGGCGGCGTTGCCCGGCTTGGGCGTGACCGGGGTCGACTGGGGCTTGCCCAGCTGAGGCTTGGACGCTTGCGAACGCGAAGGACCGCTCGGCGATCCGGAGGGTGCGGCCGACTTGGCGTGCACGGGGGCGGCCCCTTCGGGCGGGGGCACCAGCTCGGCGACCGCCGCCGAGGCGCCCAGCGCCGCCACGGCGCACAGCACCGCCGTCACCACGGACCGCTTGTCCACCGCCATGATCCCTCCCGCTTTGCCCTGGCGAAGCATGCCCCGGCGACGGGCCGGGGTGCAAGGTCCGAACCTCGCGCGGCGCTGGGATGGCGGGATTCCGGCCGCGCCGCACCGCCCCACCCCGAGCCCCAACCCCCTTTACAAACCCGGACCTTGCCGTAGTCTCCTCCTCGTCAGCAAAACAGTGTCTGGGGGAAACAGTAATGCTCGGGATCATCGCCGCCACCGCCGCCGCCGCGCTCGCCGCTCCTGTCGCCGGCCTGTTCGCCCACCGCGCCGTGCGCCGGTCCGCACATGCCCGCCTGATGCGCATCGACGCGCCGAACGGCATCGACGAACAGGGCTTCGTCCGCATCGGCGGGATCGACCAGTGGATCTCCGTGCGCGGCGAGGACCGGGCCAACCCCGTGCTGCTGGAGGTCCACGGCGGTCCGGGCGCGGCGAACTCCCCGTACGGGGCCCGCACCCGGGCCTGGGAGGAGCACTTCACCCTGGTCCGCTGGGACATGCGCGGGGCCGGGCTGACCTTCGCCCACGGCGGCCCCGCCGGCCAGGGCGGCGAACCGTCCTTCGAGCGGCTGTACGCGGACGCGCTGGAGGTCGTCCACCACGTCCGGGAGCGCCTCGGCACGGACCGGGTGGTGCTGATGCCGAGCTCCTTCGGCACGGTGTTCGGGCTCCGGCTGGCCCGCAACCACCCCGAGCTCTTCTCGGCGTACGTCGGCACCGACCAGAACGTCCTGGACGCGGGCCGGGACACCTCCGCCTACGACGCCACCCTGGAGCGGCTGCGGGCCGCCGGGAAGGCGAAGGACGCGGCGGGGCTGGAGGCGATGGGCTCCGACCCGAACCGCTGGACCTCGGCGCAGCGGTCGGCGTACGACAAGCTGTGCACCGGCTCCGACCCGCTCACCCTGGACACCGTGAAGAAGGTGGTCCTGGGCTCGATGTGGCTGTCGCCGCTGTACTCCCCGGGCCGGATCGCCGCGTACTTCAAGGGACAGGCCTTCTCGGAGCCGGTCACGGTCGGGACGCACGGCTTCGACGACCGGGCCGACGGGACCCGGTTCGAGGTGCCGTTCTTCGTCTTCCAGGGCGCGCTGGACGTGATCACCCCGGCGGCGCGCGCCAAGGCCTACTTCGACGAAGTCGAGGCTCCGGTGAAGGCCTTCGCACTGATCGAGGACGCGAGCCACTTCGCGGCGCTGCACCGCCCGGACCGCTTCCTGGAGCTGCTGCTGGCGCACGTCCGCCCGGTGGTGGCGGGCGGACGCGCGGCCTCCGCCGCGGGGTGACGGCCGGCGCCGGTCCGGGGCGGTAGGGGGTGGGGGCCCGGCCCCCACCCCCTGCGGCCGTCTCAGGCCCCCGGCCACAGCCCTTCGGGGGTGAGCCCCAGCAGGTCGATGGCGTTGCCGCGCACGATGCGTTCCACCACCTCCGCGTCCAGGTGCCCCATCTGGGCCTCGCCCACCTCGCGCGACTTGGGCCAGGTGGAGTCCGAGTGCGGGTAGTCCGTCTCGTAGAGGACGTTGCCGACGCCGATGGAGTCCAGGTTCCGCAGACCGAAGGCGTCGTCGAAGAAGCAGCCGAAGACGTGCTCCGCGAAGAGCTCGGACGGCGGGCGGTGGACCTTGTCGGCGACGCCGCCCCAGCCGCGGTTCTCCTCCCAGACCACGTTCGCGCGCTCCAGGATGTAGGGGATCCAGCCGATCTGGCCCTCGGCGTACATGATCCGCAGGTTCGGGAAGCGTTCGAACTTGCCGCTCATCAGCCAGTCGACCATCGAGAAGCAGCAGTTGGCGAAGGTGATGGTGGACCCGACGGCCGGCGGTGCGTCGGCCGAGGTGGACGGCATGCGCGACGAGGAGCCGATGTGCATGGCGATGACCGTGCCGGTCTCGTCGCACGCCCGGAGGAAGGGGTCCCACTCGTCCGTGTGGATCGACGGGAGCCCCAGGTGCGGCGGTATCTCGGAGAAGGCGACGGCGCGCACGCCCCGCGCGGCGTTGCGGCGCACCTCCTCGGCGGCGAGGCGGGCGTCCCACAGGGGGATGAGGGTCAGCGGGATGAGGCGGCCCCCGGCGAGGGGTCCGCACCACTCCTCCACCATCCAGTCGTTGTACGCGCGCACGCCGAGGAGGCCGAGTTCGCGGTCCTTGGCCTCGGTGAAGGTCTGGCCGCAGAAGCGCGGGAAGGTGGGGAAGCAGAGGGCGGACTGGACGTGGTTGACGTCCATGTCGGCGAGGCGCTCGGGAACCGAGAAGGAGCCGGGGCGCATCTGCTCGTAGGTGATGACTTCCAGTTTGATCTCGTCGCGGTCGTACCCGACGGCGGTGTCGAGGCGGGTGAGCGGCCGGTGCAGGTCCTCGTACACCCACCAGTCGCCGATGGGGCCGTCGTCGCCCTTGGCGCCCATGACGGGGGCGAACCTGCCGCCGAGGAAGGTCATTTCCTTGAGGGGGGCGCGGACGATCCGGGGGCCGGTGTCGCGGAATCTCGACGGGAGCCGGTCCCGCCAGACGTGAGGAGGTTCAACCGTGTGGTCGTCCACCGAGATGATCTTCGGGAAGGTCTCCATGGCTCTTACGGTAGCGTCGATCTGACGAACCGTCAGCTCTTTGGGCGCCGGCCGTTCCCCGGCCGGGAGCGGATGGCTCCGCCGCGGGCTGACGCTTACGTGCAACACAGGGCAGACTGACCCTTGAACCGACGGAAGGCAGGGGGAGGACAGATGGACGGCGGACCGGCCATCCCGCACCAGCCGAACGTCTCCGACGGTCCCGGCGCACCCGGGGCGCCCGGAGCGCCCGATCCCGGAGACAACCGCTTCGCCGTGCTCGGACCCATCCGGGCCTGGCGCGGCGGCGAGACCCTGCCTTCCGGCAGTCCGCAGCAGCGCGCCCTGCTCGCCGCGCTGCTGCTGCGCGACGGCCGCACCGCCACCGCGCCCGAACTGATCGACGCCATCTGGGGCGAGGACCCCCCGCAGCAGGCCCTCGCCACCATCCGCACGTACGCCTCCCGGCTGCGCAAGGTCCTCGACCCCGAGCTGCTCGTCAGCGATGCCGGCGGCTACGCCATCCGGCTGCGCCACCAGGAGGCCCTCGACCTCGGCATCGCCCGCAGCCTCGCCGCCGACGCCGACCGGGCCCGCACCGCCGGGGACCGCGCCCTCGCCCGGACGCTGCTGGCCCGCGCCCTGGACCTGTGGGACGGCGAACCCCTCGCCGGGGTCCCCGGCCCGCACGCCGAGACCGAGCGCACCCGGCTCACCGAATGGCGCTTCCAGCTGCTGGAGACCCGCCTCGACCTGGACCTGGAGGTCGGCCACCACGCCGAGGCCGTCTCCGAGCTCACCGCCCTCACCGCCGCCCACCCTTTGCGCGAGCGGCTGCGCGAGCTGCTCATGCTCGCCCTCTACCGCAGCGGCCGCCAGGCCGAGGCCCTCGCCGTGTACGCGGACACCCGCCGCCTCCTCGCCGAGGAACTCGGGGTGGACCCGCGCCCCGAGCTCTCCGCCCTCCAGCAGCGCATCCTGAACGCCGACGCGGAACTCGCCCGCGCCGAGGACCCGGCCCCGACCGCCTCCCCCGTACCCGTACGGCCCGCCCAGCTGCCCGCCACCGTCCCGGACTTCACCGGCCGGGCCCCCTTCGTCAGCGAGCTCGGCGAGATCCTCTCGGGCTCCGACGGACAGGTCATGGCCGTCTCCGCACTGGCCGGCATCGGCGGCGTCGGCAAGACCACCCTCGCCGTGCACGTCGCGCACGCCGCCCGCCCGCACTTCCCCGACGGCCAGCTCTACGTCGACCTCCAGGGCACCGAGCCCCGTCCCGTCCCGCCCGAGGCCGTCCTCGGCTCCTTCCTGCGCGCCCTCGGCACCCCCGACAGCGCCATCCCCGACTCCCCCGCCGACCGGGCCGCCCTCTACCGCTCCACCCTGGACGGCCGCCGCGTCCTGGTCCTCCTCGACAACGCCCGCGACGCCGCCCAGGTCCGCCCGCTGCTGCCGGGCACCGCGGGCTGCGCCGCCCTCGTCACCAGCCGGGTCCGGATGTCGGGCCTCGCCGGCGCCCATCTCGTCGACCTCGACGTGATGAGCCCCGAGGAGGCCCTGCAGCTGTTCACCCGCATCGTCGGCGCCGAACGCGTCGGCGCCGAACGCCAGGCCGCCCTCGACGTCGTCGGCGCCTGCGGGTTCCTGCCGCTCGCCATCCGCATCGCCGCCTCACGGCTCGCCTCCCGCCGCACCTGGACCGTCTCCGTCCTCGCCGCCAAGCTCGCCGACGAGCGCCGCCGCCTCGACGAGCTCCAGTCAGGCGACCTGGCCGTCAAGGCCACCTTCGAGCTCGGCTACGGCCAGCTGGAACCCGCCCAGCAGCGCGCCTTCCGCCTCCTGGGCCTCGCCGACGGCCCGGACATCTCGCTGGCCGCCGCGGCCGCCGTCCTCGACCTGCCCGAGCACGACACCGAGGACCTCATGGAGGCCTTAGTCGACTGCTCCCTCCTGGAATCCGCCGCCCCCGGCCGCTACCGCTTCCACGACCTCGTACGCCTCTACGCGCGTGCGTGCGCCGAACGCGACGAGCAGCCCGCCGGCGGGCGCGAGGCCGCCCTCGACCGGCTCCTCGACTTCTACCTCGCCACCGCGTCCCGCGTGTACGCCCTGGAGCGGCCCGGCGACCGCCTGCCCGCCCACCTCTCCGGGACCCGCCACCCCGGACTCGTCCTCGCCGAGCCCCGCGCCGCCCTGGACTGGCTGTTCGCCGAGGCCGACCCGCTGCTGGCCTGCGTACGGCAGTCCGCCGGACGGCCGGACGCCCTGCGGCGGGCCGTGGACCTGCTGTGGGCGGCCAAGGACCTCGCCGAGTCCGGCGCCAACTCCAAGCAGTACGAGTCCGCCGCGGAGACCGTGTGCGAGGCCGCGCGCGCCGCCGGCGACCCGCGCGCCGAGGGCCGGGCACGGACCACCCTCACCATGGTCCACCTCTTCGTGGGCCGGTTCGCCGAGGCCGACGACCAGGCGCGCCAGGCCATGGACCTGGCCCGGCTGGCCGGAGACCCGCTGCCCAGCTGCTGGGCGCCCAACGACCGCGGGATCATCGCCCTCTACCAGGGGCGGCACACCGACGGCGAGCGCTTCCTGCTGGAGGCCATCGAGAACTTCCGGGCCGACGGCAACAACATCGGCGAGGCCAGCGCCCTGTGCAACCTCTCCCGGATCCACGTCGTGCTCGGCCGGCTGTCCAGCGCCATCGAACTCGCCGAGCAGGGCATCGCCATATACGACCGGATGGGCCTCACCCTGCGCCTGGCCAACGGCCGCTACGCGCTGGGCATCGCGCTCACCCAGGCCGGCCGGCTCACGGAGGCGCTGGAACAGCTCGGCGAGGCGCTGTCGCTGTTCCACGACAACCGGCAGCCGCTGTGGGAGGGCGTGACGCACTTCCGGCTCGCCGAGGCCCATCTGGCCGCCCTGCGGCCCACCCTGGCCGCCAAGCACGCCGAGCAGGCCATCGCGCTGCGCGGGATCGGCGGGGAGTGGCGCCGTGCGACGGTGCTGACCGTGCTCGGCAAGGCGCTGCGGCGGCTGGGCCAGCCGGACCGGGCGCGGGCGTGCTGGCGGGACGCGGAGACGGTGTTCCGCCAGCTGGGGTCGGCGGAACTGGCCGAAGTGCAGGCGCTGCTGGCGTCGGAGCTGGCCGCCTGACCTGCGGTGACCGCCGATGGACGGACACGTTCATCGTTCGTTTATCGCCGCGCGGCAGGATGAGTGCATCGACCCGGGGCGTCGGGGGGCACTCGGGCCGGCTGGTTGCACAACCCGTTCGGCGGTCCACGGGGGAATCGCCGAACGGGCCCGACCACCATCAGGCGCCACACACGATCAGGAGAGAGTCGATGGCGACGAACGAGAACATCCTGCCGCTCGACGGCGACATCAGACCGCTCGACAATCACGCCTCGGGCGCCGACATCAACCCGCTGGGCGACCCGGCGGCCGAACCGCCGGTCGTGGTCAAGCCCGGCGACAAGCCGCAGGACAACCACGCCTCGGACGTCGACATCGTGTCGATGGACAACCACGCGTCCGGTCCGCGCCCGTAACGGCACGGCACGGCGTACGGGGGAAACGTACGGGGGGCCTTGAGCGGTCGTACGGGGGACGTACGGGGGGACCGCCCGAGGACGTACGGGGGAAACAGCGGGAAACCACGGGGGATGCACCACGGGGGATGCACCACCGGTAGGGAACACGGGGGGACCGTACGGGCGAGCCCACGGGGGATTCGGGGGAATCCGGGCGAGCCGGTACGGGGAGCGGCGGTCGCGGTGGCCGGAGGGGGACCACCGCGACCGCCGCGCGCCCGCGTTTCGGTGTTTTCCGCGATCGGGTCCGCAGGCCCGGCCCCCGTCCGGCCCCGGCCCGGCCGCCCGGTCACTAGGCTGGGCCCGTGTTCACCTCCCAGGGCCCGAGCCTGCGCGAACTGGCCGTCCAGGCCCTCTCCTCCGTCGAGCGGGGCTACGACCTCCTCGCCCCCAAGTTCGACCGGACGCCCTTCCGCACCCCGGACCGGATGCTCGACGCCGTCGAGGAGGCCCTGGCCCAGGAGGAGGGCTCCTTCGGCTCCGGGCTGGACGTCTGCTGCGGCACCGGCGCCGGGCTGGGCATGCTGCGCCGCCTCTGCCGCGACCGGGTCACCGGGGTCGACCTCAGCGCCGGCATGCTGGCGCAGGCCGGGCGCGCGCACCCCGAGGGGGTGGACCTCGTCCGGGCCGACGTCCTGGCCCTGCCCGAACGGCTCTGGAACACCTACGACCTCGCCGTCAGCTTCGGCGCCTTCGGCCATTTCCTGCCGGCCGAGCGGCCCGCCCTCTTCGGCGCGGTCCACCGCGCGCTGCGCCCCGGCGGGGTGTTCGCCTTCCCGGTCGGCGCTCCGGTCCCCCTGGCCTCGCCCGTGTGGTGGGCGGCGGCCGGGTTCGACGCGGCGATGCGGGTCCGCAACGCGGTGTGGCGGCCTCCGTTCGTCATGTACTACCGCACCTTCCCCTTCGGTCCGGTCCGCGCGGACCTGACGGCGGCGGGCTTCACCGTGGAGACGGTCCCGCTGGCCCCCTTCGGCCGGCGCGCGGACGGCACCCCGCACTGGCGGCTCCTGCTGGCCCGCAAGCCCGCGCCCTAGGGTTCCGTCACCGCCGTGAGGCGCTCCTGGACGGTGCGGCACAGCCGGAGCACCTCTTCGTCGGCGGCGATGCTGCGGAAGAAGCCCTCGCGGTGGGGCTTCGCCAGTTCCGCCTCGATGCGGGGCAGGGCCGGTGCCGCGGCCGGCCCCATCCGCAGGAGACAGGCCAGGACGCGGTTCGAGGTGGTGTCGTTCGTCTCCCAGGCCGCCAGCAGGGCCCCCAGGACGGCCTGGGTCCCGGTCTCTCCGGCGATGTCCCACAGCGCGGTCGCGGCGTGCACACGGGTCCAGGTGTCCCCCGTGGTCAGCAGCTCCCTGAGGCGGGGCACGGCCGCCGCGGCGGGCGGGCCGATGGTGGCGAGCACCGCGGCCGCCTGGTGGCTGCGGTAGCCGTCGAGGAGTCCCCTCAGCCGCGGGACGGTGTCCAGCGGGTCGCGTTCCAGTGCCCACAGGGCCCCGGTGGCGGCCAGGCGGAGGTCCACGTCCTCGGCGTCGGCCAGCGGCCGGACCGTCTCCAGGGCGGACGCGGCCGCGGTGCCGAAGGAGGCGAGCGCGTCCAGTGCGCAGGCAGCGGTGGGCCACTGGTCGTGGCCCATGGCCTCCTCGACGGCCCGCGTGATCGCGGGGACGGCCGCCGGGTCGCCCAGTGCGGCCAGGGCGGAGAGCAGGGCGCCCGCGCCCATGCCGGGCCACTGCGTGGAGAGGTCGGCGTCTCCCAGGTGCCGGATCAGCCGGGGTGCCAGTTCCCCGGCGGCGGCCGGGCCCAGGCTGCCGGCGACCTGCACCGCGCGCCATGCGTCGACTCCGCCGTCCAGGCCGGTCAGCAGGCTCGGCAGGGCGCGCGGGTCGCCCAGGCGCGCCAGTGTCATGACGGCTTCCTGGTGGGCGCGGCGCAGCAGGGGCCGGCGGGACGCCCAGACGTCCGGCCCGTGGGTGGTCCGGTGCGCGGCGACGCAGCCGGCCAGGGCTTCGCGGGCGGGTTCGGCGAGGGGGCCCAGGGAGCGGAGGGCCTCGGCCGCGGCGGCGGTGGTGTAGGGCTCGCGGGGCCTGAGGCACCGCGCGAGGAGGAGGACGAGCCCGGTGTGGTCGCCGCGCCGGGAGCCGATCAGCTCCTTGGCCATGGCGACGGCGTCGTGGCGGGTGGCCGGGTCGGGGCTGTCCAGCTGGGCGGTGAGGAGGGCCGTGCGCTCGGGCACGCGGGCGTCGAGGACCTCGTGGAAGGCCTCCAGCAGGCCCGTGGTGGGGGCGTGGACGCGGCCGTGCCGGTCGAGGTCCTCGAAGGCGGCGGCGATCTGCGGGGGGACGCTCTGGTTCGCGGCGTCCTGGGTGCCCTGGGGGTCCCGGGCGTCCGGGGCGTCCGGGGCGTCCGGGGCGGGGTCGGCCGGGGCGTCCGGGGCGGGGTCGGCCTCGGCGTCCGGGGCGGGGTCGGCCTCGGCGCAGGCGCAGCCGCCGGTGGAGGCGTCGCACCCCTGGTCGCCGGACTCCTCCGGCGCGGGCGCGAGCCGGTGCAGGAGGTCGATCGCCGTCGGCACGGTGTCGGCCGTGACGTCCTGCGGGGCGCAGCGGGCGCGGTGGACGAGGGCGCCGAGCCGGATGTCGGGGTCGGCGGCGGTGTCCTGGGCGAGGGTGTCGAGCCAGGCGGTGGCGGCGGGCCGGGCGGCCCCCAGGCGCAGGGCCAGGTCCGCCACGGTGCGGATGACCAGCAGCCGTTCCACGGTGCCGCTCTCGGCCGGCAGCCGGTCGCACAGGATCCGCAGGGCGCGGTCGGCGTCGGCGGTGAACAGGCCCACGCCTTCGATGCCCGCCCGCCGTACGCCCTCCTCCGGGTCGGCCGCGTAGCGGACGAAGGCGTCGGCCCGGGCCCGGAGCAGGGCCATGGCGTCCGCCGGGGCCGTGGACTCGGTGCCGTCCGGGGCGAAGCGGATGTCGTCGTCGTCGCGGTCGGCGGCCTCCCGTCCGATGCTGAGCAGCAGGGCGGTGACGGCGGCCCGGTCGGGGGTGGCGGGGTCGTCGGCGAGGCCGAGGAGGAACGGCAGGGCGGCCACCGTGCAGGGGTAGACGTCGCCCTGGTGGTGGGCCGCGCTGTAGAAGCCGGCGAACGACTGGTGCCGGACGTCGGGGTCGGGGTCGGCCATGCCCCTCAGCCATCCCGGAATCTCACCGCCGGGGCCGTAGGCGTGGCCCAGGGAGACCCAGTCGATGCCGTCGAGGTCGTTGATCATGCACGGCACCATGGCACGGGGCACTGACAGCGGGGGCGGCGGGGGAGCCGGGCCGCCGCCGGTCACCGGATGGCGTCGAAGGCGAGGTGGACGCGTTCCTCGTCGGTGACGTCGTGGCCGTCGCGCAGGCGGGCCATGTCGTTGCGGGACAGGGCGCGGCCGTAGACGCGCACGTCGTCCAGGGCTCCGGCGTAGAAGGCCTTGTAGTCGGGACGGGTGCCGAGGTGGACGGTGAAGGCGCCGCCGGGGCGGAGGTCGCCGGCGGGGCCGGTGGGGGTCGCGGCGGTGGCCGGGGCCCTGCCGTCCACGGAGAGTTCGAGGCGGCCGCCGTGGCGCTGGAGGACGACGTGGTGCCACTTGTCGTCGTCGGTGCGGGTCGGGGAGGTCACGGTGACGGGGCCGGTCCCGGCGTTGACGGTGGCTTCGAGGCGGCCGGTGGCGGGGTCGGCCTCGAGGCGGAACTGCTTGGCGGCGGGCCCCTGGCCGTAGGCCCACAGGAGGGGCCGGCGCAGGCCGCTCCCCCGGTCCTGGCCACGGGTCTTGTACTGGACCCAGGTGGCGACGGCGAAGTCCTCCGCACCCACGCGCAGTTCGTCGGGGCAGTCGATCAGGCGCAGGAAGTCGTCCGTGCCGTCGAAGCGCATGGCCTTGCCGCCGCCGGGCCGGTTGCCGAGGCGGGGGGCGCCGTGGACGACGGCGTCGTCGCGGTACGGGCCGGTGTCGGCGGTGCGGCGGGGGGTGAGGTCCTCGGCGGCGGACCGGAGTTCGGTGAGGCCGAAGGCGGTGAACTTGATGTAGCCGTGGGGGGTGCCGTTGGCGGTCTCGTAGAGCAGGCCGACGCGGCCGCCGGGCAGGGCGGCCATGTCGGAGTAGCCGGCGCGTTCGCGCAGGACGACGGCGCCGTCCTGCGACCAGGTGCGGCCCTCGTCCTGCGAGGTGCGGACGGCCAGGGTCCAGCGGTCGGAGGACTCGGCGCCGGGCCGGCTGGGCGCCGTGAGGAGGAGGGGGCCGCCGGGGAGCTGGAGTACGGAGCCGGAGGCGGGCGGGGCGGGGAGGTCGGCGACGGGGGTGAAGCCGGGGGCGGGGAACGCGGGTGCGGAGGCGTCGTCGACGGTCGCGGACAGGCGGTGGTCGGGGGTGCCGCAGGTGGCGGTGGAGCGGGCGTTGAGGTAGATCCGCCCGTCGGGGAGCTGGGTGAGGGCGGGTTCGCTGGGGGCGGGGGTGCCGGCGGGGGCGCTCCAGCGGGCGCCGGCGGCCCAGGTGAGGCCGCCGTCGTCGCTGTAGAGGAGCTGGGCGCCCGATGCGTCCGTCCCGGTGCGGTAGTCGGAGCCGATGACGAGGCGGCCGGGGCGGTCGGGGCGGGTGGGGGTCATCTGGACGCCGCGGCCGGGGCCGACGGAGACCCAGGCCCAGTCGGGGTCCTTGAGCTGGGGCTGCGGGTCGGGGTCGGTGGTCCAGGTGGCGCCGTCGTCGGTGCTGTGGGCCAGGCGCAGTTCGCGGGGGCCGCGGACGCGGTTGCCGTCGGCGTCGGCGGTCCAGGTGCTGTAGGCGTGGAGGAGGGAGATCCGGCCGGAGGCGGAGTCGACGACGGGGGCGGGGCTGCCGTAGGCGCCGGGGTCTCCGGCGCCGCGGATGACCTGGAGGGGGCCCCAGGTGCGGCCCGCGTCGGTGGAGCGTTTCAGGACGAGGTCGATGTCGCCGATGTCGGCGCAGCCGGAGGTGCGGGCCTCGGCGATGGCCAGCAGGGTGCCGTCCTTGGTGGTGGTGAGGCTGGGGATGCGGTAGCAGTCGTAGCCCTCGGTGAAGGCGTTGAAGGGGGCGGAGACGGCCGCGGTCAGTCCGGTCCGGTGTGCGGGCTCGGGGCCGTCGGCGTCCGCCGGGCCGGCGGGTGCGTCGGGCCGCAGGACGAAGGCCAGCACGAGGGCCACGGCGAGGGTCAGCGCGAAGGCGGCGCCGGCCCGGGTACCGGCCCGCTCCACGCTCCCCCGCCGCATTCGGTCGACTGTTTGACGCACGCTCACCCGTGCAGGCTAACCCGCGGGTCGGCGGGGGCCGGGGTGGTCAGGGGCGCGTCGGGGTCGCCTCGGGGTGGGGGTGGGGGTGATGCCGGATCCGGGACGGGTGGGGGGCGGGGAGGATCGGGCCATGACCAACGAAGCTTCTGTGCAGGGTGTTCGGGGCGCGCGGCCGGTGGCCGTCCGGCCGTGGGGGCGGCGTCGGACCGCGTTCGTGCGGGGTGCCTTCGCCGCCGCCCCGCTGTGCCTGCTGGTGTACGGGGTGGTGCGGCTCGCGGACCCGGACCACGGCCCCGGCGCCGCCTGGACGGCCGGGCACCTGGCGCTGGCCGCGGGGGTGGCGCTGTTCGGCGTGGTGTTCCTGGGGCTGCGGCGGCTGGCGGTTCCGGCCGGGCGGGTGGGTCGGGTGGGCGCCGGTGTGGCGACGGGGCTCGGGCTGGCCGGTGCGGTGGCGGCCGTCGCGCAGGCGGGCGTCGACCTGGTCGTCGGGTGGCAGTCGGCCGACCGGGCGGGCATGGACCGGCTGTTCGAGGAGGTCCAGAGCCGGCCCGGGGTGGAGCCGCTCGTGTACTCGGTCGGGCCGATGCTGTTCTACGTGGGCCTGCTGTGGATCGTGACGCAGCTGGCCGTCGAGCGCCGGATCGGGGTGTGGCGCCCCCTGGCGGTGCTGCTGGGCACGGCCGCGATGGCCGTCAGCCTGGATCTGATCCCGCTCGGCGCCCTCCTGTACTGCGCGGCCCTGTCCCCGCTGGGCCGGGACGTGGCCGCGCGCGAGTGCGCCGCCCGCGCCGACCTGGCGTACGCGGGCGGCGACCCGCACACCGTGGCCGGGCTGCGCGCGGTCGCCTGACGGGCGGGGGCGGGCCGGGACGTCAGCGGCGGGCGCGCAGTTCGGTCTTGAGGACCTTGCCGCCGGCGTTGCGCGGCAGGCCGGGGACGAACTCCACCGCGCGGGGCACCTTGTAGTTGGCCATCTCGCGGCGGGACCAGGCGATCAGGTCGTCGGCGGTGAGGGTGGAGCCGGGGCGGCGGACGACGTAGGCCTTGCCGACCTCGCCGAGCCGGGGGTCCGGGACGCCGACGACGGCGACGTCGGCGATGTCGGGGTGCAGGCCGAGGAGTTGCTCGATCTCGGCGGGGTAGGCGTTGAAGCCGCCGACGATGAACATGTCCTTGATCCGGTCGGTGATGCGCAGGTTGCCGTGCGCGTCGAGGACGCCGACGTCGCCGGTGCGCAGCCAGCCCTCGGGGGTGAGGGTGCGGGCGGTCTCCTCGGGGTCCTCGAAGTAGCCGCGCATCACGTGGTGGCCGCGGACCCAGACCTCGCCGGGGGTGCCGGGGTCCAGTGCGGTGCCGTCGGGGCCGGTGATCCGCAGTTCGGTGCCGGGGATGGCGCGGCCGGAGGTGGCGGCGATGACCTCGGCGGGGTCGCCGCGGCGGCACATGGTGACGATGCCGGAGGCCTCGGAGAGCCCGTAGGCGGTCAGGACGGTGGCGATGCGCAGTTCGGCGCGGAGCCGTTCGACGAGCTGGAGGGGGACGACGGCGGCTCCGGTGACGACCAGGCGCAGCGCGGAGAGGTCGTGGTGGTCGCGCTGGGGGTGGTCGAGGAGGGACTGGTGGAGGGTGGGCGGTCCGGGGAGCACGGAGATCCGCTCGGCGGCGATGTTGGCGAGGGCGGTGTCGACGTCGAAGACGGGCTGGGGGACCATCGTGGCCCCGCGCATCAGGCAGGCGATGATCCCGGCCTTGTAGCCGAAGGTGTGGAAGAAGGGGTTCACGATGAGGTAGCGGTCGCCCTCGCGGAGTCCGGCGAGCTCGCTCCAGACGGCGTAGCAGCGCAGGGTCTGGGCGTGGGTGATGACGGCGCCCTTGGGGCTGCCGGTGGTGCCGGAGGTGAAGACGATGTCGGAGGGGGCGTCGGGGGGTATCGCGTCGGCGCGCGTGCGGACCGCGGCGGCCGGGACCCGGTCGCCTCCGGCGAGGAAGTCCTTCCAGGTGCGGAAGTCGGCGGGGACGTCGTCGGCGAGGACCACGACCTGTTCCAGGTGGGGCAGCCCGGGCAGCGGCCCGCCGCCGGGGCCTTCGGCCGCGGCGCGGCGCAGGGAGGCGACGTAGGAGGTGCCGAGGAAGGTGCCGGTGACGAAGAGCAGGCGGGCGCGGCTGCGCCGCAGGACGTAGGCGGCCTCGGCGCCCTTGAAGCGGGTGTTGAGGGGGACGAGCACCGCGCCGGCGGTGACGGCGCCGAGGGCGGAGACGATCCAGTCGGCGGTGTTGGGCGCCCAGACGGCGACGCGGTCGCCGGGTTCGACGCCGGCGGCGAGGCAGGCGGCGGCGGCCCGTTCGACGCGGTCGCCGAGCTGGGCGTAGTCGAGGCGGGTGCGGCCGTCGACGACGGCCTCGCGGCCGGCGTGGCGGCGGGCGGCGTCCCGTACGAGGGCGGCGACGGTCCCCCAGCGCAGGTCTCCGCGCGGGTCCGCCCCGTCCGCCTCGGCCGCGTGCACCTCGACCGCATGCACCTCGACCGCATGCACCTCGGCCGCATGCACCTCGGCCCGGTGCGCCTCGGACCCGTCGGGCGTGCCACCGTCCGGCGTGCCACCGTCCGGAGCGCCCGTGCCCACCGGAGCGCCCGTGCCCACCGGAGCGCCCGTGCCCACCGCGGCCCCGTCCGGCACGCCCGTGCCCGTGCCCGTGCCCGTACCCGTGCCCACCGTGTCCGTTCCCGCTGGTCCGAGCCCGAACGCGCCGGTGCCGCCGTGGTCCTCGTGGTCGCCTCGGCCCATCGCCCGCCCCTCCCCCTGGAACCCAGTAGCTGACTATCCGTCAGATTAGCTGTAGCCTTCGCGGCTGTCAGCAGTACCGGCGCACCCCGGAGGTGGCGATGGCGGCAACGCTCAAGGACGCTACGGCAATCGTCGGCATCGGCCAGACCCCCTTTGCCAAGCGGCTACCCGCGCCGGAGAAGGAACTGGCCTGCCGGGCGATCCTGGCGGCGCTCGCCGACGCCGGCATCGACCCCGGCGAGGTGGACGCCTTCGCCTCCTACACGATGGAGGAGACCGACGAGGTCGAGGTCGCCAAGGCCATCGGCGCCGGCGACGTCACCTTCTTCTCCAAGGTCGGCTACGGCGGCGGCGGCTCCTGCGCCACCGTCGGGCACCTCGCCGCCGCCATCGCCACCGGCCAGGCCACCGTCGGCGTCGCCTGGCGCTCCCGCAAGCGCGGCTCCGGCCCGCGGCCCTGGAAGAACACGGCCGTCCAGCTGCCCACCCCCGCCCAGTGGACCCGGCCCTTCGGGCTGCTGCGGCCCGCCGACGAGATCGGCATGCTGGCCCGCCGCTACATGCACGAGTACGGGGCCACCCGCGACCACCTCTTCAACGTCGCGATGGCCTGCCGCAACCGGGCCAACGAGAACCCCGCCGCGATGATGTACGAGCGGCCGCTGACCCGCGAGATGTACATGACCTCCCGCATGATCAGCGACCCGCTCTGCCTCTTCGACAACTGCCTGGAGACCGACGGCGCCCTGGCCTGCGTGGTCGTCTCCGCCGAGCGCGCCCGCGACTGCCGCCAGAAGCCGGTCTACGTGCACTCCGCAGCCCAGGGCCTGCCCGCCCAGCACCACGGGATGGTCAACTACTGGAACGACGACCCGCTGTCGGGGCCCGCCTGGACCGCCGCCCGGCACCTGTGGAAGCAGGCCGACTTCGGGCCCGCCGACGTGGATGTCGCCCAGATCTACGACGCCTTCACCCCCCTGATCCCGCTCTCCCTGGAGGGCTACGGCTTCTGCGGGCGCGGCGAGGGCGCCGCCTTCACCGAGGGCGGGGCGCTGGAGATCGGCGGCCGGCTCCCGATCAACACCGGGGGCGGCGGGCTGAGCGAGGCGTACGTGCACGGCTTCAACCTGATCAACGAGGGCGTCAAGCAGCTGCGCGGCACCTCCACCGCCCAGGTGCCGGACGCCGCCACCTGCCTGGTGACGGCCGGCGAGGGCGTCCCGACGTCCGCGATCCTGCTGCGCGCCTGAGCCCCCCTTCCCCGAGGAGCCGCACGATGACCACCGCCCCCGGCGCCGACGAACTCCAGCTCCTGCTCCCCGTCCCCGACGAGGACGGCGCCCCCTTCTGGGAGTACGCCGCCCGCGGCGAGCTCCGCGTCCAGGCCTGCGCCTCCTGCGGCAGGCTCCGCTTCCCACCCCGGCCCTGCTGCCCGCACTGCCGGTCCTTCGACTCCGAGTGGCGCCTGATGAGCGGGCGGGGCCGGATCTGGTCCTACGTCCTGCCGCACCCCCCGCTGCTGCCGGCGTACGCGGCGCAGGCCCCGTACAACGTGGTCCTGGTGGAGCTCGCCGACGCCCCGCACATCCGGCTGGCCGGGAACCTGGTCGCCTCCGCCGGCGCCCGGCTCGACTCGGTGGACCCGTCCCGGCTGAGGATCGGCGCGCGGGTGCAGGTGGTGTTCACCGAGACGGGCGGTACGGCCGTGCCGCGCTGGATCCTGGAGCGGCCGTGACCCTGCGGGTGGAGCGGGAGAAGGGGAGCGGGGTCGCGGTCGTCACCCTGGACCGGGAGGCGCGGCACAACGCGATCGACCTGGACACGGCTGCGGAACTGGCCTCGCTGTGGCGGGAGCTGCGCTTCGACGAGGAGGTGCGGGCGGTGGTGGTGACGGGCGCGGGCACGGCCGCGTTCTGCACCGGCATCGACCGCTCGGCGCAGGTGCCGCAGCCGGCCTCCCCGTACTCGGTCGACGACCCGCTGGTCGCCATCGGGCCGAAGGCGAACGACCTGTGGAAGCCGGTGGTCGCCGCCGTCAACGGCATGGCCTGCGGCGGGGCCTTCTACCTGCTGGGCGAGTCGGAGTTCGTCGTGTCGGCGACCACCGCCACCTACTTCGACCCGCACACCTCGTACGGGATGGTGAGCGCCTACGAGGCCGTCTACATGGCCCAGCGGATGCCCTTCGGGGAGGTCGCCCGGATGTCCCTGATGGGGACGGCGGAGCGGCTGTCCGCGCGACGGGCGTACGAGATCGGCCTGGTGTCGGAGCTGGCCGAGCCCGGGGAACTGCTCGCGGCGGCGGTGCGGTCGGCGCGGACCCTGGCATCGTTCCCGGCCGAGGGCGTCCAGGGCACCGTCCGGGCCCTGTGGTCGGCGAAGCAGGCCGCCCTGCAGCAGGCCCTCGCCCAGGCCCCGGCGCTGATCGCGCTGGGCAACCTGCCGCCCGGCCGCCAGACGGAGCTGTTCGCGGGCCGCCGGCCGGGGACGGAGTTCCGGCTGCGCTGATCAGGGGTGGCGAAGCCGGCGACCGGCATGGCCGAGTCCCTCCCCCTGAGACAAACGGCGGTCACGCTACCGGGAACCGGTGGATCCGTGGTTGCATCCCAGCACCGAACCCGGCGGCCGCCGCACACCCCCGCGTCCCTTCGGTGAGCACCACGTCACCACGAGGAACACGGGCACATGCGACGCAACATCACCACCGAGATCACCATCGACGCGACCCCCGAGGAGGTCTGGGAGGTCCTGACCGACCTGCCCCGCTACTGCGTCTGGAACCCCTTCATCCGACAGGCCGACGGGGAGGTGGCCCCCGGCGAGCGCCTCCGGCTGACGATGTACGCCGAGTCGGGCAAGCCGACCACCTTCCACCCGGTGGTACGGATCTGCGTGCCCGCGGCCGAACTCCGCTGGACGGGGCACTTCCTCGTCCGCGGGCTCTTCGACGGCGAGCACTTCGTCCGGCTCTCCGAGGGCCCGGGGCGCAGCACCCGGGTGGAGCACGGAGAGCGCTTCCGGGGGCTGCTCGTCCCCTTCCTCGGCAGACTGCTGGAGGGGACGGCCCGCAACTTCACCGCGATGAACGAGGCCCTGCGCGCCCGCGCCGAATCGACCCGCTCCACCCCCTGACGCCACGGCCGGCGTGCGGGCCCGGGGGTGCCGGGCTAGCGTCGGGATCATGATCCCCACCCCGGAGGGCCGGGCATGATCCGCAACGCGATCGGTTCGCTCCTGGGCCTGGCCGGAGCGGCCGCCGCCGTCTGGAGCCCCTTCCGCGCCTGGTACGACGGCCGGCCCGGCCGCCACTACCGCGTCGGGGAGCTGTTCTCCGGCGTCACCACCGACCCGCCCGCGCTGCTGGGCTCGCTGCTCCTGCCGATGCTCTGCGCCGCGCTCCTCGCGCTCTGCGCGGTCCTGCGGCGGTCGCGGCCGCTCATGGGGCTGGCGGGCCTGGTGGTGCTGGGCGCGGCGGTGCTGTGGATGGTCCGCCAGGGCCAGGCGGCCGGGGGCCTGGCGGTCGGCGTGGACGGGGAGGGCCTGGGCGAAGGCCTCGCCTGCGCCGTCGGGGCGGGCGCACTGCTGCTCCTGGCGGCCGTGGTCATGCGCGGCCGGCGCCGCCGGCCGCGCGGTCGCGGCCTGGACCTCGAACCGGTGGCGCCCCGGCCGGCCGCCGAACCCGAGCCGTGGGGGCCGGGCGGCCGGTACTAGGGGGTGTCCGCACGGTGGCGCCGGCCGCCCGGGGCAGGCGGGACCTTGCGGACGCGCCCCGGGCCGGCCCGGTCAGGCGATCCTGCCGACCTGGCAGCGCTGGACGTCGTTCACCTGGCCCGGGCTGGCCATGGGGACGGTGACCGTCTGGGTCTCGCGCGGCTTCAGCGTGACGCGGACCGAGGTCCGGTCGACGGTGCCCGCGTTGCCTTCGAAGGTGAGCGGCACCTCGACGGTGCGCTGGGTGTCCAGGTCCGACGTGACCTGGAGGACGGCCCTCGTGCGGCCGGGCGCGGCGCAGGAGACGACCGTGGCGTGGGCGGGCGCGTCGCTCTTCTTGCTCTTGCCGCTGCCGGTGCTGCTGTTGCTGCTGTTGCTGTCGTTGGTGCTGCTGTGGCTGCTCTTGCCGGACGAGCAGCCGTGGCCGCCGCTGCCGCCGTGCCGGCCGTGGGCGGAGAAGCCGGTGAGCGAGAGCACGACGCCCACGAGTACGGCAGTGAACCTGATATGACGACCGGCCACCATGGCGCGATTCCTTCCCCCGAGGACAACGGCCGGTCACGCTACCAGGGGCCACCGACAGTGCGGCCGCCGCGCCCGGCGGCCGGAACGGCGGCGGCCCCGCTCCCCGGGAAGGGGGGCGGGGCCGGCCGGTGTCCGTGGAGACGGATCGGACGAGACGGATCAGGCGGCGTCGACGACGCCGGAGGCCGCGATCTCGATCTTGGCGCGGGTGGCGCCGGAGGGGGAGCCCAGGGACTCGATCTTGTCGACCACGTCCGTGCCCTCGACGACCTTGCCGAAGACGACGTGCTTGCCGTCGAGCCACGGGGTCAGGACGGTGGTGATGAAGAACTGCGAGCCGTTGGTGTTGCGGCCGGCGTTCGCCATCGAGAGGAGGTACTTGCTGTCGTGCTTCAGCTCGAAGTTCTCGTCCGCGAACTTCTCGCCGTAGATGCTCTTGCCACCGGTGCCGTTGTGGTTGGTGAAGTCGCCGCCCTGCAGCATGAACTGCGGGATGACGCGGTGGAAGCCGGAGCCGGCGTAGCCGAAGCCGTTCTGGCCGGTGGCGAGCTCGCGGAAGTTCTGGGCGGTCTTCGGGACGACCTTGTCGAACAGCTCGAAGACGATACGGCCGGCGGGCGCGCCGTCGATGGTGATGTCGAAGTAGACGTTGCTCATGGGTCCCATCCTGTCACTCCCGGTGCGGAACGCGACCCGGCGGGGCCCCGGAGCACTCGGACGGAGGGCCCGTGCGGGTGTTCCGGGCGGGTGCGGAGCGCGGTCGGGCGGGGCCGGGGCGGTCCTCGCGCCCCGGCCCCGACCGGTCAGCCTCCCGTACGGGTGCCCGTGCCCTTGGCGGCGTCCAGGGCGTACACGCAGCGGTCCTTGCTGCACGCGTACACCACGCCCGCCTCCGCCACCGGGGCACCGGTGATCTCGCCGCCCGTGGCCAGCTTCCAGCGCAGCTGCCCGCCCGCCGCGTCCAGGGTGTACAGGCAGTGGTCGGCCGAGCCGAAGTGGACCCGGCCGTCCGCGACCACCGGGGAGCCGGTGATCTCGCCGCCCGCCGCGAACCGCCACTTCGGGGTGCCGGTGACCGCGTCGAGCGTGTACAGGGCGCTGCCCGCGCCCAGGTGGACGTTGCCGCCCGCCACCAGCACCGGGTCCGCGGCCGGGCGCGGCTCGGTGGCGATGCGCCAGCGGTCCTTGCCGGTGGCCGCGTCCAGGGCGTAGACGGTGCCCAGGTAGTCCGCGAGGTACACCCCGCCGCCCGTGACCGCCGGGCCCGGCGCGAACGCGGGCGGGGCCAGGAAGACGGCGGGCGCCTCGAAGTGCCAGCGGACCCGGCCCGAGGCCCGGTCCACGGACAGCACCCGGGTGCCGGCGGCCACGTACACGTTGCCGTCGGAGGCCGGGGTGACGCGGACCGGGACGTTGCCGCAGGAGGCCGCGTCCCCGACCGGGTACGACCAGGCCTCCAGCCCGGAGCGGGCGTCGAGGGCGCGCAGCCGGGCGTCCTGCCAGACGTAGACCGTGCCGTCGTGGAGGACGGGGGCCGCCTCCGGCGTCTCGAAGTCGGACTGGGCGCCGGTCAGCTCCCACAGCTTCTGGCCATTGGAGGCCTCCCAGCCCTGGACGCCGCCGCCGCGCGTGGCGGTGATGACGGTGCCCCGCTCGGCGCGCAGCGCGTACACCCACGCGTCGGCGTTCAGCCGCCACCGCTCGGAGCCGTCCGCGGCGTCGAGGGCGAAGAGGGAGGGCCCGTCGGAGGCGTGGATGCGGCCGTCGGCGACCGCCATGGACCAGGCGACGTCACGGGTCTTGAACTGGCGCCGCCCGCTGCCCACGTCCAGGGCGTGCACCTCGAAGGAGGTGACGTACAGCAGGTCGCCCGCGACGGTGGGGGTGCCCCAGACCTCGTTCGACATGCGGAAGCGCCACGGCCGCCAGCGGCCGCTGTCCGGGGACGGCCCGGGGGCCGGTACGGACGGGGTCGCCACCGGGGCCGCGGCGGACGCGGCGACGCCGGCCGGCGGCCGCACCCAGCCGGTCGCCGAGTCCGCGGAGGCGTGCCCGGCCGGGGCCGGGGCCGTCGCCCGCGGGCCGGGCCCGATCGGCACCGGGGAGCCGCCGAGGCGCACCGGCGCGCCCGGCAGCGAGGACGCGGGGGCCATCGGCGGGCGGTCCGGGCGCGGCGGCAGGGCCTGCCCGGTGCGCGGGTCGGTGAAGGGGTCGGCGGTGCCGCGCGGGGGCCTGCGGTGCGTGGCGGGGCCGGAGACGGGCGGTGCGGAGACGGGCCCGGAGACCGGCCCGGGGGCGGGCCCGGACACGGAAGCGGATCCGCCCCGCGGGGCCTGGGAGGGGCCGCCCGGGGCCGGGACGCCGGGGACGGGCGTACGGTTGCCGGCGCGCCGGGCCTCGATCATCGCGACGGCCCGCGCCGGGAGCCACGCCGAGGCGGTCCCGCTGTCGTCGCCGCCGTCGAAGAGGTGCGGGGCGAGCTGCGCCTGGAGGTCGGCGGGGGTCGGGCGCTGGGTGGCGTCCATCTGCATGCAGGAGTCGATCAGCGGCCGCAGCTCGTCCGGGAGCCCGTCGAGGTTGGGTCCCTCGCGCAGCAGCATGAACACCGTCTCGACCGGGTTCGCCCCGTGGTACGGCGGGTGCCCCGTCGCGGCGAAGACGAGGGTGGAGCCGAGCGAGAACACGTCGCTGGCGCCCTTGACGCTGCGCGAGTCCTTCGCCTGCTCCGGCGACATGTAGGCGGGGGTGCCGACGGCGACGTTCGTCATCGTCAGCCGCGTGTTGGACACGCCGCTCGCGATGCCGAAGTCGATCACGCGCGGCCCGTCCTCGACGACCAGCACGTTGGACGGCTTCAGGTCGCGGTGGACCAGGCCCGCCCCGTGGATGGACTGCAGCGCCTCCGCGATGCCGGCCGCGAGCCAGCGCACGGCCTGTACGGGCATCGGCCCGCACTCGTTGACGATCTCCTCCAGCGAGGGCGCCGGCACGTACGCGGTCGCCAGCCACGGCACGGCCGCGCGCGGGTCGGCGTCGACCACGGCCGCGGTGTAGAAACCGGACACCGCGCGCGCCGCCTCGACCTCGCGCGTGAACCGCACGCGGAACAGCTGGTCCTCCGCGAGCTCGGTGCGCACCGTCTTGATCGCGACCCGCCGACCGGACGCCGACCGCGCGAGATAGACCAGCCCCATGCCGCCGGCGCCGAGCCGTCCCAGCACCTCGAAGGGGCCGATCCGTCTCGGGTCGTGCTGCGTCAGCTGCTCCACCACTCGCCTCCACACCTCCCCGTACGGGCCCTCTGCCCGGGCCCGCTCTTGCAAACAGCGCGTCCACCAGCGCGCACCGGCACCGCGGACGGCCGCCCGGCGTCCCGTACGGCACCGCCGGCGGTGACGGCACCCCGTCCCGCCGCGTGCGGCGTCCGACTCCGGGCCCGTGGCCAGGAGTCGCGCAATCCCGATTCTGTCAGGCCCGCGCCTGGTCCGGCCCCGGCTCCCGGTCCCCATTCCCGCGCGACTGCGACAGGAGGGCGAAGACGGCCCCCTGATTGTCGGCGACGACGGCGATCCGGCCGTACGGCGTGTCGAACGGATCGGCCGTGACGCGCCCGCCGAGGCGCCGCACCGTGGCCACGCTCGCGTCGCAGTCGGGGACGGCGAAGTAGGCCAGGAAGTGGGCGGGCATGATCTCCGGGAACGCGTCGGTGATCAGGCTGCGGCCCAGGACCGCGGTGTCGGCTCCGGGCGCGCTGCCGGGCGGGGACCACAGGCGGTACTCGGCGTCGGAGGCGCCAGCGGTGCTGCCCGTGGTGCCGGTGGTGCCGGTGGTGCCGGTGCCGTCTTCGGTGTCGTACTGGTCCTCGGGGACGTAGCCGAAGACGGTGGCGTAGAACACGTCGACCGCGTCGCGGGCGCGGGTGTAGAGCTCGGCCCAGCAGTACGTGTACGGCTCGTCCTGGGCCTCGAAGCCGTGGTGGGTGCCGGGCTGCCAGAGCCCGAAGACCGCCCCGCCGGGGTCGGCGGCCATGGCGGCGGTGCCGTAGGGGCCGACGGGCTGGGGGTCCATCACCATCTGCCCGCCCGCGGCGCGGATGCGGGCCGCGCAGGCGTAGGCGTCGACGGTGTACAGGTAGACGCCCCAGACCGTGGGCATGCGGCCGTCGGGCTTGGGGGCGAGGGCTGCGACGTTGCGACCGCGGCTGTAGGCCTGGGTGTAGCCGCCGTACTCGGGACCCGCGCTGTCCGCGAAGGTCCACCCGAAGAGCTCGCCGTAGAAGCGCTTGCCCGCCTCGACGTCGGGGAGCGAGGCGTCGACCCAGCAGGGGGAGCCTTCCGCGAATGCGACCATGGGGAGGTTCCTTCCGTTGCGCTGGGTCTCGCAGGGTTTTTCACGGACTCGCCGCAGATGGCGGGGGTGGTGGGGTTGGTCGCCTTTCTCGGTTTTCGCCCCTGGTGGACAGGATCCGCCCGAAAGGTTGTCCACACCCTGTTGACAAGACTATTCGGGGGATAAGCGGCGATACGGAGCGGGGCCTCCGGTGCCGCGCCCGCCCCGCGGCAGCCCTGCGGCGACCCAGCGGCGGCCCGGCAATTCGGCTGAAATCCGCCGTCGCCCGATGCCCCGCGCCCGCTCCAGGGCTGGTCGGCGGGCCCGTAACCCCATTTGCAGGCGGCCGAATAGCGCGCCGGAGCCCCCTCGGTAAGCTGACGGCATGACAGGACAAGTACGCACCGTCGACGGGCGTGTCGCCGGCCGGCGCGGCCAGGCGACGCGGCAGAAGCTGCTCGACTGCCTCAGCGAGATGCTCAGCTCCTCGCCGTACCGCGACGTCAAGGTGATCGACGTCGCGCGCAAGGCCGGTACCTCCCCCGCGACCTTCTACCAGTACTTCCCGGACGTCGAGGGCGCCGTCCTGGAGATCGCCGAGCACATGGCCACGGAGGGCGCCCAGTTGACGGCGCTCGTCGAGGGCCGCAGCTGGGTCGGCAAGGCCGGCTGGGCCGCCGCCGAGGAACTCGTCGAGGGATTCCTGGACTTCTGGCGGCGCAACGACGCGATCCTGCGCGTCGTGGACCTCGGCGCGGCCGAGGGCGACAAGCGGTTCTACAAGATCCGCATGAAGATCCTGAACTCCGTCACCAACTCCCTTACGGAGTCGATGAAGGAGCTCCAGGCCAAGGGCAGGGTCGACAAGGACCTCAGCCCCGCCGCGATGGCGGGCTCCCTGGTGGCGATGCTGGCCGCGGTCGCCTCGCACCAGAAGGGCTTCCAGACCTGGGGCGTCAAGCAGGCGGAACTCAAGCCGAACCTGGCGCTGCTCGTCCACCTGGGCATCACCGGCAAGAAGCCGACCAGGTGACGGCGGACCCCCGCGCGGGGTCCGCCGCCGGCGCTGGTTCCCGTACGCCTGCGGTCAGCGCCGCTCCAGGCGGAACAGCCTGATCTCACGCTCGATGCGCGCCTGGTACGTCGCGTACGGCGGCCAGAACCGCAGGACCGCCTTCCACGCCTCGGCCCGTTCGGCCCCCTCCAGCAGGCGGGCCCGTACCGCGATGTCCCGCCCCTGCCAGTTCACGTCCGCGTCCGGGTTCTTGAGCAGGTTCCCGGTCCAGGCCGGATGGCCGGGGCGGCCGAAGTTGGACCCGATCAGCAGCCAGCTCGCACCTCCGTCCTCCGGCATGCAGGCGAGCGGGGTGGTGCGCGGCTCGCCGCTCCTCGCCCCCCGCGCGGTGAGGATCACGCCCGGCAGCATCCGGGCGCTGAGCAGCACCTTTCCTCCGGTCAGACGGTGGACCGCCTTGTCCATGGCGGGGATGAAGTGCGGTGCGATCTTGGCGAAGAGGAGGGTCGAGGAGACCTTCTGCATGAGCTTGACGGGGAGGGTCGCACCGGGAGCCATCAGACGGCCGCCTTCTGTGGAGTCGCGGAGGTGGGCGCGGGAGCGGTCGCGGGCGTGGTCGCGGGTGCCGCGGTGTCCGCCGCCGGGTCCCGGGCGTCGAAGAGGCCGGCCCGCTGCGCGGCGTGCGCGCGGAGCCGGTGGACCGGGCCGAAGAGCAGCTCGTCGGCGGCCGCCCGCTTGAAGTAGAGGTGCGCGTCGTGCTCCCAGGTGAAGCCGATGCCGCCGTGCAGCTGGATGGCCTCGCCCGCGGTGATCCGCAGGGCCTCCAGGCCCTGGGCGAGGGCGAGGGCGCCCTGTTCGGGGTCCCAGGCGGCGTAGTAGGCGGCGGAGCGTGCTGCCTGGACCTGGACGTAGAGGTCGGCGAGGCGGTGCTTGACCGCCTGGAAGGAGCCGATGGGCCGGCCGAACTGCTCGCGCCGGCGGACGTGCTCCACCGTGCGGTCCAGCGCCCGGCCCGCGGCGCCGACGGCCTCGGCGGCGAGGACGGTGGCGGCGTGGCGGCCGGTGGCGGCCAGGGCTGCGAGGGTGGCGGCCCCGCCGTCCGCCCGGTCGGACTCCCCCAGCAGCCGGGCCTCCACGTTCCGCAGTTGGACGCGGCCCTGCGGGCGGGTCTCGTCGAGGGTGGCCTGGCGGGCCCGCACGAGGCCGGGCGCGTCCCCCCGGACGAGGAACAGCAGGGTCCGGGCCCGGGCGAAGCCGCCGGTGTGCGCGGCGACCAGGAGCAGGCCGGCGCCGTGCCCGTCGAGGACCTGGGCCACCTCCCCGTAGAGCCGCCAGCCGTCGGCGTCGGCGCGCGCCTGCACCCCGCCCGCGCGGCCCCCGCCGGCCCAGTCGCCGGGGGCGTTGTCGCCGGTCAGGGCGAGGGCGGTGGCCAGGGCGGGGCCGGGGACGGCGAGCGCGGCGGTCAGCTCCCCGGCCGCGAGCGCGGGCAGCAGCTCCGCGCGCTGGGCGGCGGTGCCGAGGGCGCCGATCAGCGGGGCGGCCAGGGCCGCGGTGGCCAGCAGCGGCGAGGGCAGCAGTACGCTCCCGGTCTCCTCGCAGGCCAGCGCCAGGTCGGCCGGGGTGCAGCCGACCCCGCCGTACTCCTCGGCGATGGCGATGCCGGGCAGGCCGAGCTGCCGGGAGAGCTGCTGCCACAGCTCGCGGTCGTGTCCGGCATCGGTCCGGACGGCGGCTTTGACCTCGTCCGGGCCGCAGTGTTTGCCCAGGATCTCGCGCAGGGTACGGCGCATCTCGTCCTGTTCCGCGGTGAAGGCGGCATCCATCGTCGGGCTCCTCCCCGTATCTGACGGGGCGTCATGTTAGGGCGGCGGGACCGAGATGCACAGGGGTGGGACGGGGGCCCGTCACGGGGCCGGCGGCGCACGGGGTCTGGCATCTGACGCTCCGTCAGCTGTACCGTCGCCCCATGCCTGGACCCCTGTCTGAACCGCCCGTGTCCCCCTCCCCCGCCGCACCCCGCCGCCGGGTCGCGGTGGTCGGCGTCGCCCTGTCGGACTGCGGCCGGGTGGACGGCCCGACCCCCTACGCCCTGCACGCGCAGGCCGCCCGGCGGGCACTGGCCGACTCCGGCCTGGACCGCTCCGTCATCGACGGCTTCGCCTCGGCGGGCCTCGGCGTCCTCGCGCCGGTGGAGGTGGCCGAGTACCTCGGGCTGCGGCCCACCTGGGTCGACTCCACGTCCGTCGGCGGATCGACGTGGGAGGTGATGGCGGCCCATGCCGCCGACGCCATCGCCGCCGGCCACGCCAACGCCGTCCTGCTGGTCTACGGCTCCACGGCCCGCGCCGACATCAAGGCCCGGCGGCGTACGTCGAACCTGTCGTTCGGCTCGCGGGGGCCGCTCCAGTTCGAGGTGCCCTACGGGCACACCCTGGTGTCGAAGTACGCGATGGCCGCGCGCCGGCACATGCACGCGTACGGGACGACGCTGGAGCAGCTCGCCTCGGTGGCCGTCCAGGCCCGGGCCAACGCGGCGGCCAACCCGGACGCGATGTTCCGCGACCCGATCACGGTCGAGGACGTCCTCGCCTCGGAACCGATCGCCGACCCGTTCACCAAGCTGCACTGCTGCATCCGCTCCGACGGCGGCTGCGCGGTGCTCCTGGCGGCGGAGGACTACGTCCCGGACAGCGCCAAGGCCCCCGTCTGGATCCTGGGCACGGGTACGTCGGTGTCCCACACGACGATGTCGGAGTGGGAGGACTTCACCGTCTCCCCGGCCGCCGTCTCGGGCCGCACGGCCTTCGCCCGCGCGGGCCTCACCCCGGCGGACGTGGACCTCGCCGAGATCTACGACGCCTTCACGTACATGACGCTCGTGACGCTGGAGGACCTCGGCTTCTGCGCCAAGGGGGAGGGCGGCGCCTTCGTGGAGAAGGGCCGCCTGCTGAGGGACGGCGAACTCCCGGTCAACACGGACGGCGGCGGGCTCTCGGCCTGCCACCCGGGCATGCGCGGCCTGTTCCTCCTGGTGGAGGCCGTCCGCCAGCTCCGCGGCGAGGCGGGTCCCGACCGGCAGGTCACGCGGCGCGACGGCACCCTCCCGGAGGTCGCCCTGGCCTCGGGTACCGGCGGCTGGTTCTGCTCGTCGGGGACGGTGCTGCTCGGACGGGGGTGAGGGGGCGGCCGGCCGGCCGGGACGTCCCGGCACCCGCTCTGCGATGCTGGGCCCCGGTCGACGAGGGGGTACGGACATGCGGTGGACGGTTCACGGGGAACGGGCGGTCTACGAGGACCACTGGCTGGACCTGTGGCTCGCCGACGTGGAGACGCCCGACGGCAGCCGGTTCGAGCACCACGTGGTCAAGCTGCGGAACCTGGCCGTGGCCGCCGTGGTCAACGAGCGGCGGGAGGTGCTGATGATGTGGCGGCACCGGTTCATCACCGACACCTGGGCCTGGGAGCTCCCGATGGGGCTGGTCGAGGCGGACGAGACGCCCGGGGAAGCGGCCGCGCGGGAGGTGCTGGAGGAGACCGGGTGGCGGGCGGGGGCGATGAAGCCCCTGGTCTATGCCGAGCCGGCCGCCGGGATCACCGATGCGCAGCACCACCTGTTCCGGGCCGATGGCGCGACGTATGCGGGGCCGCCGACCGAGAAGAACGAGTCCGACCGCATCGAGTGGATTCCGCTGGCCGAGATCCGGGGGATGATCGACCGGCGGGAGATCGTCAGCAGCGGGACCCTCGTTCCGCTGCTCTACGTACTGATGGACGAAGGGGTGCGCTGACGCGTCCCCGGACCGGCGGCGGGCTTCTGCCGCCGGCCCGCCGTCCCTATGCGGCTCCCTTCAGCCCGGACATGTCCCGGGCCAGTCCGGTCACCTTGGTGTTCAGTTCACCGATCTGCCGGGACAGGGCCGCCAGCCCGTCGTCGCGGCCCGCGCCGCCGCCGAAGCCGTTGGTCGCGAAGCTCCTGCGCGCACGGGCGAGTCCGGCCGGGACGCCGCTGATCTGGATCTCCACCCCCTGCCAGGCCGCCAGTACGGCCGACTGCTCGGGGCTGCCGGCGCCGAACAGTTCTCCGGCCTTGTGGAAGGTGGTGTTGGCGAAGTCCTGGAACTGGTCCTCGGGACCGGAGGCTTTGAGCGATTCGTACCAGATGGAACCGGGAGCCTCCCAGGCGAATCCGCCGATGCCCACGGCCGCCAGGTAGAACGCCTTGTTCGGAATGCCGGAGTTGTCGTGCACTCCGCCGTTGTCCCGCGTCGTGTGGATGAACTTGCCCATCCGGTCGACCTGCCGGTCCTTGCCGAACACCGCGTTGTCGTAGGCGTTCCCCGGGTCCTTCATCGACCGCAGGGCGTCGCCGCCGATCCCCGGAGTCCACACCTCGGCACCGATCAGCCAGTCCGCGTCCTCTGCCGTCTGCTTCAGCGACCACTGCTTCACCAGTGAGCCGAAGACGTCCGACATCGACTCGTTCAGAGCCCCGGACTGATCGTGGTACTCGAATCCCGCGGTGTGGTCGGTCACTCCGTGCGTCAGCTCGTGGCCGATGACGTCAAGGGATCCGGTCAGGTTGCTGAACTCCTTTCCGTCCCCGTCGCCGAAGAGCATCTCCCGCCCGTCCCAGAAGGCGTTGTTGATGCTTTCGCCGTAGTGGATGAAGCCGTCCAGGCGCATCCCCTTGCCGTCTATGGAATTGCGCTGGAACACTTCCTTGTAGAAATCGCGGGTCAGGCCGAGGGCGTCAAACGCACGGTTCACGGCCTCGTCCCCGGCCTCCGGGCCGTCCTCGGGCCTGGCCAGGGTCGCCCCGGGAAGGAATTCGCTCTCCCTGCAGTCGAATATGGTGCGCCGACCGCCGCCCGGAGCTGCCGCGCCGGTGAAGGACGCCCGGACCGTCCGCTCGCCCCGCAGGCGGGCAGTGGTCAGCAAGGTGTTCATCGCCGCCCGGCGCACCTCGGGGTCTTCACTCTCCAAGAGTTTTTCGAGAATGTAGGGGGGAATGATGCAGTTGATGGGACGGGTCCCGCTCATGAGGCACCTCCTGAGCAGACAGGACCGGCGGTTAAGAATTCATCATTTGACGTTTCATCATTTGATGCGAGAATGTTCTCGGACCGTGTTTTCAGCGGCCATTTCACGCTGATATCGCCAGTCTCGCAGCCGCCGCCCGCGACTTGCAACCTTCCGGACGGCCGTTTGGCGCTGTGATTTCGGCAGTGTGCGGCGGCCTCCGGGACGTGGTCCGCGGCGACGCCCGCGCGGGGCGCCCGGGGTGCACGGCGTGCGCCCCGCGTGCGCCGGGGCGTGGCATGGGGCGCGCGGGGGGCGGAGAGGGGCGCGGTCGGGCGTGTCGCCGGGGCGGGGGCCGTTTCCGGGGCCGTCCCGTTATGGCTCGCCCCGTCGCGCCTCGTGCATCATTGAGCCGGCTGGTTCTTCATCTGCGACCGAATTCCTTCTGCTTCAACACCCTTTCTGGCTGCGGAGGTTCGCGATGGCGGTACGGACACGCGTCCACCTCGTGCTGGTGCACGGCCTGTTCTCCTCCGCGAAGGTGTGGGACGCGTTCCACGGGCTCCTGGCCGACGACCCCGAACTCGGCGACTGGCTCAGCGTCCACCGCTTCCAGTACGACTCCCCCCTCGTGCGCCTGCGCCCCGACCGGCGTGTCGCCGAGACCGACGACGTGGCCGACCAGTTCGGCACCTTCCTGGAGACCGGACTCGCCGACGCCGAGCGGATCGCCATCGTCACCCACAGCCAGGGCGGGCTGGTCGTCCAGCGGTTCCTCGCCCGGAAGCTGTGGAACGGCGAGGGGCGCGACCTGCACCGCATCAGGCACTTCACGATGTTCGCCTGCCCCAACACCGGATCGGGCTTCTTCCTCACCGTCCGCAAGTGGCTCAAGGTGCTGTGGCACAACCCGCAGGAGCAGCAGCTGCGCCCCTTCGACCGCGCGGTGACCGAGGCCCAGCGGACCGTGCTGAGCGCCGTCGTGCACGCCCGCGCGTACGGGGACATGGAGTGCCCGATCCCCGTGCGCGCCTACGGCGGGTCGGCCGACGACGTGGTGCCGCCGGTCGTCGCGCGCGGCGTGTTCCCCAAGGGCGGGGTGGTCACCGCCGACCACTTCTCCATCGTCCAGCCCCCCGACCGTACCGCCGCCTCCTACATGGCCGTGCGCAGCGCCCTGCTGGAGGTGGCCCGGGGGGAGCCCGGGCGGGAGGACGCCGAGGTGCCCGCGCCCGGCCCGTCCGCCGGCGCCGACGAGTGGGCCGTGCCGCCGGAGGGCCCCGGCGACGAGCTGGCGCCGTTCCCCCCGCCGCCGTACGGCCGGCTGGAGGAGGGCCAGCTGAAGGGTCGGGAGCGGCTCGGACTGGTGGCGCACCTGCTGTCGGAGCAGGCCCGCCAGCAGGTCCACGTGCTCACCGGGCTGGGCGGGTCCGGCAAGAGCCGGCTGGCCCTGGAGACGGCCGACCGGGCGCAGCGGGACGGGCGCCGGGTGTGGTGGGTGTCGATGCCGGAGCTGAGCCTGCGCATGCGGATGATCGCCCGCGACCTCGGGGCCCCGTCGATCACCGTGGAGCGGGCCTGGCTGCTGGGCACGGCCATGGACCTGGTGTGGACGCTGCTCAACGACTGCCCCGACCCCTGGCTGCTGGTCTTCGACAACGCGGACGACCCCGCGCGCCTCGGACCCCGCGACGGCGACGTCTCCAGCGGGACGGGCTGGCTGCGCCGGCCGCAGAACGCCCGCGGCACGGTGCTGGTCACCAGCCGGGCGCGCCGGCCCCAGACCTGGGGCGACGGGCTGCGCATCCACCGGATCCCGCTGCTCGACGAGGACGACGGCGCGTCCATGCTGCTGGAGCGCACCGGCGGCCTGGGCGGCACGAACGAGGACGCGCGCCGCCTCTCGCGGGAGCTGGGCGGGCTGCCGCTCGCGCTGCGCCACGCCGCCGACGTGATCAGGGCCGTCAGCGAGAGCCGGATCTCCCTGGACAGCGACATCCGCGACTTCGAGGCCTTCCGCAGTACGGTCGCCGCCCGCGTCGGCACCGCGGCGGGCCAGGACGGACCGCACCTCAGCGAGCTGCTGGGGCGGGAGATCGTGGAGAAGTCCTGCGGGATCGCCCTGGACCTGCTGGCCCGGCGGGGGGTGGGGCAGGCGGCGACCCTGCTGAAGGTGTTCGCCTGCCTGAGCATCGCCCCGGTCCCCTACCGCTGCCTGCTCGCCGGTACGGCCCTCGACCGCTCCCCCCTCTTCCCCGGTGCGAGTCCGGCGCGCACCGGCGCCGCCCTCGCGGGGCTGGAGGAGTTCGGCCTGGTGGACGCGTACGAGCGCGAGGGCGTCGGGGAGCGAGACCTGGCCCACGTGCTGGCCATGCACCCGGTGGTGCACGGGGTGCTGCGCGAGGACGAGGAGGTGCGTGACCGGGCCTCGGACTACTACGGGCTGGCGGTGCGGATGGTGCTGTCGGCCGCCCACCTGCGCAATCCCGATCACCCGGCCAACTGGCCGCTGTGGGCCGCGCTCGGCCCGCACGCGATGGAGGTGTCCCGGGCCTGCCTGCTCGGCGACCTGAAGCTGTCGGACCGCACCGTGCGCGCCGAGGCCCTGGAACTGGCCCGGCTGACCTCCCGCTACCTGATCGCGACGGGGCTGCTGGGGCCGGCGTACGACCTGGTGCTGCCGATGGTGGAGCGCTGCTCCTCCTTCGGGTTCGACGTCGACGACCGGGAGATCCTGGGCCTGCGGCACGAGCAGGGACGCATCCACCTGGACCGGGAGCAGCTGCCGCAGGCGGAGCGGGTGCTGGAACGGGTGGTGCGGGCGCGCACCCGGATCCTCGGGGAGAACCACGCCGACACCCTGGCCAGCCGGCACAAGCTGGCGCGGTCGATCGTGGAACAGTCCGGGCGGGAGGAGGAGGCGGAGGCGATGCTGCGCTCCATCGTCGAGGCCGAGAACGAGGTGCGCGGCCGGGAGCACTACGACACGCTGGTGATGCGCAACACCCTGGCCCGGACGATGCTGGCCCTCGGCGCGCACGGGGAGGCGGAGGCGGAGGCCCGGCAGATCCTGGACATCAGCCGGCGCAACCACTGGCCGCCGTCGACGCCGGAGATCCTGCGGGCGCGGGAGACGCTGACGCACGCGCTGCTGGGCCTGGACCGGGCGCACGAGGCGGAGCAGGTGATCGGTGAGGCGCTGCGGGACGCGTCGCAGCCGTCGGACTCGAACATGGTGATGAGGTTCCGGTTCACGTTCGTCCTGGTGCTGCTGGGTATCCGCGGGCGCACGAGCGAGGCGGTCGAGCGCCTGAAGGCGCTGGTGCGGGACCTGGACCGGGTGGTGGCCTCGGAGCATCCGCTGTCGGTGCAGGCCAGGGCGCTGCTGGAGAAGACGCTGCGCGAGATGCCCACCTGAGGGCCGGTGGACGTCCGTCATTCACCCGGATTCAGGGGGAATTCCGGCGCCCGGGGCGGACTTGCGCGTAGCCTGACGGTGCCTCACTCTGTGTGACGCGTCCCACACCGAAATGCGCGGAGGTCCGCCGATGACTGCTGTCCCGGCCGATACGAACGACGACCGGTCCCTCAGATGGGGGGCGCCGGGGAGTGCCCTGGAGGAGCTCCAGGCGGAGGTCGGCCGGCGGATCGCGATGGAGGCGCTGGAGGCCGGACGGCAGGCGCTCGAACTCGACGCCAAGTCCGCCTTCCGTACGACCAGTGGGACGCATCCCGTGTGAGTGCTGTTGTTCCCTGTTGTCTTTCCGAGTGCCCGGGGGGCCGTCGAATGACGTCAGAACAGGCAGAGCGATCCACGCAGAGCGTGTTACCGGCGCCGTCGGCGCCACCGACCCCGTCGCACGACCCCTTCTTCCGCGCCGTCACCGCACCCGCGTTCACCCACGAACTGCTCGCCGGTCTCGCCGCCGGCCGGTACGCGGCGGTGCGGGTGCCCGGCTTCCTCTCGCGGCAGCGGTGCGCGGAGGTCCTCGGGGCCCTGGAGGCACGGCCGTTCGACTCGTACCAGCAGGACCGCATCGATCCGCCGGTGATGCGGTTCGGGGTCGGGGTCAGCGACCACATGGCGGACGGCGGGGTCGCCGACGGCTACTGGAAGGCGCTGGAGGGGCACCGCGAGGCGTGGCGGGGCCTCGGCCTGTCCTTCGACCCGTTCCGCACGAGCCGGGAGGCGCTCGCCGCGGCCTGGCCGGGCGGGGTGGCGGTCGGCCGGCGGGGCGGGCTGGAGATGGGCGACGGGGTGGCCAGGGAGCCGAACGACGGGTTCCAGGTGCACTTCGACGACGCCCTGCGCGAGTACGCGGGGGACCTGCTGGACGTGCCGCTGATGGGGCAGTTCGCCTTCAACCTGTACCTGAGCGTGCCGCCCGAGGGCGGCGAGACGGTCATCTGGCGCCACCGCTGGCAGCCGGAGGACGAGGCGCACCGGCTGTCCGCGTACTACGGGTACGACGAGGCGGTGGTGCGGGGCTCCGAGTCGGTCGCGCTCGCTCCGGAGGTCGGCGAGGCGCTGTTGCTGGATCCGCGGTTCTTCCACGCGGTGCGGCCCAGCCGGGGGGCCCGGCGGATCGCCCTCGGGTTCGCGGTGGGTGTCGGGACGAACGGGCAGTTGCTCACCTGGGCGTGAACCGGAGCATGCCTGTGCGTCAACGTCCGTGTGCGGCAAGGGCTTTGACGCGCAAATGACGGCCCCGCTACGTTCTGTCCATGGACCTCTTGCGCTACGTGGCCTTCAGCACCGATCCGCTCGGCGGGAACCCGGCGGGAGTGGTGCTGGACGCCACCGGCATGGACGAGGCGACGATGGCCGCCACGGCGGCGGAAGTCGGCTACTCGGAGACGGCGTTCGCCGTTCCCCGGCAGGACGGGGAGCTCGACGTGCGCTACTTCAGCCCGCAGAACGAGGTGCCGTTCTGCGGGCACGCCACCATCGCCACCGCCGTCGCCCACGCCCAGCGGTACGGGGTGGGCGAACTGCTGCTGCACACCCAGGCCGGCCCGGTCCCGGTGACCACCTCGGCCGGACCGGACGGGGCGGTGGTCGCCACGCTGGTGAGCGTCGCGCCGCGTACGGAGGAGATCTCCGAGGCCGATCTGGCGGAGCTGCTGGCCGCGCTGCGGTGGCCGGCCTGCGACCTGGACCCGGAGCTGCCGCCCCGGGCCGCGTACGCGGGGGCCTGGCATCCGGTGATCGCGGCCGCGAGCCGGGAGCGGCTGGCGGACCTCGACTACGACATGGCGGCGCTGGGCGCGCTGATGGCGCGCCGCGGCTGGACGACGGTCACCCTGCTCCGGCGCGAGTCGCCGACCGTCTTCCACACCCGCAACCCCTTCCCGCCGGGGGGTGTGGTGGAGGATCCGGCGACGGGCGCGGCGTCCGCCGCGCTGGGCGGGTACCTGCGGAGCCTGGGGCTGGTGGAGGTGCCGGCGGTCCTCACCGTCCACCAGGGCGTGGACATGGGCCGGCCGAGCCTGATCACGGTGGGCGTGCCGGCGGATCCGGCGGCGGGCATCGAGGTGACGGGGACGGCGGTCCCGATCGCCTGACCGTACGGGCGGGGCCGGGACCCGCTACCAGTCCAGCGTGTCCAGGGGCCTGCCGTCCGGGGCGATGCGCAGGTCGTGGTGGGTGTGGTCGAGGTCGATCAGGCGGATGTGGGACGGGTCCCTCCATTCGGCCTGGAGGACGCCCCTGGGGTACCGGGAGACGTACGAGGCCACCGGCCAGCGGCGTGCCGTGGGGAAGGAGCCGGCGTCGACGTGGATGCTCCAGACCGGGTCGGTCGGCCCCGGGCCCCGCTCCACCACCAGCCGGCGGGCCGAGCCGTCCGGGGCGGGGAGGTCCCACTCCTGGTCGGGGAAGGGGTCGGCCATCACCGCGTACGCCGCAACGGCCAGCACCCCGGCCGCGGTGGCCGCGGCCAGGGCGGGGACGGCGGCCTTGCGCACCGCCGGGCGGCGGGAGGCGAGCAGGGCGGCCGCGGTGAGGGCGAGGACGGCCAGGGCGGCGAGGAGCACGGGGTGGTTCAGCTCGGCCGCGAGCGCCGGGCCGCCCGGCCGGTCGCAGTACGCGGCGACGGGCGCGGCCAGCGCCGGCACCGCGGCGAGCGGGACCAGCGTGCGGGCGGCGGCTCGGGCGATGTCCATGGGGGCACCCTAAGAGGTGTCCGACACGCCGGCGGCCGCGCCCGCGGCCCGGGTCACTAGCCTGTCGCCATGACCGGCGACTCCGAGTTCCACGAGCTCCTGCACTCCCTGCGCGTCTGGGACACCGCCCTGCCCGCCTTCGACCCGGCATCGGCGCCCGGGCAGCCCCTGGAGCTGTTCCGGGAGTGGTTCGTGCACGCCGCCCGGGCGGGGCAGGTGGAGCCCCACACGATGAGCCTGGCGACGGTGGACGCCGACGGGCGGCCCGACGTGCGGATCCTGATGCTGCACGAGGCGGACGCGCGGGGCTGGCACTTCGCCTCGCACGCCACCAGCGCCAAGGGCCGCCAGCTGGCGGAGCGCCCGGAGGCGGCGCTGGCCTTCTACTGGCCCGCGGTGGGACGGCAGGTCCGTCTGCGGGGCCGGGTCAGCGCGTGCGGGCCGCAGGAGAGCCGGGCGGACCTGGCGGTCTGCTCGCGCGGCGCCCTGGCGGCGGCGCTGACGGGCCGGCAGAGCGAGGTGCTGGGCTCCCCGCAGGAGCTGGCCGAGGCCTCGGCCGCCGCCTGGGAGCGGGCCGCGGCCGAGCCGGACGCCCCGGCCCCGACCTGGACCCGGTACGTGCTGGACCCGGCGGAGGCCGAGTTCTTCCAGGGCGACGCCGCCCGCCGCCACGTCCGCCTGCGCTACCGGCGCGACGGGCGCGGCGGCTGGACCCGCGAGCTCCTCTGGCCGTGAACGCGCGACGGCGCCCGTCTCCTTTCGGAGGCCGACACGCGGACGAACGACCCCCTCAGGGGCGGAACACCGCGATCCACACCCCTTCGGCCGCCTCCCGGAAGGCGACCCGCAGCGGCATGCCGATGCGCAGGTCCCCCTCCGCGCAGTCGACGACCTCGGTCATCATCCGGGGTCCCTCCTCCAGGTCGACCACGGCGGCCGTGTACGGGACCCGTCCGCCGAACGGCGGCAGGTCGTTGCGGTGGACCACCGACCAGGTGTGGAGGGTGGCGCGTCCGCTCGCCTCCTCCCAGGCCACGCGCTCCTCGCCGGCCCAGCAGAAGGGGCAGAACTCGCGCGGGTAGTGGTGGGCGCGCCCGCAGTCGGCGCAGCGCCGCAGGAGCAGCCTCCCCCCGGCGGCGGCGTCCCAGTAGGGGCGGGTGAACTCGTCGGCCTCGGGCAGGTCGTACCGCGCGGCGCTCACAGCAGGATCCCCAGCGCGGAGTCGAGCGACCAGGTCTGCCAGGAGACGGCGAAGAACGCGACGCCCGAGACGAGCGCCATCATCGCGTTCTGCCCCTGCTCGGCCCAGTCGTGGATCATCAGCACCAGGTAGAGCAGGTTCAGCAGCAGTCCGCCGACCAGTGCCACCGGGGTCAGGAACCCGAGGACCAGGCCCAGTCCCAGGGCGAGCTCCGCGTAGACGACGACGTACGCCATCAGCCGCGGCCGCGGCTCGACGACCGTCGCGAAGCCCCTCGTGACGAAGGACCAGCGGTGCCTGCCCGCCACGTCGGCGGCCCAGGCGATGCCGGTACCGCGCTCGAACCAGCCCTTCTTGTCCTTGTGCCGCCAGCTCTCCAGCCACCACAGGCCGAGGCCTGTGCGCAGCACGGCGAGCCATTCGGCCCCGCTGAGCCAGATGGTCTGCATGGACCGCCACCCTCCACTCGATCTGACGGTACGTCAGTTCAGCGGATCGGCGCCGATCCCGCAAGGCCTCAGACGACCTCCGTGAACAGCCGCCCGTACCCCTCGACCCCGTCCGCCCCCACACCCGCCGCGCGCAGGGCGGACCACAGCAGGACCTGGTTCGCGGTCAGCACCGGGCGTCCCAGGGTGGCCTCCAGGGCGGCGATCGCACCGACCGCTCGGAAGCCGTTCCCGCCGACCACGACGGCCTCCGCCGCGTCGCCCACCCGCTCCGCCACCCAGTCGTGCAGCCCCTGCGGGGTGACCTGCGCCTGCCCGCCGGGCAGGCCGCACGGGGCGGCGTACGGGACCTCGAAGCCGGACTCCTCGTAGTAGCCGCGGCCCAGCTCGTTCAGGGTCTCGTCGAACCACGGCGGGTCGACGAGCGCGATCCGCCCGACCCCCAGGGCGCGCAGCGCCTCGACGGCGGCCGCGCAGGTGGCGACCACCGGCAGGCCGTGGGCACGCTCGCGCAGCCGGGCCAGCATGTACGCCTCGCCGCGCGTCCCGATCACGTAGGAGGAGCCGGTGAAGGCGTACGCGATCACCGCCACCGGCGCGGCCGCCAGCAGCCCGGCCGCGTCGTCCACCTGCGGGGGCTCGGCGAAGGCCCGTACGGGGGCCAGCGGGATCGTCGCCTCCATCACGCCGCCGCGCCCCATCCCGCCGAACGGCACCCGCGCGTAGTGCAGGCCCACACCGGGCGGGGCCATGGCGCGCAGCTCCGACTCGGGGCCGACGTCGGCGTGGGGGGTGAGGACGCCGAGCCGGACGCGCACGTCCCACCCGTCGGGCTGCCACATCGCGCACTCCTCTCCACTACCGGAACGCCCCACTTTGTCAGGGTTCACCCCGCTCCGTCGGCGAGCCGCGCCGGGCCCCCGGCCACCACCGCCGGCCCCCGTGACCGATCCGCAATCGATTCCCTCCTCGTCCGAGACCCATCAACGCTGTGTGTCGATACGCTCACTCCTCATGCCCGCGCCCGCACCCGATCTGACCAGCACCCAGCCGCGCCCCGTGTACGTGATCGGCGCGGGCCCCGGCGGGCTCGCCGTCGCCGCCGCGCTGCGCGCCCGCGGGGTGCGCGCCGTGGTCGTCGAGAAGGCGGACGCGGTCGGCGCCTCCTGGCGGAGCCACTACGAGCGGCTGCGGCTGCACACCACCCGGCGGCTGTCGGCCCTGCCCGGATTGGCGATCCCGCGCCGCTTCGGGCGCTGGGTCGCGCGGGCCGACGTGGTCCGGTACCTGGAGGAGTACGCCGGGCACCACGAGCTGGAGCTGGTCACCGGCGTCGAGGTGACCCGGATCGAGCGCGCCGCCGACGGGGACGGCTGGACCCTGCACGCCTCCGGCGGGCGGCTGCTGGCGGCCCGGGCCGTGGTGGTGGCGACCGGCTTCAACCACACCCCGCACCTGCCGGACTGGCCGGGCGCCGGCACGTACACCGGGCGGCTGCTGCATGCCTCCGGCTACCGCGAGCCCTCGCCGTACGCGGGGCGGGACGTGCTGGTCGTCGGCGTCGGCAACACCGGCGCCGAGATAGCCGTGGACCTCGCCGAGGGCGGGGCGGCCCGGGTGCGGCTCGCGGTGCGCACCGCCCCGCACGTGGTGCGCCGCTCGACGCTGGGCTGGTCGGCGCAGCGCACGGGGATCCTCGTCCGCAGGCTGCCGGTGCGGCTCGTGGACCGGCTCGGGGCGCTGGTCGCGAAGGCCTCGGTCCCGGACCTGTCCGCGCACGGGCTCCCCCGGCCCGCGTCGGGCCTGTACAGCAGGGCGCGCCAGGGCGCCGTCCCGGTGCAGGACGTGGGCCTGATCGACGCGGTGCGCGGGGGGCGGGTCGAACCCGTGGCCGCCGTGGCCGCCTTCGACGGCGACCGGGTGCTCCTGGCCGACGGAACGGCGCTCACCCCGGACACGGTGATCGCCGCGACGGGCTACCGCCGGGGCCTCGAAGCCCTGGTCGGACACCTGGACGTACTGGACGGCCGCGGCCGCCCCCTGGCCCACGGCCCCCGCACCGCCCCGCACGCCCCGGGCCTGTACTTCACCGGTTACACGAACCCGATCAGCGGGATGTTCCGCGAACTGGCCCGGGACGCGCGGCGCGTGGCCAGGGCCCTGTCCCGCTGAGACCGGTCGGGCACCCCTCGGCCGGATCCGGTCTGGACGGCGCCCGAGCACCTCTGCCACGGTTCAGGCACACCACCTCCACCACCTTTCCTGCGCATCCCTGTTCCTGACGGCGCGTCAGTTCAGTAATCTGACAAGACGTCAGCTACCGACGACTCCATCGAGGTTCATCGAGCAGGGCGGGCGAAGCGATGCTTGGATCTACTCACGGCACCCTCACCACCGACTTCCGCGCACGGGTCGAGGCCTGCGGGGAGACCCCCAGGACGGCCGTCCACTCCACGGCGGCACCGGCCGCCGGGAACGCGGCCGAACGGGACGTCAGCGGCCGGCCCCTGCACTCCGACGTACCCGACCTGGACCGGTTCTTCCGGCCGGAGTCCGTGGCCGTCATCGGCGCCTCCGACACCGAGGGCCGGCCCAACACCGGCATCACCCGGCAGCTGATCGCCTGGGCGGAGCGCGTCGGCGCCCGCGTGCACCCCGTGCACCCGACCCGGACCTCCGTCTTCGGACTGCCGTGCCACGCCTCCGTGGCCGAGCTGCCCGACCAGGTCGACCTCGCCGTCCTGCTCGTCGCCGACCCGGTCCCGGTCATCGAGGAACTCGCCGACACCAAGATCAGGTTCGCGGTCGCCTTCGCCTCCGGCTTCGCCGAGACCGGCGAGAGCGGCGCCGCCGCCCAGGCCCGGCTGGCCGCCGCCGTCCAGCGCTCGGGGCTGCGCCTGCTGGGCCCGAACACCAACCTCAACGCCTTCCAGGAGTTCCGCGAGGACCTCGACGGCCCGGCCATCGCCCTGATCACCCAGTCCGGCCACCAGGGACGGCCCGTCTACGCCCTCCAGGAGCTGGGCATCCGCCTCTCCCACTGGGCCCCCACCGGCAACGAGGCCGACCTGGAGACCGCCGACTTCATCTCCTACTTCGCCGAGCGGCCCGAGGTCGGCGCCATCGCCTGCTACGTCGAGGGCCTCAAGGACGGCCGGTCCTTCCTCCTCGCCGCCGACCGGGCCGCCCGCAACGGCGTCCCCGTCGTCGCCGTCAAGGTCGGCCGCACGGAGACCGGCGCCCGCATGGCCGCCTCCCACACCGGCAAGCTGACCGGCGCCGACACCGTCGTGGACGCCGCGATGCGCCAGTTCGGCGTCATCCGCGTCGACGGCCTCGACGAACTCCAGGACACCGCCGCCCTCCTCGCCCGGGCCAGGCCCCCGCAGGCCGAGGGGGTCGTCGTCTACTCCATATCCGGCGGCACCGGCGCCCACTTCTCCGACCTGGCGACCGAGGCCGGGCTCACCCTCCCCACCCTCTCGGACGCCAAACAGGCCGAGCTCCACCAGTGGATACCCCCGTACCTCAACGTCGCCAACCCCGTCGACAACGGCGGCCACCCCGTGGGCGACTGGCGCGGCCGCAAGATCATCGACGCGATCCTCGCCGACCCCTCCGTCGGCGTCCTGATCTGCCCGATCACCGGCCCCTTCCCCCCGATGAGCGACCGGCTCGCCCAGGACCTCGTCGACGCCGCCGAAGCCACCGACAAGCTGGTCTGCGTCATCTGGGGCTCCCCCGTCGGCACCGAGGAGGCGTACCGCTCCACCCTCCTCGGCTCCTCCCGCGTGGCCACCTTCCGCACCTTCGGCAACTGCATCACCGCCGTCCGCGCCTACCTCGGCCACCACCGCTTCACGGCCTCCTACCGCTCCCCCTTCGACGAGGCCCCCCGCACCCCCTCCCCCTCCTACCGCAAGGCCCGCGCCCTGATGCGCCCCGGCCAGCAGCTCAGCGAGCACGCGGCGAAGCAGCTGCTGCGGGCCTACGGGATCCGGGTGCCCCGCGAGCAGCTGGTCACCAGCGCGGCGGCGGCCGTCCGCGCCGCCGGCCTGGTCGGCTACCCCGTCGTCATGAAGGCCTCGGGGCCGCAGCTGGCCCACAAGACGGAGCTCGGCCTGGTCAAGGTGGGCCTCACCTCGGCGAGCCAGATCCGCGACGCCTACCGCGAGCTGACGGACATCGCCCGCTACGAGAACGTCCCGCTGGACGGGATCCTGGTCTGCCAGATGGTCGAACGCGGAGTCGAGATGGTCGTCGGCGTCACCCGGGACCCCCTCTTCGGCCCGACCGTCACCGTGGGCCTGGGCGGCGTCCTGGTGGAGGTCCTCCACGACGCCGCGGTCCGCGTACCCCCCTTCGGGGAGGACCAGGCCCGCACGATGCTCCGCGAACTCCGCGGCGCCGCGCTGCTGGACGGCGTACGGGGGGCTCCGCCGGCGGACGTGGACGCGCTGGTGGAGGTGGTGCTGCGGGTCCAGCGGATGGCGCTGGAACTGGGCGACGAGCTGTCGGAGCTGGACATCAACCCGCTGATGGTGCTCCCGCGGGGGCAGGGGGCGGTGGCGCTGGACGCACTCGCCATCTGCCACTGAGCTCCGCCGGGCACGGGGGCCGCTGCGCGGCAATTCCCGCCCGCGCGGCGTTTGAACGCACCGGGCGCGGTAGCGCACGGAACGGGTCCGGGCAGCGCCCGGGGAACGGTGGAAGGGCGGGTGGGGGACCTCGCCCCGCGCAGCGGCCCGCCCACCGGCATCCGCACCCGGCACCCGGCACCCGGCACCCGGCACCCGGCACCACTCCACCCCACCCCCGAACGGAGCCCTCATGCCCCCCGAAACCCCCTCGGACGAGATCCGGCACCGGTTCGAGAACGGCGTCTCCTGGATCACCCTCAACCGTCCCGACGCCATGAACGCCCTCACCCGGGACCAGCGCGAGCGCCTCATCGCGCTGCTCGGCGAGGCCTCCGCCGACCCCGGCACCCGCGCCGTCGTCCTCACCGCCACCGGCAAGGGCTTCTGCGCCGGCGCCGACCTCCGAAGCAACGCCACCGGCACCGGCACCACCGCCGACCGCGTCGCCGGCGACGTGTCCCGCATGATCCGCCTCGGGGCGCAACGCCTCGTCACCGCGGTCCTCGACTGCGAGAAGCCCGTCATCGCCGCCGTCAACGGCACGGCCGCCGGCATCGGCGCCCACCTCGCCCTCGCCTGCGACCTCGTCATCGCCGCCGAAGAGGCGCGCTTCATCGAGGTGTTCGTCCGCCGCGGCCTCGTCCCCGACGGCGCCGGCGCGTACCTGCTGCCCCGCCTGCTCGGCCCGCAGAAGGCCAAGGAGCTGATGTTCTTCGGCGACGCCGTCCCCGCCGAGGAGGCCGCCCGCCTCGGCCTCGTCAACAAGGTCGTCCCGGCCGACGAGCTGGAGGCGGCCGCCCGCGCGTGGGCCGAGCGCCTCGCCCAGGGCCCCACCCGCGCCCTCGCGCTCACGAAGCAGCTGGTCAACGCCTCCCTGGACAGCGACCGCGCCACCGCGCTGGCCGCCGAGGCCGCCGCCCAGGAGCTCAACATGACCACCGCCGACGCCAACGAGGGCGTCGCCGGCTTCGTGGAACGCCGCACCCCGAAGTACCTGGGCCGCTGAGCCGGGCCGCCCCCGCAGCCCACCGCCGAAGGCACGACCGCCCGCACCCCGGGGTACCCGGGCCGCTGAAGCGGAGCCGCTCCCCGCCGGGCCTACATCCGCGGGTCCGGCCTCAGCACCGCGAACACCGCGCCCGCCGGGTCCGCCGCCCAGGCGATCCGCCCGACGTCCGGCACGTTCGCCGCCGGCATCAGCACCACGCCCCCGGCCCCCTCCACCGCCGCCACGGTCGCGTCCGCGTCCGCCACGTGGAAGTACGGCACCCAGCGCGGCAGGGCGTTCGACGCCCCGCCCGCCCCCTCCCCCTGCGGCGCGACTCCGCCGAAGGAGGTGTCCTGCTGGTCGCCCTCGGCGAGGCTCAGCACCCGGTACGTCATCCCCGGCGTCTCCATCTCCGCCGACCGCCATCCGAACACCCGGCCGTAGAAGACGAGCGCCGCCGTCGGGTCCGGCACGTGCAGCTCCACCCACACCAGGCTGTTCTCGGCGGAGGCCACCTCCAGCCCGCCCGTCTTCCCGGGCTGCCAGCAGGCGAACCGCGCGCCCTGCGGGTCGGTGAACTGGGCCAGCCAGCCCTCGCCCATCACGTCCATCGGCACCACCCGCACCTGTCCGCCCGCGCGCAGCACGGCGTCGGCGGTGGCCCGGACGTCGGGGCTCTGGAAGTACACCGTCCACGCCGGGTCCGCCCCCTCCTCCGTCAGCGGTCCGAGCGCGGCCACGGTCCTGCCGTCCTGCCGGAAGAAGCCGTACCCGCCCGCCTCGGGCCCGGCGGAGACGAAGTCCCAGCCGAAGACCGCCCGGTAGAAGGCGGCGGCCGCGCCGGTGTCGGGGCTTCCGAGGTCGAGCCAGTTGGGCGATCCGGTCCGGAAGTCGGTGCCGAGCATCAGGTCCTCCACAGGTAGGTGCCGCGCAGTCGCTCGCCACCCTGCCCACCCCCCACCCGCCGGAGGGCGTACGGGCCGCCACGGCCGGTCGGATTCACCCGTTCGGCGTCACCGCACCCGGCACCGCACCCGCACCCGCGCCCCCGCACGCGCGCCTGCGCCCCGCCCCCCACCCGGGCTTCCACACCCCTTCTCATCTGACGAGCCGTCAGGTTCAATCGGAGGGTGATGGGACACGCAGGGATGGCGGCCACCGTCGTCCGATACCTCAGGTCAGCCGGCTCCCCCACCTCCGCGGCCGGGGAGCCCGGTCCCGCGCAGGTCGACGCCCTCCCGCGCCCCGACCTGCGGGCCGTCGGCGAGGACGAGCGCGCGCCCGTCAGCCCCGCCGAGTTCCGGGCCGTCCTCGGCAACTTCGCCAGCGGGGTCACGGTCATCACCGCCCCGCCCGCCGACGGCGAGGAGGGGCCGGCGGGCTTCGCCTGCCAGTCCTTCGCGTCGCTCTCCCTCGACCCGCCCCTGGTCACCTTCATGGTGGCCCGTACGTCGACCACCTGGCCGCGCATCGCCCGCGCCGGGGTGTTCTGCGTCAACATCCTGGGCGCGGACCAGGGGGAGCTCTGCCGCTCCTTCGCCGTCAGCGGTGCCGACAAGTTCGCCGGCGTCTCCCACCGGCCCGCCCCGGCCACCGGGTCCCCGCAGCTCGACGACGTCCCCGCCTGGATCGACTGCCGGATCCACGCCGTCCACACCGGCGGGGACCACCTGATCGTCGTCGGCCGGGTCGAGGCCATGGGCGCGGAGGGCGAGGGCGCCCCCCTCCTCTTCCACCAGGGCCGCTTCGGCCGCCTGGCCGACTGACCCCGGCCGCCCCGGCCCGGTTATCCTGCCCGTCTCGGAACGGGCGGGGGCCATGAAGAGGACGTACGAACCCGGGCGCACGCGGTGGACGACCACCACGGGATGGCTGATGCCGACGAGCGCCCTCGGAGCGGTCGTCTGCAGTCTGGCCGGGGTGAGCCCGTACCCGCCCCTGGCCGTCGAGCTCGCCCTCGCCGGCGCCTCCGCGGCCTTCGCCGTCTGCTGGGCCGCGGCCTCCCATCCGGCCGGCCGCAGACCGCCGAAGGTCTCCCTGGCCAAGGCCCCGGCGGCGCCCGCACCGCCTGTGGACCGTCCTCGCCGTCCCGGCCCCGGCCCTCGCCCTGACCTGGCTGGCCCGGCGCGCGTGACGCGCGCCGGGCCGCCGGCCGCCTCTCAGAACGTGAGCACGCCCCGCGCCACCCGTCCGTGCCGCGCGTCGTCCACGGCCTTCGCGAAGTCCTCCACCGGGTAGACCTCCGTCACCAGCTCGTCCAGCAGCAGCTTCCCCTGCCGGTACAGCTCGGCGTACAGCACGATGTCGCGCTGGGGGCGCGAGGACCCGTACCGGCATCCCATGATCGTCTTGTCCAGGTACATCGAGGAGACCAGGAACGACGCCTCCTCCTTGAACCCCGGCACGCCCAGCAGCACCGCCTGCCCGTGCCGGTCCAGCAGGTCCACGGCCTGCCGGATCAGCTTCACGCTGCCCACGCACTCGAAGGCGTGGTCCGCCCCCGTCGGCAGGACCTCCCGGACCGCCGCCGAGGCGTCGGCGGGGGACCCGGCCGCCGAGGCGTCCACGAAGTGCGTCGCGCCGAACCGCCGCGCCACCGGCTCCTTCGCCGGGTTCGCGTCCACGGCCACGATCACGGACGCGCCCGCGATCCGGGCCCCCTGGATGACGTTCAGGCCGATCCCGCCCGTCCCGATGACCACGACGGTCTCCCCGAGCCCCACCCTCGCCCGGTTCAGCACGGCCCCCACCCCGGTGAGCACCCCGCAGCCGATCAGCGCGGCCGAGGTCATCGGGACCTCCTCGGGGATCTTCACCGCCTGCACGGCCTTGACCAGGGTCCGCTCCGCGAACGCCGAGTTCGACGCGAACTGGAACAGCGGCTGCCCGCCCCGCGAGAACGGCCGGTCCGGCATCCCGATCGCCCGGCGGCACATCGTCGGCCGGCCGCGGTCGCAGTCCGCGCAGGCCCCGCAGTTGGCGAGGGTGGAGAGGGACACGTGGTCACCCGGAGCCACGTGCGTCACCCCCGGCCCCACCGCCTCGACCACCCCGGCCCCCTCGTGCCCGAGCACCACCGGCGGCGGGAAGGGGATCGTCCCGTCGATCACCGAAAGGTCGCTGTGGCACAGCCCGGCCGCGGTGATCGCGACCAGCACCTCCCCCGGCCCCGGCTCCCGTATCTCCAGGTCCCCGACCACCTGGGCCTGCTTGCCGTCGAACACGACGCCTCTCACCTGGGCTCCTTAGGCAGGCCGAGCACCCGCTCGGCGATGATGTTCCGCTGGATCTCGTCCGAGCCGCCGTAGATCGTGTCGGCCCGGGTGAACAGGAACAGGCGCTGCTCCCCGTCGAGTCCGAGCTCGTACGGGACCCCCCGCGCCCAGGGCCCCGGCCCGGCGGTGGCCCGTGCGCCCCCGACCGCCACCGCCAGCTCGCCGAGCCGCCGGTGCCAGCCGCCCCACAGCAGCTTCGCGACGCTCGGCGCGCCGGCGTCCCCGGGCTCGCCCAGGGTCCGCAGGGCGTTCCAGCGCATGGTGCGCAGCTCGGCCCACTGCCGTACGAGCCGCTCCCGCAGCACCGGATCGGGCGCGCCCGAAGCCGCGTACGCCGTGACCACCCGTTCCAGTTCGGCCGCGAAACCGATCTGCTGGACCAGGGTGGAGACCCCGCGCTCCAGGGCGAGCAGTCCCATGGCCACGCTCCAGCCGTTGCCCTCGCCGCCGACGACCTCCTCCGCGACGGCCCCGTCGAAGAAGACCTCGTTGAACTCGGTCGTCCCCGACATCTGCCGGATGGGGCGGACCTCCACCCGGCCCGGCTGGTCCATCCGGACGAGGAGGAAGGACAGGCCGTGGTGGCGGCGCGAGCCGCGCTCGGTGCGGGCGAGGACGAAGCACCAGTCGGCCTCGCGGGCCAGGGAGGTCCAGATCTTCTGGCCGGTGACGCGCAGCAGCCCGTCCGCCGGGTCCCGGACGGCCGCGGTGCGCAGCCCGGCGAGGTCGGACCCGGCGTCGGGTTCGCTGTAGCCCTGGCACCACAGCTCCTCGCCGCGGGCGATGCCGGGCAGGAAGCGGGCCCGCTGCTCGGGGGTGCCGTGGGCGAGGAGGGTGGGGGCGAGGAGGTTCTCGCCGATGTGGCCGACCCGGCCGGGGGCGCGCCGCGCGGCGTACTCCTCCGCCCAGACCACCTGGCCGGTGAGGGAGAGCCGCTGCTGTCCGTAGGCGCCGGGCGGGGCGTCCCAGCCGGTGCCGATCCAGCCGCCGCGGCCGAGCTCCCGTTCCCAGGCGCGGCGGGCGCCGACGCCCTCGTGCTCGCTGCCGGGCCCGCCGAGGCCGATGGCCTCCTCGTACGGGCCGACGAGGTGTTCGGCGAGCCAGGCGCGGGCGCGGGCGCGCAGTTCCCCGGCCTCCGGGCCGAAGCTGAAGTCCACGCTGCTTCCCCTTCTCCCGGCCCTCAGGCGTTCGGGCGGTCCTTGGCGGCGGCCGCCTTGGCCATGGCCTCCAGCTGGGCGAGCATCGGCATCGGGTCGGTGCCGACGGTGCCGGGGAGGAAGTCGGCGATCTTCTCGGGGGTCCAGGCCCCTTCGGCGTACCCGGCGCGCAGTTCGCGCGGCTGGGCCCAGACGGCGATCTTCGGGCCGGCGATCGTGTAGACCTGCCCGGTGATGCCCTCGGCCTTGGCGCGGTCGCTGAGCAGGTACGTCACGAGCGCGGCGACGTCCTCGGGCTCGCCGATCTCCTTGAGCTCCATGGGCACGTTGGCGGACATCCGGGTCCGGGCGACGGGGGCGACGGCGTTGGCGGTGACCCCGTACTTGCCGAGTCCGAGGGCGGCGCTGCGGACGAGGGAGATGATCCCGCCCTTGGCGGCGCTGTAGTTGGCCTGGGCGACGGATCCCTGGTGGTTGCCGCTGGTGAAGCCGATGAGCGTGCCGGAGCCCTGCCGGCGCATGACGGCGGAGGCGGCGCGGAAGACGGTGAAGGTGCCCTTGAGGTGGGTGGCGACGACGGGGTCCCACTCCTCCTCGGACATGTTGAAGAGCATCCGCTCGCGCAGGATGCCCGCGACGCACACCACCCCGTCGATGCGCCCGTACTCGGCGAGGGCGGTGTCGACGACGCGCTGGCCGCCGGCCATGGTGGAGATGTCGTCGGCGACGGCCACGGCCTCGCCGCCGGCCGCCAGGACCTCCTTGACGACGTCCTCCGCCACCTCGCTGGTGGGCGCGTTCCCCTCGATCCCGACGCCGTAGTCGTTGACGACGACCCTGGCGCCCTCGGCGGCGGCGGCGAGTGCCACGGCGCGTCCGATGCCCCGGCCCGCACCGGTGACGGCGACGACCTTGCCTGCCAAGAAGTTCCCCACGTCCGGCCCCTTCCCGCTCTTTCTGACGGTCCGTTAGATTCTATGACCAGTCAGATCCCTTCCCACAAGCCCCTGTTCGTCCAAGGAGTGGATGGCGGCCATGACCCTGCCCCCCGAGTTCCACGAGATCGCCAAACGCGTCAACAACTGGGGACGCTGGGGGGCCGACGACGAGATCGGCACCCTGAACCTGATCACCGAGGAGGTCGTCCGGGCGGCGGCCGCGGAGGTCCGCACGGGGCGCCGCATCCCCCTGGCCCTCCCGCTGAAGGAGGACGGGGTGCAGGCCGGCATGATCCCGGGGCGGATCAACCCGCTCCACACCATGGTCCAGATCAACCAGGAGCTCTTCGGCCCGGGCACGGTGGCCTGCAGCGACGACGCCGTGACGATGGGCCTCCAGGCGGCAACCCACTGGGACGCCCTGACCCACGTCTCCCACTCGGGCCGGATCTACAACGGCCGCCCCGCCTCCACGATCACCGCGCACGCCCGGGCCCTGTACAGCGGCATCGACAAGGCCGCCCCGATCGTCTCGCGCGGGGTCCTCCTCGACGTGGCCCGCGCGAAGGGCCTGGACCGGCTCCCGGGCGGCCACGCCGTCACCCCCGAGGACCTGGCCGAGGCGGAGGAGTTCGGCGGGGTCACCGTCCGCGCGGGGGACGTCGTCCTCGTCCGTACCGGCCAGATCCAGGTCTACCTGGCGGGCGACCGGCACGGCTACGGCTTCCCGTCGCCCGGCCTCTCGGTCCGCACCCCGCAGTGGTTCCACGCCCGCGACGTGGCGGCCGTCGCGAACGACACCCTCACCTTCGAGATCTTCCCGCCGGAGATCGACAACCTGTGGCTGCCGGTGCACGCGCTCGACCTGGTCGAGATGGGCATGCACCAGGGCCAGAACTGGAACCTGGAGGCCCTGTCCACAGCCTGTGCGGAAGCCTCCCGCTACGCGTTCCTCCTCTCGGCGATGCCGGAGCCCTTCGTCGGCGGCACCGGCACCCCGGTCGCCCCGGTCGCCGTCCTCTGACCCGCACACGGCCACCCGGCCGGGACGGCAGGACCAGGCCGTCCCTTACGGATCTCGCCCGACCCGCGCCACCCGGCAAGATCCGAAAGAGACCGCCTAGATCGGCAGGCCGATGACCCCCCACCCCCGCCGCTCCGCCTCGCCGACCACCTCGCCCCAGCCCGCCACCAGCTCGGCGAACTCCTCGAAGCCGGACACCCACTGCCCCGGCTCCCGGCCCGCGAGCTCCGCGTACGGGACCCGCAGACCCTCCAGCCCCGGGGCGGCCTCGAGCCACCTCCGCCGCAGCCGGGCCACCGTCGCCGGGCCGCGCACGATCAGCGGCCCGGACCTCCACAGCCCGTCCAGCGAGGGGAACACCCCGGGGTCGACCTGTTCCGCGTCGACGTCGGCCCGCGGCCCCCACCAGATCAACCCCTCCAGGAACGCGTCCAGCGCCGCCCGCACCCCGCCCCCGGCGGCGCCCCGGACCTTCTCCCAGCCCTCCGCGGCCCGGAAGTGCGGCTTGTACGAGCCGAGCGTGCCCGGGAACTCGTACCGCCCCAGCCAGGCCGGCTCCGACCCGGCGGCCGGCCACACCCACCCGTCGACGACGCCGCCGTCTCCGTCGGGGTCGTCGTCCGCGTACGCCGACTCCTGCACCACCCGCAGCCGGTCCTCCGGTGCCAGGTCCGTCACGTGCGCCCAGTCGACGACCAGGACCGTCATGTCCACACCCATGCGGCGATGCTAGCCAGCCGGTGCCGGCCACCGGCCCCGGCGCACCCCGGGCCGGTCCGCGCCCGGCACACCACCGGGATTACGCCGAAGGCGGCAAGTCCGCGCGCCGTCCCGCGCCCGTACCGATGAGTCCGCCCCGGCCCGGCAGTCTCCCTTCCACCACCACAGGAAGACGAGGCGACCGACATGACGAGCAACCCCCAGCTCCTGCGGGTCCACAACTTCATGGTCTCGCGGGACGGCATCGCCGCCGGCGAGGACCAGAGCCTGGAGCATCCCTTCGGCGGCGCCATCGACCCCTCCGCCATGTTCGCCTGGGCCGGTGCCACCGCGAGCTGGCCCAACCGCACCGAGCCGGGCGGCAGCCGCGGGCTGGACGACTACTTCACCCGCGACTGGGGGCGCAACATCGGCGCGGAGATCATGGGCCGCAACAAGTTCACCCCCTACCGCGGCCCGTGGGAGGACCACGCCGACTGGCAGGGCTGGTGGGGCGGCGAACCTCCTTTCCGCACCCCGGTGTTCGTCATGACCCACCACCCGCGCCCCTCCCTCACCCTCTCCGACACCACCTTCCACTTCGTCGACGCCGACCCGGCGACCGTCCTGGACCGGGCGCGCGAGGCCGCGCAGGGCAAGGACGTCCGCCTCGGCGGCGGGGTGACCACCGTCCGCGAGTTCCTTGACGCGGACCTGGTCGACACCCTCCACATCGCGGTCTCGCCGGTGGACATCGGCTCCGGCCTGCGCCTGTGGGATTCCCCGGACGAACTCCTCGACCGCTTCCACAGGGACGTGGTCCCCAGCCCGAGCGGGGTCACCCACCACCTGTTCTGGCGCCGCTAGCCCGCGCCAGTCCGCAGACGCTCGACCTCGACGCAGTTCCATCGACCTGACGGGCGTGAGCCTGCGCCTCGGCACCGCGGCGGCCTGCGGCGGCAACCCGCCCGACACGCTCCTCGGCGGCGCCGTCCTCGACGCCCTCGACGCCGACGGCCGGACCACGTACTGCACCGCGGAGGGCGGCCGGGGCCCCCTCCCCAGGCGGCGGGCCCTGCGGGGCGAGCGGAGGGACGAACTGTTCGGCCGCGACCTGCGCCGCCAGTTCACCGGCCCGCCGGCGCAGAGGCAGCCTTCGGGTCGACTTCCGGGGCGGGGACTTCAGTCACGCGGTCGCGCAGGAGAACTCCTTCGAGGTCCGGCTGGAGGACGACGGCCTCCACCGCCGTGCCGGGAAGCCGCCGGCCCCTCAGCCGACCCCGACGCCGACACCGGCCGCGTACGGGGCGACCCCCTCCGCCGTCTCCCCCGCCCAGCCCACGTAGCCGTCCGGCCGCACGAGGAACGCCCCGTCGCCGTACGCCCCGTACGACGGGATCCGCACCGTCCGCGCCCCCGGCAGCTCCGCCGGGGGGACCTCACCCACCAGCAGCAGGGTCCAGTGCGGCCCCCGGAAGGCGTCGAAGAGCCGCGCGCCCTCCCACGCCCCGTCCGGGGCCCGGTCGCCGGCGCGCAGGGCTCCGGCGGGGAGGTCCGTACGGGTCTCCACCGCCAGGGAGGAGCCGCGGTAGCCGAGGCCGAGCTGCTGCGTGGCGGCGCCGCGGCGGGCCTGGCCGCGGTGGATCCGGGTGGACAGGCCGAGCATGTCGGCGGCGACGGGCCGCCGCTCGGCCTCGTACGTGCCGAGCAGCGACTCCGGCGCGGCGCCGCTCAGCACCACGGCCAGCTTCCAGCCCAGGTTGTACGCGTCCTGCACGCTGGTGTTGAGCCCCTGTCCGCCGGCCGGCGAGTGGACGTGCGCGGCGTCCCCGGCGAGGAAGACCCGGCCCTCCCGGAACCGGTCGGCCAGCGCCGCCCGCGGCCGGAAGTCGGAGGCCCAGCGGACCTCCGTCACCGCGGCCGGATCCAGGTGCGACCGGGCGGCGACGACCGCCCGCAGCCCCTCCAGGGAGAGGTCGACCGTACGGCCGTCCTCCGCCGCCATCTGCGCGGCGACCTGGAAGTCCTCCGTCCCGGCGAGCGGGCAGACGGCGAGGAAGCCCTCGCCGTCCGCCGGCGGGAAGATGTGCCAGTGGTCGCGGTCGAGTCCGCTGATGCGCACGTCGGCCACCAGGACGGGGTCCGGGTCGACGGTCTCGCCGGTCATCCCGATCCCGAGCAGCCGCCGCACCGTGGACCGCCCGCCGTCGGCGGCGACGGCGTACCTCGCCCGCACCGGCCCGCCGTCGGCGAACCCGGCCGTCACGCCGTCCCCGTCCTGCACGATCGCGACCAGCTCCCGCCCGAAGGCGACCCGCCCGCCGAGCTCGCCGAGCCGGGTGAAGAGGACCTCCTGGGTGCGCCACTGCGGCACCATCCAGGGCTCGCGGTACGGCGAGCCCTCCTCCGGCTCCGTCTCGTCCCACATCGCGTGCTCGCCGAGCCGCTCGCCGGCCCGCCAGATCATCCCGGCCGGGTACGGACCGCCCGCCGCCCGGACGGCGTCGCCGACCCCGAGGTCGTCGAAGACCTCCATCGTCCGCGGCTGGATCCCCTTGCCGCGGGACCCGGGGAAGAGCCGCCCGTCCCGCTCCACGACCAGGGCCCGTACGCCCCGCCGCGCGAGGTCGACCCCGAGCGCCAGCCCGGCGGCACCGGCCCCGACGACCAGCACGTCCACGTCCGCGTCCATGACGACCACTCTCCTTAACAGCGTTAAGTTCCAACTCCCGAACCATGCACTTAACGCTGTTAAACTGTCAAGCGTGGCTACTCGCAGATCCCCGAAGCTGGACAAGAAGCAGGCGGTCGACACCTCCCTGCGGCTCCTCAACGAGGTCGGCCTCGACGGCCTGAGCCTGCGCGCGATCGCCAAGGAGCTGGACGTCCAGGCGCCCGCCCTCTACTGGCACTTCAAGAACAAGCAGGAACTCCTCGACGAGATGGCCACGGAGATGTACCGCCGGATGACGGCGGACTCCCCCCTCGCCCCCGGCCCCTCCTGGCAGGACCACCTCCTGACCGCCAACCGCGGCCTGCGCACCGCCCTGCTCCGCTACCGCGACGGCGCGAAGGTGTTCAGCGGCTCCCGCTTCACCGGCACCGAGCACGCGGCCGGGATGGAGGCCGGCCTCCGCGCCCTCACCGAGGCCGGCTTCACGCTCCCGCAGGCCGTCCGCGCCACCACCACGGCGTACTTCTTCACCCTCGGCTTCGTCACGGAGGAACAGGGCGTCGAACCCCTCCCGGGCGAGCGCCGCGAAGGCTTCGACGTCGCCGAACGCGCCGAACGCCTCGCCGACTACCCCCTCGCCGCCGGCGCCGGAGCGGACCTCTTCCAGGACTACGACACGGGCTTCGAGGAAGGCCTCGCCCTCGTCGTCGCGGGCATCGAAAACCGGTACGGGCCGACGCCCCGCGGCTGACATCCTGGACGGATGACGACGGAGCGGCGGCGATGAACGGGACGGCGTACGGATTCCTCACGGCCGCCGCGCCCGCAGCGGACGCCCTGGCCAGGGCCCTCGCCCAGGGGTTCGGGGTGCCCGCGGCGCGGGTGGACGTGGCCCCGGAGGGGACGGTCGACGGCCGGAACCGGGACACCGCCCTGGTCACCTGCGAGTACGAGGTCCTCCGCGCCGGCGACCTCCGCGGCATGGTGCACGTCTACGCCACCCCGGCGGTCGCCGCACCCCCCGCCCCCGAGGAGCTCGCCGCCGTCCTGGCACGGGAGTCGGGGACGCCGGTGCTGGTCGAGTGGGGCAGGGAGCCGTGGATCCGGAAGGTGCTCCTGCCTCAGGGCTGGGCCACCTACGCGGCCATCGAGGACCTCGACATCGCGAAGGACCAGCCCTGGTTCCGCGTGTACGCCACCCAGGCCGGGCTCGCCGCCTTCCCCGAGGCCGAGGTGGAGGGACTGCCCTCCGTCGTCCACGGCGTGCCGCCCCGGACCCCCGTCGCGGACGCCCTGGGCGAACACCGGAGCCTCCTCCACCCCTGGGAGGCCCTGATCTCCCGCATGGCCGCCGGCTGGCCCCCCGCACGCTGGTACGACGCCGACCTGTACCGCGCGGACCTGGACGCCCGCGACCGCCTGGAAGCCGCGCTCCCCGCCCTCCCCGGCCCCGTACGCACCGCCGTCGCCACCCTCGACGCCCGCTTCCGCGAACTGACGGTCGACGACGCCGGCGAGGAGCTCGGCGCCGACCCGTCGAGCACCCCCTGGTACCGGCACCGCCGCCCGGCCGTCCTCCCCTGGCGCGTACTGCTGCCCGTCGACCCGGAGGCGGCGCACTGGCTGTGGAAGTGGGTGGAGGACGGGGCCGGGGGCCGACCCGGCGGAGTCGACCTCTCCTCCCTCGACCTCAGCGGAGCCGACCTGTCGGGGGCCGACCTCTCCTCCTCCCTCCTCTGCGCCGCCGGCCTGGCCCGCACCCGCCTCGCCGGCACCGACTTCCACCGCAGCCACCTCCAGGCGGCGGACCTCACCGGCGCCGACGCCACCGGCGCCTGCTTCGTCCGGGCGGACCTGGACGGCGCCGACCTGCGCGGCACGGTCCTGGACGGCGCCGACCTCACCCGCACCGACCTCTACGGCGCCGACGCCCGCGGCGCGCGCCTGCGCGGCGCCCGCCTGCTGGGCGCGACCCTCCTGCACACCGACCTGCGCGGCGCGGACCTCACCGGAGCGCGGCTCGGCGAGAACACCTTCGAAGTGACCCTGGACGACACCACGGTCGTCACGGGCCTGACCGGCACCCTCACCGGACCGGCCACCCTCACCACCCCCGCCGGCACGTCCCGCTCCCTGGCGGGCCCGTCCCTGGAACACTGGCTCCGCACCGGCGGCAGCGACGCCGAAGTCCGGTGGACAGGTGCACGGGACGCCCGGGACTGACGTGCCGCGGGAGGGAACCTGCGGGTGGCGGCGTGCGTTCGTGCACGCCCCGAGCGCGGCACGGCAGCCGCCACCCCACGACCCGCACTCGTCAAGGCACAGGACCCTTGGCGTCCCCTCGCGACGAATCGCTCACCACCAGGGTGATCAACCCGTGACGAACCGTCAACACCTCGTTAGAGGTACACGCGCGGTTCCCGCTTCAGCACGACTTTTTTCGCGGACCCCGCCGGGGCCGCCGGCGCCTGCGCCGCCGCGCGGTCGATCTCGCACCAGATGCGTTTGCCCGCGCCCTCGCGCTGCCAGCCCCACCGGTCCGCGAGACCGTCCACCAGCTCCAGGCCGCGCCCGCCCGTGTCGTCGCCGCCGGCCTGCCGGCGGGCCGGGGCGCGGTCGCTCGCGTCGGCGACCTCCACCCGTACGCCCGGCCCCCCGAGGAGCATCCGCAGCACGGCCGGACAGCCCGTGTGCACGACCGCGTTCGTGACCAGCTCGGAGATCAGCAGGATCAGCGTCTCCGCGAGCGGTTCGTCGTCCCCTATCCCCGACCCCGCCAGCCGGGAACGCGCCCACCGGCGCGCCCGGCCGACCTCGGCGGGGTCCGGTCCTACCTCCAGCTGCACCTGAAGCACCTGCACCGCTCACACCATCCGAACCGGCGGACACTTCGCCTCGCGACAGGACGGGATCACCGAACGTGATCCCCTTGCCGAGCAGCATGGTTGACATACAGTCACCACAACAAGCGCTTCGGGCATATTCCAGCGCGAAGGAGTAGGCGTGGTGCATACTGTGCGACGCCCATGCCGCCCGTGCCGCTCAACCACTCGCATCGTGGGAGCGTACCGTGGCACGCCCCCGCCTCCGGGCCGTATCGGGGAGGGCGCAGGACACAAACCGATATCAACTCTCTGTAATCGGACATGAGTCCCGCGTTGTTGCCCCCGTGCCCTTCCGTGACAGCCTGCTATGCCCTCGGCCCCCGGCGATCCGCCTCCGCCTCCTCCCCCAGGCGGGACGCCAGGAGTTCCTCGGCCTCCGCCGCCGTACGCCACTGCTCCGCCCGCACCCAGGCCCGCTTCAGGTGCAGGTGCACGTCCGCCTCCCAGGTGAAGCCCATCCCGCCGTGGACCTGGAGGCAGTCCCGCGCGCCGCGCACCGCCGCCTCGTCCGCGAGGAGCTTCGCCGCCGCGATCTCGGCCGCGTCACCCGTCACGGCCGCCGCGTACACCGCCGTACGGGCCACCTCGGCGCGCACCAGCATCCCCGCGCACAGGTGCTTGACCGCCTGGAAGCCCCCGATCGGCCGCCCGAACTGCTCGCGCTCCCCCGCGTACCGCACCGCCAGCTCCACCGTCCGCAGTGCGCTGCCCAGTTGGAGCGCCGCCGTCAGCAGCGCCCCCTCCTCCCGGAACCCGGCGGGCGGCGCCCCGGCGGAGCGCCACAGCGGGGTCAGCGGGTCCACCGAGCGGACCGCCTCGCCGGCGGGCGGCGGCCCCGCCAGCCCGAGCACCGCGTCCGCCTCCCCCAGGTGCGCCACCAGCGGCCCGCCCAGGTCGAAGGCCGTCACCACCGCCGAGCCCTCAGCCGCCCCGGGGACCACGCCGGCCGCCAGGTGCGTCGCCACCAGCGGCCCGGGCACCAGGGCCCGCCCGGCCTCCTCGAAGACGAGCACCGCCTCCGGCAGGCCCAGCCCGACCCCTCCCTCGGACTCGGGGAGCCGCAGCGAGAAGAACCCCGCCCCGCCCAGCTCCCGCCACAGCCCCCGGTCCACGGACCTGCCGCGGGACACCGACTCCCGCAGCGCCTCCCGCCCGTACCGCCCCGCGAGCAGGTCGCGGACGCCCGCCCGCAGGTCCCGCTGGTCCTCCGTCAGCCGGAAGTCCACGACCGCTCACCGCCCCTTCGGCAGGCCGAGGATCCGCTCGGCGACGATGTTCCGCTGGATCTGGGAGGTGCCCGCCGCGATCGTGTACGAGAGCGACGAGAGCCGCTCCAGCGTCCACTCCTCCTCCAGGGACAGGGCGCCGGCCCCCAGCACCTCCGCCGCCGCGTCGTACAGCTCCTGCCGTGCGTGCGAGTACGCCAGCTTGAAGACGCTGCCCCCGACGCCGGGGACCCCCTCCGAGCCCTGCGCCTCGCTGACGTTCCACTGCGTGAGCCGCCACAGCGCGCCGAACTCCCCGTGCAGGCGGCCCAGCCGGCGCCGCAGCACGGGGTCGTCCCAGCGGCCGTCGGCCTTCGCCGCCCGCGCCAGCGCGCCCAGGGTCCGGCGGCAGGCGACGACCTCGCCGACGAAGGCGGTGCCCCGCTCGAAGGAGAGGGTCACCATCGTGACCCGCCAGCCGTCGTTCTCGGCACCGACCCGGTTGGCGACCGGCACCCGCACCTCGTCCAGGAACACCTCCGCGAACTCGGCCGATCCCGCGAGGGTGCGCAGCGGCCGGACCGTGACGCCGGGCGCGTCCATCGGCAGGGCCAGCCAGGAGATCCCCCGGTGCTTCGGCGCGGCCGGGTCGGTGCGCACCAGCAGCTCGCACCAGTCGGCCACCTCCGCGTGCGAGGTCCAGATCTTGGAGCCGGTGACCACGTACGCGTCCCCGTCCCGCACGGCCTTCGTCCGCAGCGCCGCCAGGTCGGAACCGGCGCCCGGTTCGCTGAACCCCTGGCACCACACCTCGTCCCCGCGCAGCACGGGCGGCAGCCAGCGCGCCCGCTGCTCCGCGGTGCCCTCGGCGGCGATCGTCGGTCCGGCGTGCAGCAGGCCGACGAAGTTCGCGCCGACGTAGGGGGCGCCGGCGCGCTCGGTCTCCTCCAGGAAGAGCAGGTGCTGGGTCGGGGTGGCGCCGCGCCCGCCGGCGTCGACCGGCCAGTGCAGGCCCGCGTACCCGGCGTCGTACAGCCGGCGCTGCCAGCCCAGGTCGTAGGCGCGGCGGCCCGGCCAGTCGTCCGGCGAGGGCCTGGGCGGCAGTTCGGGCAGCACCTTGGCGAGCCATTCCCGCAGCCGGGCCCGGAACTCCCGTTCCTCCTCCGAGTGGGCCAGGTCCATCAGACGAGGTCCAGGCCGAGCATGCGGATGGCGTTGCCGCGCATCAGCTTGTACACGGTCTCGTCGTCCAGGCCCTCCACGTGGTCGAGGGCGACCTCCTTGGTGTGCGGGAAGGTCGAGTCCACGTGCGGGTAGTCGGTCTCGAAGGTGGCGTTGTCGCGGCCTACGGCGTCAAGCGAGGCGATGCCGTGCTTGTCGCGGAAGAAGCAGCAGTAGATCTGCCGGTAGTAGTACGTGGACGGCGGCTCGGGGATCAGGCCGCGGACCCCGCCCCAGGCGCGGTGCTCCTGCCAGACGTCGTCGGCCCGTTCGAGGGCGTACGGGATCCAGCCCATCTGGCCCTCGCTGTAGGCGAGCTTCAGCGCCGGGAACTTCACCAGGACCCCGCTGAAGAGGAAGTCCATCATCGAGGCCATGGCGTTGTTGAAGCTCAGCGAGGCCTGGACGGCGGGCGGGGCGTCGGGGGAGGCGGCGGGCATCTGCGACGAGGACCCGATGTGCATGTTGACGACCGTGCCGGTCTCCTGGCAGACGGCGAAGAAGGGGTCCCAGTAGCCGGAGTGGATGGACGGCAGCCCGAGGTGGGTGGGGATCTCGGAGAAGGTCACGGCGCGCACGCCGCGGGCGGCGTTGCGGCGGATCTCGGCGACGGCCAGGTCGATGTCCCACAGCGGGATGATGCACAGCGGGATCAGCCGGCCCCCGCTGTCGCCGCACCACTCCTCGACCATCCAGTCGTTGTAGGCGCGCACGCAGGCGAGGGCGACCTCCTTGTCGTGGGCCTCGGCGAAGGTCTGTCCGCAGAAGCGGGGGAAGGTGGGGAAGCAGAGGGAGGCCTCGACGTGGTTGAGGTCCATGTCGAGGAGCCGCGCCCCGGGGTCCCAGCAGCCGCGGCGCATCTCCTCGCGGGTGATGCCCTCCAGGGTCATGTCGTCGCGGTCGAAGCCGACGGCGGCGATGTTGCGCTTGTACGGGAACTTCAGGTCCTCGTAGATCCACCAGTCGGTCGGCGGGCCGTCGGGGTCCATGGAGATCACGTACTTGCCGCCGGTGTACTCCAGCTCGCCGATGCCGGCGGTGAGGGCCTTGGGGCCGCGGTCGCGGTACTTCGCGGGCAGCCACACGTCGAAGAGGTGGGCGGGCTCGATCACGTGGTCGTCGACGCTGATGATCCGAGGCAGTTCCAGTGCCATGTGCGCGCTCCCCAATCTGATGGATCGTCAGAAACAAGCTAGCCCCGCCACCCCTGGACCGACAAGCGCCGGCGCCCTACGCTCTGCCCTTGATCTGACTAACCGTCAGCTGGCCGCGCGCCGGCACGCCCAGGGGGAGGTCCGCGATGACGACGACGGACGGAACGGCGACGGACGGAACGGCGACGGACGGAACGGCTGCGGACGGAACGGCGAAGGCCGTCGCCACGGAACTCGGCCGCTCCCGCACCCTCTGGGAGCTGATCGCCCGCCGCGCCGCCCTCACCCCCCACGCCCCGGTGCTCATCGAGGCCGCCGAGCGGCCCGCCGCCGACCGCACCCTCACCTTCGGCGCCCTGCGCGACCGCGCCGAACGCGTCGCCGCCGGCCTGTACGGCAGGGGCGTGCGCCCCGGCACCGTCGTCGCCTGGCAGCTCCCGACCCGCATCGAGACGGTCCTGCTGTCGGCCGCCCTCGCCCGCCTCGGCGCCGTCCAGTCGCCCGTGATCCCCTTCTACCGCGACCGCGAGGTCGCCTTCGCTCTGCGCGAGTCCGGGGCCGAGCACTTCGCCGTCCCCGGCACCTGGCGCGGCTTCGACCACACCGCGATGGCCACCCGCCTCGGCGCGCGCGGGGTGTTCGAGGCGTACGCGGACCTCCCCGACGGCGACCCGGCCGTCCTGCCCCCGCCGCCCTCCGACGGGACCTCCGTCCGCTGGATCTACTGGACCTCCGGCACCACCTCCGACCCCAAGGGCGTCCTGCACACCGACCGCTCCCTGATCGCGGGCGGCTCCTGCCTCGCCCACGCCCTGTGCCTGACCCCGTCCGACGTCGGCTCGATGGCCTTCCCGTACGCGCACATCGCCGGGCCCGACTACACGGTGATGCTGCTGCTCTACGGGTTCCCGGCGGTGCTCTTCGAGAAGTTCGCCATGCCCGGCGCCCTGGACGGCTACCGCCGCCACGGGGTCACCATCGCCGGCGGCTCCACCGCCTTCTACTCCATGTTCCTGGCCGAGCAGCGCAAGGACCCGGCCGCGCCCCTCATCCCGAGCCTGCGCCTGCTCGCGGGCGGCGGCGCCCCCAAGCCGCCGGAGATCTACCACGCGGTGGTGCGCGAGCTGGGCTGCCAGCTCACCCACGGGTACGGCATGACCGAGGTCCCGATGATCACCATGGGCTCCCCGGACGACACCCCCGAGAACCTCGCCACCACCGAGGGCCGCCCCCCGGAGGGCATGTCGATCCGCATCACCACCCCCGACGGCACCCCCCTGCCCGCCGGCACGGACGGCGAGGTCCGGCTGCGCGGCGAGGCGGTCTGCCAGGGCTACCTCGGCCGGAAGGACACCGCCGGGGTCTTCGACGCCGACGGCTACCTGATCACCGGCGACCTCGGCCACCTCACCCCCTCCGGCCACCTGGTCCTCACCGGACGCAGCAAGGACGTGATCATCCGCAAGGGCGAGAACATCTCGGCGAAGGAGATCGAGGACCTCCTCCACCAGCTCCCCGCGGTCGGCGACGTCGCCGTCATCGGCCTCCCGGACGAGGAACGCGGCGAGCGCGTCTGCGCCGTGGTCGAGCAGCCCGCGGGCGCCGCCCCGCTGACCCTCCCCCAGGTGACTGCCTACCTCCGCTCCCAGGGCCTTTCCCCGTACAAGCTCCCCGAGCAGCTGGAGCTGGTCGACGCCCTGCCCCGCAACGACGCCCTGCGCAAGGTCCTCAAGTACCGCCTGCGCGAGCGCTACTCCTGACGCCGCGGGACCGCTGTCACCAAGGTGACTGACCTCTTGGTGCCGGGCCGACCCCCTTCCGCGCGTCTTCCGCGGGCAGCAGGATGGTGATCACCGGAACGGCGGCGGGAACGGAACCCGAAGCCGGGGCCGCAGGGGCGGGACTCGCCCCCGAGGCCCGGACGTCCGCCTTCCGGGTCCACCAGCACCAGCCGTCAGGGGGCACCGCCATGTCGAAAACCGCTCCGCTCCACCGCATCCACGCCTGCGCCGCCCGCACCGCCCGCACCGCCCGCACTGACGTCATCAGCTGGGACTGACCGGCATGCTCCTCGTCCGACTGCCCCTCCTCAGCCACACCGGGGCACCGGGTACCGAGAGCGGGGCGAGCCTCCTCCAGGACGCCCTGTGGGCCCACGCGGGTCCGGAGCACGCCCTCGAACACGTACGGGTGCGCCCGCTGCCGACGGGCCTGAGCGTGGCCCTCTTCGTCCGCGCCGAGGACGACGACCAGGCCCACCGGAAGGCGACCCGCCTCCTCAAGGCCGTCCTCGGCACCGGAGCGGGCCGCGCCTACCACCTGAGCCCGCTGCTCACCCCCTAGCGCCTTCCCGGCCACCGACCGCCCGGCCCACCGACCGCTGTTCCTGCAGGGCAGCCGTCCCACCGCCACCACGGTGCACAGCCCCACCCCTTCCGGCCCCCGAACGGGCCCGCCCGCGGCATCCCGCGGCGCCACCACACGTCTCTTCACGCCCGCAGGAGTTCAGCCATGCCCAAGAACCCCAAGGCCACCGCCATCCGCGTCGCCTCCACCTCGGCCCTCGCCGCGACCGCCGCCACCATGATCTTCGCCTCGCCGGCCAGCGCCTCGGCACTCACCGACGGCATCGCCGCCACGGCCCGCGCCGAGAACGGCAACGGCGCCTGCGCCCACGGTGGTTACGTCGGCGGACCCAACCAGAACAGCAGCTGCTACAACGGCCAGAGAACCCACGCCTGGTGCGCCGACTTCGCCGGCTGGGTCTGGGCCCGCAACGGGGTCACCGGCCTGTCCACGCTGAACGACATGGCCGACAGCTTCTACGACTACGGCGTCAAGAACGGCACCCTCTCGAACACCCCCCACGTCGGCGACGCCGTCGTCTACAACCACGGCGGCAGCTACGCCGACGACCACGTGGCCATCGTCACCGCCGTCTCCGGCAACTGGGTCACCATCACCGGCGGCAACCAGGGCGGCTACCCGGGCCACGTCAGCACCAACAGCACCGACGAGTGGCAGGTCGGCTCCTCCCCCTGGGGCCAGCGGATCAGCGGCTACATCTCCCCGGCCGGCACCACCAAGCCCTCCTACCCGGCCCCGTCCTCCCTCGCGGACGGCACCCTCGTCAAGTCGCCGAACGGGCCCGAGGTGAAGGTCATGGTCAAGGGCGCCGGCGTCCCCGTGGCGGGCTCCGACGTCGCGCCGGACAAGTACGACCTCAGCAAGATCGTCCTCATCGACGACTCGGCCTTCCGCTCCCTGGCGAGCGCCCCGCCGGCCGGCACCGTGGTGCACGACCAGGCGGGCGGCGCCGAACGCTACGTGATCATCGACGGAGCCGCCCTGAAGATCGGCGCCGAGGACTGGACCGCCGCCGGCTACAACAACCGCCCGGACATGGGCGTCCCGACCGCCTGGCTGAAGACCGCCGCGCAGCGCCAGATCACCACCGGCGTGGTGGTCATGGACCAGACGGGCAAGGACCCGGCCCGCTACGTGATGGTCGAGGGCGGCGCCCTGCACATCTCGGCCGCGGAGTGGACGGCCGACGGCTACAACGAGATGACCCTCATGGGCGTCCCCGGCGAGTGGCTGAAGGCCGCCGCCGCCAAGGCCCCGGCCAACGGCACCGTGGTCATGGACCAGTCGACCACCGACCCGAACCGCTACGTGGTGGTCAACGGCACCGCCGTGCACATCTCCGCCGCCGAGTGGACGGCCAACGGCTACAACCAGCGTCCCGAGATGGGCGTCCCCGGCGCCTGGCTCGCCGGCGCCGTCAGCAAGCAGCTGGCCGACGGCACCATCGTCAAGAACGCCTCCGACCCCACCGTCTACGTGATGGCGGGCGGCAAGGCCGTCACGCTGTCCTACGCCGACTTCACCGGCCTCGGCTACGACAAGCGCCCCCTGGAGACGCTGCCGGCCGAGTGGCTGGCCTCCGCCGTCGCCAAGGCGGTCCCCGCCGACGGCACGATGGTCCTCGCCCAGGGCGACCCCACCGTCTGGCAGGTCACCGGCGGCAAGAAGCGCGCCATGACCGAAGCCGAGTTCGGCCCCGGCAAGGCCTCCTTCGACCAGGTCGTCAGCGTCCCGGCCGCCCTCGTCGCCTCCCTGCCGACCGTCCAGCCGACCCCGGCGCCGGCCCCCCTGCCGACCGCCTGACGCTCCCCCGGAACATCCCCGGCACACCGCCGGAGCACCTCCTGAGCAACACCCCGTGCCGCCCGGCCCCCACCGGCCGGGCGGCACGGGCCTCCGGCGGCCCGCCGCCCCGCAGCCTCCGCCCCGCCGCCACAGACACCCCGAGGGACACCGTCATGCGCTCCGCCGCCCGCAAGAAGTCCGTACTGCTCGCCGCCGCCACCGCCCTCCTCGCCATCGCCGCCCCGCTCGCCGCGAGCACCACCGCCTCGGCCGCGTCCGTCTCCACCTGGGACAAGGTCGCGCACTGCGAGAGCACCGACAACTGGAGCATCAACACCGGCAACGGCTACTACGGCGGCCTCCAGATACTGAAGAGCACCTGGGACGCGTACGGCGGCACCCGGTACGCCTCCTACCCTCACCAGGCGACCAAGCAGCAGCAGATCCTCACCGCCGAGAAGATCCTCGCCGGCCAGGGTGCGGGCGCCTGGGGCAGCTGCGGCGCGGCCGCCGGCCTGGCCTACGACCACGCCGACCCGTACCCGTCGGGCCCCTCCTACCCGAGCCCGGCCTCGCTCGCCGACGGCACCCTCGTGAAGTCCCCGAACGGCCCGGCCGTGAAGGTGATGGTCAAGGGCGCCGGCATCCCGGTCGCGGGCTCCGACGTCACGCCCGACCACTACGACCTCGCCAGGATCGTGCTGATCGAGGACGCGGCGTTCAACGGCCTGGCGAGCACCCCGCCCGCCGGTACGGTCGTACACGACCAGGCCGGCGGCGCCGGCCGGTACGTGATCATCGGCGGCGCGGCCCTGCACATCGGCGCCGACGACTGGACCGCCAACGGGTACGACACCCTCCCGGACATGGGCGTCCCGACCGCCTGGCTGCAGGCCGCCGCCGCCAAGGCCCCGGCCAACGGCACCGTGGTCCTGGACCAGTCGGGCAAGGACCCGAACCGCTACGTGATAGTCAACGGCACCGCCGTGCACATCTCCGCCCCGGAGTGGACGGCCAACGGGTACGACCAGCGCGCCGAGATGGGCGTCCCGACCAGCTGGCTGGCCGCCGCGGCCGCCAAGCAGCTGGTCAACGGCACGATCGTCAAGAGCGCCGCCGACCCCACCGTCTACGTGATGGCGGGCGGCAAGGCCGTCACGCTGTCCTACGCCGACTTCACCGGCCTCGGCTACGACAAGCGCCCTCTGGAGGTCGTCCCGGGTGAGTGGCTGCACGCGGCCGCCGCCAGGACCGCCCCCGCCGACGGCACGATGGTCCTCGCCCAGGGCGACCCCACCGTCTGGCAGGTCACCGGCGGCAAGAAGCGCGCCATGACCGAAGCCGAGTTCGG